>CAZEYA010000030.1:0-29305 GCA_964516515.1 uncultured Kineosporiaceae bacterium | reverse complement strand
GTGGGCGGATGGAGACCATTGGATTGAGGGAGCTGAACCAGAACCCCTCGCGGGCAGTAGCTCGCGTCAGGGCGGGTGAGTCGATTCAGGTCACCGACCGGGGGCGGCCGATTCTGAGGATGATTCCCGAGGTAGAGCTGCCGGGCAGGCTGCATCGCCTCGTCGTGTCGGGGGAGGCGACGGCCCCGGCGGAACAGGGAATGCCGGACCTGATCGACGACCTGGCGCCGGATGACCAGAGCCTCAGCGGGCTCCTCATCGCCGACCGCAATGCGGAGCGCGGGTGATCTATGTCGATTCCAGCGCTCTGCTCAAGTTCGTCAAGCGGGAACGGGAAACGGAGGCATTGCGGACCTGGCGCCGCGCGCTACCTACCGAAGCCGAAATCCTCACGAGTAACTTGGCCGCGCTGGAGATCAGCCGGACGTTGCTGCGCGCGAACATCGATCACGAGCGGGTGCCGTACATCACCGGCCAGGCGTTGCGCGGCTTGTATCTGGTCGACGTGACGAGCCCGGTGCTCGCCCGGGCACGCGCTTACGGGATCCGCCGGCTCGGCTCCCTGGGGGCGATCCATCTCGCTACCGCGGATCCATTCCTGACCGAGATGGACGCATTCGTGACGTACGACGTCGAACTGGCGGCCGCCGCGACCGAACTGGGCCTGCCGGTACTTGCGCCGGCTTGACCGTCCAACTTTCCAAGCGACCGATCGCGGAGGTGGCCGTGCGTTGCCGTGAACGGACCGCCTGACCGCCAGGCGGCCGGGGGTGGCGCCGACGCCGAGGGGGAGTGGTGGGGAGTTCCGCGGGTGTGCTGATCGTGCTCGTCGTCGCGGTGTCACGGTCATGGACCGCCGTCCTGGACCCCGGATATGACCTCGCGGGGCCTGTCCTGGGTGCGGTAGTCGGAGCGCTCGCGGGCGTTTATCCGTCCTTGCGGGCTGCCGCTGTCGAACCGGTGCGGGCGTTACGGGCCTAAGCCCGTATCGACCGCGTGTAGGATTATGAGGGATGTCAGCACTGCAGCTCCTCCTCAGCTGCCGCGTCGGGTCCCGCCAGGTCGGCTGACCCGACGCGGGGGTGCCGCCTGCCGACCGCCTTCCACCCGCCGTACCGGCAGCGATCAGAGCAGAGGCGCCCCGATGCAGTACCACGTACTAGGCCAGCAGCTGCTCACAACGCTGCCCGTGTCCCGATACGTCCCCTTCCACGAGCAGATCACCGTCGATCTCCCCGATCGGACCTGGCCCGACCGGCGGATGAGCGCCGCACCGCGATGGTGCGCCGTCGACCTCCGTGACGGCAACCAGGCGCTCATCGACCCGATGGACGTCGAACGCAAGAGACGGATGTTCGACCTCCTGGTCCGGATGGGCTACAAGGAGATCGAGGTCGGGTTCCCGTCCGCCAGTCAGACCGACTTCGACTTCGTCCGGTCGCTGATCGACAGCGACCTCATCCCCGACGACGTGACGATCCAGGTGCTGACCCAGGCCCGTGAGCATCTCATCGAGCGGACGTACGAGTCGATCCGCGGCGCCACCAAGGCGATCGTCCACCTCTACAACTCGACGTCGGTGCTGCAGCGGCGGGTGGTTTTCGGCCTGGACACCGACGGCATCGCGGACATCGCCACCACGGGCGCCCGGTTGTGTCTGAAGTACGCCGACGAGCTGCCGGACACGCAGGTGTTCTTCGAGTACTCCCCGGAGTCCTACACGGGCACCGAACTGGAGTTCGCGGCCCGGGTGTGCAATGAGGTCATCGAGGTCTTCGAGGCCAGCCCCGACCGCCCCGTCATCATCAACCTGCCCGCCACGGTCGAGATGGCGACTCCCAACGTCTACGCGGACTCCATCGAGTGGATGCACCGCCACCTGGCGCGCCGCCCTTCGGTCGTGCTCAGCTTGCACCCGCACAACGACCGAGGCTCGGCTGTCGCCGCCGCCGAGCTCGGTTACCTGGCGGGCGCGGACCGGATCGAGGGCTGCCTGTTCGGCAACGGGGAGCGGACCGGCAACGTCTGCCTGGTGACGCTGGCAGGGAACCTGCTGGGCCAGGGCATCGACCCGCAGGTCGACATCTCCGACATCGACGAGATCCGCCGAACGGTCGAGTACTGCAACCAGCTGGCCGTCCACCCGCGCCACCCCTACGGCGGCGACCTGGTCTTCACGGCATTCTCCGGTTCCCACCAGGACGCGATCAAGAAGGGCTTCGACTGGCTGGAACGTGACGCCGCCGCCGCCGGCGTACCGGTCGAGAGCTTCACCTGGGCGGTGCCGTACCTGCCGGTCGACCCCAAGGATCTCGGCCGCAGCTACGAGGCAGTGATCCGGGTCAACAGTCAGTCAGGCAAGGGTGGGGTCGCCTACCTGATGAAGGCCGAGCGCAACCTCGACCTGCCCCGCCGGCTGCAGATCGAGCTGAGCGGGGTGGTACAGCGGCATGCCGACGCCACGGGGGGCGAGATCACCGCGGCGGAGCTGTGGCGGATCTTCTCCGACGAGTACCTGCCGGCCGGCGACGGTGTCCAGGCCTGGGGGCGGTTCGAGCTGCGCGGCCTGGAACAGACCTCGACCGTTGACTCCCAGGACCGACTGGTCGTGGATCTGCGAGACGTCGAGGCCGACGTCCGGCTCTCGGCCACCGGCAACGGGCCGATCGCGGCGTTCTGTGCCGCCCTGTCGGCGCTTGACGTCGACGTCCGGGTCCTCGACTACGCCGAACACGCGATGTCCGCCGGGGGCGACGCGACCGCCGCGGCGTACGTCGAGTGCGCCGTCGGTGGGCAGGTGCTGTGGGGTGTGGGCATCGACCCCAACATCGTCGTCGCGTCCCTCAAGGCTGTGGTGTCGGCGGTGAACCGGGCATTGCGCGACTGAGGCGCCGTACGCCGGCCGAGTGAGCGGTGCAGCGGAGGTGATCCCCACCCTCAGCTTCGAGGAGTACCTGCGGTTCGAGGCGCTGGCCGACGTGCGCCATGAGTATGTGGGCGGGCACGTCTACGCGATGAGCGGGGCGGTACTGCGGCAGGGTCTGCTGGCTCAGGCGATCAACGTTCGTCTGGACGCGGGCTTCTTGCCTCGCGGTTGCCGCGTCCACACCCACGACAGCAAGATCCGGACGCCCGAGGGATCGGTCTACTATCCCGACATCTACGTAACCTGCCGACCCATCGACGACCGACGCTACGACACGGACGCCGAGTGGGTGGTAGAGATCAGATCACCGAGCACCGCCACTACTGACGACCGAGAGAAGTCGCTGGCCTACCGACGGTTACCGAGCATCCAGGGGTATCTGCTGGCCGACCCGGACCTGCGGTACCTGGAACTGCGGACGGCGGTCGACATCGGCTGGCACACGGTGCGGGTGGGCGACGGAGGATACGTCGACATCGGCCCCGCCCGGCTCGACGTCACCGAGATCTTCGATGAGCTCGACCGGTTGGCTCCCCGGGGGGGTACCGAGACTGACGCGACCAGCCCGAGGGGTATCCACAGAGTGATGACCCTTCTGTCGTTCACAGGAGCAAGCGATGGCACTATGCAAGCGTTAGCGATCATCGTGACGCTGTGGCGGTGAACATCTCGATCCGCGAAGTGCCCGACGAGATCCGTGACGCCCTCGGCGGACCTCGCGCGGGGACAGGGCCAGTCGATGCAGGCGTTCCTGCAGGAGGTGCTGGCGTCCCGGGCGCGGCTGTCGCGCAACCTGGCTCTCGTCGACGCCGCCCGGGCGACCATCGACCCCTGCGACGGAATGTCTGCCTCGGTGTCGCTTCCCACGCGCTCGGCCAAATGCGGCGCTGCGGACGCCCAATGGCACAGACTGTCCCCCGTGGGCCTGTATCGCGACGCCGGAGTGGTGTTGCGGACGCACAAGCTGGGCGAGGCGGACCGGATCGTCACGGTGTTCACCCACGACACCGGCCTGGTGCGGGCGGTCGCCAAGGGCGTGCGGCGGACCACCTCCCGCTTCGGTGCCCGACTCGAACCGTTCACCCATGTGGACCTGCAACTGCACACCGGGCGAACGCTCGACGTCGTCACCCAGGCACAGACGATCGCGGCCTATGGCGAGCGGCTGGGCGGCAGCTATACCCGCTACACCACCGGGACCGCGATGCTGGAGACGACGCTGAAACTGTTGCCGGTCGAGCGCGAGCCGTCGCCGCCGCTGCTGGGATTACTGGTCGGCGGGCTGCACGCGCTCGCCGTGACCGGGCGCGATCCGGGGCTGGTGCTGGACTCGTTCGTGCTGCGCGCGCTGGCTACCGCCGGGTACTCCCCGTCGTTCGACGAGTGCGCCCGCTGCGCCGCGCCCGGGCCGCACTCGGCCGTGACGGTGTCGGCCGGGGGTGCGTTGTGCGCGCCCTGCCGCTCGGCCACGCCCGCTGCGGTGGTCGCCGTCGACCCCCAGACGATGACCCTGCTCGGCTCGTTGCTGGCGGGGGACTGGTCACGGGCCGAGACCAGTGCCGGGTGGTGCCGCCGGCAGGCCGCGGGGGTGGTCGCGGCGCTGCTGCACTGGAACGTCGAATCGAGCATGCGCTCGTTCGGGTTCGTCGAGCGGGCGGTCGTGGCGTGAGCGGTGACGCCGCGCCTTCCCAGGGGTCGCGACGACGGTGGTGGGTGGGTCGGCGCACCACGGTCCAGCTGCCGGCGGAGGGCAACGGCACCGAGTGGACCGTGCCGGCCGGTCACGTCGTGCCCGTGCCCGTGCCCGTGCCCGTTGAGGTCACCGCGCCCGACCCGCCGCCGCCGCATCCCTCCGGCGCGAGGCCGCCGGCCCTGCACCCCGACCTCGTCCCCGCCCACGTCGCCGTCGTGATGGACGGCAACGGAAGGTGGGCCAATGCCAGGGGCCTGCCCCGCAACGAAGGTCACCGGATGGGGGAGGCGGCGCTGCTGGAGGTCGTGGCCGGTGCCATCGAGCTGGGCATCACGCATGTCAGCGCCTATGCCTTCAGCACCGAGAACTGGAAGCGCTCCCCCGACGAGGTCCGCTTCCTGATGAACTTCAACCGCGACGTCATCCGCCGTCGTCGCAACCAGATGCACTCGTGGGGGGTGCGGGTACGGTGGGCCGGTCGCCGGCCGCGGCTGTGGCCCAGCGTCGTCGACGAGTTGGAGGAGGCCGAACGGCTCACCCGGCACAACACGGTCTGCACCCTGACGATGTGCGTCAACTACGGCGGCCGCTCCGAGATCGCCGACGCCGCAGCCGCCATCGCCCGGGCTGCCAAGTCGGGGCGGCTGAACCCCGACAAGATCGACGAGTGGACCGTCGGGAGGTACCTCGACGAGCCGGACCTCCCGGACGTCGACATGTTCTGGCGGGTCTCCGGCGAGCGACGGATCTCCAACTTCATGCTGTGGCAGTCCGCCTACGCGGAACTGATCTTCACCGACGAGCTGTGGCCGGACGTCGACCGCCGCAACCTGTGGGCGGCTGTGGAGCAGTACGCCCGGCGCGACCGGCGCTATGGGGGCGCCTTGGACCAGGTGAGCCCGTGAGTGCGCCGACGGGGACGCCGGCGCAGTCCTCAGATGACACGCCGCGGCCGCGTGGGGCGTTGGTCAGGGTGGTTCGCGACCCGCTCTTCGGTCCGGGCGTGCTGGCGGTGGGGCTGCTCGTGGCGCTCCTGGCACGGCCGTGGATCGTGCAGCAGTTCGACGCCCCAGGTTTCAGCACGTGGTCCACGATCTTCGTGGCCATCGTTGTGCAGGCGCTGCCATTCCTGGTCTTGGGCGTCGTGCTCTCGGCCGTCCTCACGGTCTATGTGCCGGCCCGGTGGCTCACCCGAGCGCTGCCGCGCAACCGGTACGCAGCAGTCGGTGTCGCCGGACTCTCGGGCGCAGTCCTTCCCGGTTGCGAGTGCGCCTCTGTTCCGCTGGCTGGAGGTTTTCTGCGGCAGGGGGTGCCGCAGGCGGCTGCACTGGCATTCCTGCTGTCTGCGCCGGCCATCAATCCCGTCGTCCTCATCGCCACGGCGGTGGCCTTCCCAGGAAACCCGGAGATGGTGCTGGCGCGTTTCGTCGCGTCCCTCGCCGCGGCGTGCACGGTCGCGTTGCTGTGGGCTCGCTTCTTTCCGGAGCGTCTATTGCGGCTGCCGGCCGACCCCGCTGGCGGGGGCTCGAGACGTGACCGTTTCCGGGCGACGACCGAGCACGACCTGCTGCACGCGGGCGGGTTCCTGGTCGTCGGCGCCGGCATCGCCGCGACAGTCAATGTGGTCGTGCCGCCAGGGGTCGTCGATGCGGTCGCGTCGCAGCCGCTGCTGGCGGTGCTGGTGCTGGCACTCCTCGCGGTGATCATCGCCATCTGCTCGGAGGCCGACGCCTTTGTCGCGGCCAGTTTCTCCGCGTTCTCGCCGACGGCACAGTTGGCCTTCATGGTGGTCGGGCCGATGGTTGACGTGAAGCTGATCGCGATGCAGGTCGGGTGGTTCGGCCGCAGGTTCGCCGCCCGCTTCGCCCCGCTGACGTTCGTTGTGGCCGTCGTCATGGCGCTCGCGGTGGGAGCGGTTCTGCTGTGAGGAAGGCACCGTCATGAGGAAGGCGTTGGCCGCGACCCTGCTGTTGCTCATCGGGGGCGCCCTGATCCGGCTGTTCGTCAGCGGGGAGTACATCTACTACGTCAAGGACACGATGGCGCTGCCGATGCTGCTTGCCGGCAGCGTGATCTGCGCGCTGGGCTTCGTCGGCTGGTGGTCGGCGACCAGCGCTCCGACATCTCAGACGCGTCATGCCGAGGGCGGACACCTACCGGCGGTCGCCTGGCTGCTGCTGCTGCCGGTCGTCGCGATCCACCTGTCCCCACCGCCGGCGCTGGGTGCGGACGCGGTACTTCGTGAGTCGTCATTGACCGTCGCGCCGGCCGCGAGCATGTACCCGCCGCTGCCAGTCGGTGATCCGCTGATCCTGACTCCTCGCGACGCGGTCGAGCGGGTCCTCTACGACGCCGATTCCGGGATCCTCGACCGTCGGGTCCGTATCGACGGTTTCGCGGTGCCGCTCGAAGGTGAGGACGCCTGGTACGTGGCCCGCATCTCGCTGGCATGCTGCGCCGCCGACGGGGTGGCCTACCGGATTCGTGTCACGGGTGTGCCCGCGCCGCCCACCGATGAATGGATCAGCGTCACGGGGACTTTGCTCGCGCCGTCGCCGGAGACGGCCGATCTGCCCATTCCACAACTGGCTGCGGAGACCGTAGGCCCGTTCAGCGAGCCGGGGAATCCCTACGACTGAGCTCGCGCCTCAACCGGTCATTGGTGTACGACCGGCCGGTGTGCGCACTCTCGGCATCGGCCGAACAGCTCGAAGACGTGCTCGACGTCGGTGTATCCGTGTTCGGCCGATACCGTCAGCGCCCACGCCTCGGCCGCCGCGCCGTCGATCTCGACGGTCCGGCCACAGTCTCGGCAGGTCAGGTGATGGTGATGGCCGTCGCTGCAGCGACGATAGGTGCTCTCTCCGTCGGGATTGCGCACCACGTCGACGTCACCCTCTTCGGCCATGAGCTGCAACGACCGGTAGACGGTCGCCAGGCCGACGCGTTCACCGGAGGCGCTTAGCCGTGCGTGGAGCTGCTGCGCGGACTGGAACTCGGCAGAATCGCGCAGGGCCGCGGCGACGGCTGCCCGCTGCCAGGTGCGCCGCCGCGCACCGTCGCCGGGTGGACCGGGGCTGCCCGCGCGCTGGATCTCAGTGCTCGTCGTAGTCCACTCCTGTCGGGGTCAGTCGGGGTGAGTGCCGGTGTCCATCATGCAGGTAGTCCACATGATCGGCGTGCGCCACCGCGGGGTGTTCGCAGTTCGGCCCACCGTGCACGTGGGCATGGGCGTCAGGGTGCGCACGGCGGCGTCGCCAGGCCGCAGCGCGGCGGGCGACCAGGACCGCCGCCGCCGCCAGCAGGAACGTTGCCACCGCCAGCAGGACGATCGAGCCGCCTGACGGTGTCGCGGTGTAGTAACTGCCCGCCGTCCCCAGCACCGCCACGACAGCGCCGATCACCGATGCAAGCAGCAGGGTCCGGACGAAGGATCGGGCGAACAGCCTCGCGGTGGCGACCGGTACGACCATCAGCGCGCTGATCAGCAACAGGCCGACGACCCGCATCGACAGCACCACGGTCGTCGCGACCAGTACCAGCAACAGGGTGTTGACCAGCCGTACCGGCAGGCCGATCGCCATGGCGAACTCCTCGTCCTCGCTCACGGCGTACAGCACCCGGCCCCAGACGGCCAGGATCAGCAGAACGATGACCGCCAGACCGGCGAACACCGCGAGATCGGCCCAGGTCGTGGTCGTCACCGACCCGAAGAGGTAGGCGACGAGGTTCGCCGCGCCGCCGTTCGGCGTCAGGCTGACGAGGACCACCCCACCGGCGATGCCGCTGTAGAAGAGCAACGCCAGGGCCAGGTCACCCCCGGTCCGCCCGGTTGCCCGAACGGCTTCGAGCAGCACGGCGGCGGCCACGGCCGCGACCAGGGCGGTCCAGACCGGGGCCGCCCCGGTGAGCAGGCCGACCGCCACCCCGGTGAGCGCCACGTGCCCCATCCCGTCCCCGATGAGCGACATCCGCCGCTGCACCACGAAGACCCCCACCAGCGGCGCAATGGTGCCGACCAGAACAGCCGCGACGAGGGCCCTCCGCATGAATCCGTAGTCCAGCAGCTCGAGCATCAGTGGCTCCCCGCCACGTCGCCCTGCCGCGGCGCCCCTGGCATCAGGTGACCGTCGACCATGGTCACCGTGCGATCCACGACGCCACCGAAGACGTCGATTTCGTGGGTCACCACGACCAGGGTCCGGCCGGCAGCCTTGAGATCCGCGAGCGTCGCGACCAGGGACATCACGCCGGCCCGGTCCACGCCGGCGGTCGGCTCGTCGAGGATGACGATGCCCGGGTCGGCGACCAGTGCCCGCGCGATGAGGACCCGGCGCTGCTGGCCGCCGGAGAGCTCGAACACCGGGGTTCCCGCGAAGCCCGCGAGGCCGATCTCGGCCAATGCCGCCCGGACCCTCGCCTTGGCCGAGCCACCCGCAGCCCACAGCGTGCGCCGCGCCAGCAGCCCGGTCGAGACGACCTCCATGGCGGTGGTGGGGATGCCGGCCGGTGGGCTGAGGCGTTGCGGGACGTAGCCGATGCGCACCGAGTTGCGGCCGAGCCGGGCCGACACCGGCCTACCGGCGACCTCGATGTGGCCATTGAGCAGTTCGGCCAGGCCGACCAGACCTCTGACCAGGGTGGTCTTGCCGGAGCCGTTGGCACCGAGCAACGCCACCACCTCGCCTACCTCGACGGTGAGATCGGCGTCGATCACCACCGGGCGCCCTCGGTAGCCGATCGTCGCCTTCCTGACGACCAGCGCCGGTGCCGCAATGACGTCGGCTGCCGGCCGTTGTGCCACTGCAGGTTGTGCCACTGCAGGCAGTGCCACTGCAGGCTGTGCCACTGCAGGCAGCGGGCGTTCGGTCGGACTCATCATTCGCATTCTTGCCCCTGCGCCACCGTGGCGACATTGGCCCGCATCACCGAGGGGTAGTCCGCGCCCGCCGACTCGTCCGTCAATCCATCGAGGGGGTCGAGCACGGCGGTGGCGGCACCTGTCTCGTCGGCCACGGTCTGGGCAATTGCGGCTGAGACCAGCGTCTCGGTGTAGATCGTGGTGACGCCCGCGCTGCGGACCGCATCGGTCACGGCGGCGAGTTGCGACGCCGACGGATCGGTATCGGGGCTGATGCCGGCGATCGACAACACCTCGAAACCGTAGCGATCCGCGAAGTAACCGAACGCGTCATGTGCGGTCACGAGCGTCCGGATCGCGCACGACGCGAGCGCGGCCTCGGCCTCCTCGTCCAGTGCGGTGAGCTCGACCGCAAGTGATTCCGCGTTGGCCAGGTAGGCGTCGCGGTTGTCGGGGTCGGCGGCGGCGAGTCCCTCGGCCACGAGGCCGGCGGCGGCGAATCTCGTGGGGTCGTTCCAGAAACGCGGATCGCTCCTGCTGTTCTCGTCATCCGCGTGCTCGTCTTCGGCGTGTTCGTCGTCGGTCGCGACCCGTGTTGCCAGCGTCGAAACGGCACCCGAGGGCCCTGAGCGTTCCCCCAGCGCCGCATCGAGGGCGGGCTGGAAGTCGGCCAGGTAGACGACCAGGTCCGTGTCGTACATCGTGACCAGCGGATCCGGGGTCAGCTCCAGGTCGTGTGGCCCGCCGCCCGGCCGTGTGAGGGCGACGACGGCGACCTGGTCCCCGCCGATCTGCTCGGCGAGGTACTCCAGCGGATAGAACGCGGCGGCCACCATGGCATCGGCCGGAGCGGATGCGGAGTCGTCACCGCAGCCGGGGAGCATTCCGATCGTCGACGCTGCCGTTGCCGCCAGAGCCAGGTGCGTCATGAGAGTGATTCTCACTTGCACTGCTCGAGGTTGGCAAGTCGGGGAGACTGCCGACCGTGATGGCCGTCGTGCGCTTCCATGTCTCCGGCGACGCCGGCGACTTCCTTGTCCGGGCGGGTGACGCGCTCACGGCGCTGGCGGAATGCCCGGGTTTCGAGGGCGGGTCGCTCGGGCCGTCGACCGACGAGCCCGCCACCTGGGCGATGGTCACCCGGTGGGCGTCGGTGGGTCAGTACCGCCGGGCGTTGTCGTCCTACGCCGTCAAGCTGCGGGCTCACCCGCTGCTGTACGAGGCGGTCGACGAGCCCTCTGCTTTCGAGGAACTGCTCTCACTCAGCGGGGACGGCGTCCGTCGCACGGCCGCCACCGACCGGGCCCCCGAGCCCCTCAAGTAGGCAGCCTCGCCATCCGATGCTCTGTCGGCCCGCGGTCATCGGATCGAGGGGCATCGGGATCGAGGAGGACCGCGTGCGGCGTTTCGCGGCCGAGTGCGTCAGCACGCTGGTTCTCGTCGTCGTGGCCTGTCGCGTCCTCGGCTCCGGCAGCGACTTCGCCCCGCTGGCGATCGGGGCCACCGCCGCGCTGCTCGTCGTGATCCAACCGGATGCGCCAGGGCTCGGTCCCGCCGTGGCCGCCGCGTCGTGGATCCGCGGGATGCTGAGCACCGGCCAACTCCTGGCCACCGTCACCGGGCAACTGAGCGGGGCCGGGCTGGGGGCGCTGCTGAGCCGACTGGCGCCTGGCCCGTTCGACGTCGGGCCGCTGCCCCCTGGGTCGGTCGTCGCTCTGCTGGTCGAGTGCATCGGTGTGGGAATCCTCGTCCATGTGGTGCTGCGGGCGCGGACCGATCGCTGGATTCTCGCGATCCCGGTGGGAGCCACGGTGACCATGTTGTGCGTGGTGGCGGCCGGGCTGTCCGCGTCGCTGTTCAACCCATCCCTGCTGATCGGTGCCGTCGCCATGGGGTGGCTGACGCCGGCCGGGGCGCTCGGCTACGCAGCGGCGCACCTGTGCGGCGCGCTCGTGGGTGCCTGGACAGCGGCACCTTTCCCGTTGACGCGCCCGCCTCGCACGATCGGCCGACCGGCCGCTCACACCTCGTCGGTACCCGTTCCCCGGGCGGCGGGAGATCTCGTCGGCGAGCAGTCGCCGGGCCCGATCCCGGTGAGCGTGCCGGCCGCTTAGAGTCTGCGGTGCTCGCCGACAGCCCAGCCGGACGGAGACCACCGTGGCCAGCAAGACCAGCACCCGCTCAGCCAAGATCGACACTGTCGTAGCCCTGTGCAAACGCCGGGGATTCGTCTACCCCAGCGGCGAGATCTACGGCGGCACCCGATCGGCGTGGGACTACGGACCCCTCGGGGTGGAGCTGAAAGACAACATCAAGCGGCAGTGGTGGAAGTACATGGTGACCGGCCGCGACGACGTCGTCGGCCTGGATTCCTCGATCATCCTGCCGCGTCAGGTGTGGGTCGCCTCCGGCCACGTGGGGGCGTTCAGCGACCCGCTGACCGAATGCCTGTCGTGCCACAAGCGGTTTCGTGCCGACCACCTGGTCGAGGAGTTCGAGGAGAAGAAGGGCCGTCCGCCAGAGGGAGGTCTGACCGAGATCGCGTGTGGGAACTGCGGCACCCGGGGCCAGTGGACCGAACCGCGCGACTTCAACGGCCTGCTGCGCACGCACCTGGGACCGGTCGAGGACGAGAGCGGGTTGCATTACCTGCGCCCGGAGACAGCGCAGGGCATCTTCGTCAACTTCGCCAACGTCATGGGGTCGGCCCGGAAGAAGCCGCCGTTCGGCATCGGCCAGATCGGCAAGAGCTTCCGGAACGAGATCACGCCGGGCAACTTCATCTTCCGCACCAGAGAATTCGAGCAGATGGAGATGGAGTTCTTCGTCGAGCCCGGCACGGACGAGCAGTGGCACCAGTACTGGATCGATCAGCGGCTGGCCTGGTACACCGGTCTGGGGATCGCGGCGGAGAACCTGCGGGAGTACGAACACCCCAAGGAGAAGCTGTCGCACTACTCGAAGCGGACCGTGGATATCGAGTACCGGTTCGGCTTCACCGGCGGCGATTGGGGTGAACTCGAAGGCATCGCAAACCGCACCGATTTCGACCTGACGACGCATTCGGAGCACTCCGGAAGCGACCTGACGTACTTCGACCAGGAGAAGAACGAGCGGTGGACGCCCTACGTCATCGAGCCGGCCGCCGGGGTCGGTCGGCCGATGATGGCGTTCCTACTGGAGGCATACGCCGAGGACTCAGCTCCCAATGCCAAGGGCGGTCTCGACACCCGCGTCGTGCTGCGGCTGGACCGCCGGTTGGCGCCGATCAAGGCGGCGATCCTGCCCCTGTCACGCAATGCGGACCTGTCACCGAAGGCCCGCGGCCTGGCCGCAGCGCTGCGTCGGCACTGGAACGTCGAGTTCGACGACGCCGGGGCGATCGGCCGCCGGTACCGCCGCCAGGACGAGGTCGGCACCCCGTTCTGCCTGACGGTCGACTTCGAGACGCTCGAGGATCAGGCCGTGACCATCCGCGAACGGGACTCGATGACCCAGGAGCGGGTCGGCCTCGACGCCGTCGAGGGGTGGCTGGCGCAGCGCCTCGTCGGCTGCTGACCCCCCACCTACGCCATTTGTCCACAAAAGTGCGCCTGGCGCGCTCGCCAGGCGCACTTTTGTGGACAAATGGCGTAGGTGGGGGGCGGGAGGGGAGGCTCTACCCTGCGGGCATGAAGGTCGAGACCCGCCACCAGCCCTCCTTCGCCACCGCCCGTATCCAGCTCGCTCCCGGCGAGGCCTGCCAGGCCGAGTCCGGCGCGATGGCGGCCCACTCCTTCGGGGTCCAGGTCGAGGCCCACATGCAGGGCGGCCTGATGAAGGCGCTGAGCCGCAGCGTGCTGGGCGGGGAGTCCCTGTTCATCACCACCTACACCGCTCACCCGCAGCAAGCGGGCTGGGTGGACGTCGCCGCCCGGCTACCGGGGGACGTTCTGGTCTTCGACGTCACGCCAGGCTCCGGGCTGATTCTCACCCGAGGCTCGTGGCTCGCGTCCGCCTCGACGGTCACGTTGGACACCAAGTGGGGCGGCGCGGCGTCGATGTTCGGCGGCGAGGGCGGGTTCGTCGTCCACGCATCAGGTCGAGGCCCGGTGGTCGCCTCCTGCTACGGCGCCGTCGATCAGCACGACCTGCCCGCCGGTGGCGGCTTCACAGTCGACACCGGACACGTGGTGGCCTACGAGGAGGCGGTGCCTCGGCCGGCGCTGCGGCGGGTCAGCAAGGGGTTCATGACCACCATGAAGTCCGGTGAGGGCCTGGTGTTCGACTTCGTCGGACCGGGCACGGTGTGGACGCAGAGCCGCAACCCCAACGAGTTCCTCAGCTGGATCTCCCGCGCCTCGCCGTCCAGGCAGTGACCCCCACAACTGACATCGCACGAGCTGTGACAATGAGAGGGACACCCGGAGGTGACCCGTGCTCGCAACCGCTCCTGCCCCGCTGCGCCTGGGCCGCCATACCCTCGCCGCCCCGGTGGTCCTGGCCCCGATGGCCGGGATCACCAACGCGGCCTTTCGTCGGCTGTGCCGGGAACTCGGCGGCGGCGCCGGCCTGTACGTCTCGGAGATGGTCACCTCCCGCGCCCTGGTCGAGCGGACCCCGGAGTCGTTGCGGCTGACCGAGCACCACCCGGACGAGCCGATCAAGAGCGTGCAGCTGTATGCCACTGATCCCGCGACTGCCGCGGCGGCGGTGCGCCTGCTGCTGGATGAGGGCCGCGCCGAGCACATCGACCTGAACTTCGGCTGCCCCGTTCCCAAGGTCACCCGCAAGGGCGGCGGCGCGGCGCTGCCGTGGAAGCTCGACCTGTTCGAGGCGATCGTCACCGCGGTCGTGCGCGCGGCCGCCCGAGACGGTGTCCCCGTCACCGTCAAGATGCGCAAGGGCATCGACGACGATCACCTGACCTATCTCGACGCCGGGCGGCTCGCCGCCGAGGCGGGTGTGGCCTGGGTCGCGCTGCACGGCCGCACCGCCGCCCAGCTCTACGCGCCGCACGCCGACTGGGATTCGATCGCGCGGCTCCGCGACGCCCTGCCCGCGGAACTGCCCGTGCTCGGCAACGGCGACATCTTCGCCGCCGAGGACGCCGCTGCGATGGCGGCCCGGACCGGCTGCGACGGCGTGGTGGTCGGACGTGGTTGCCTGGGGCGGCCGTGGTTGTTCACCGACATCGCAGCGTCACTGAACGGCGACGAGCGGCGCACGCGCCCGACACTCGGGCAGGTGATGACGACGTTTCGCCGGCACGCCGTCCTGCTGGCCGAGAACATGGGAGAGGAGGACCGGGCGTGCCGCGACCTACGCAAGCATGTCGCCTGGTACCTCAAGGGCTACCCCGTAGGCCACCACATTCGGGTCCGGCTCGCCATGGTGTCCACGCTGGCCGAGATCGACGAGATCACCGCCACCATGGATCTGACCGCGCAGTACCCGGGCGAGCCTGCGGAGGGCCAACGCGGCCGCGTCGGCAGCGCGCGGGCGGTGTCGCTGCCGGACGCTTGGCTCGCCTCACGGTGCTCCGACGCCGGCACGGCCCGGGCGGTGGCCGAGGCGGAGGCGTCGGTCTCCGGCGGCTGACCCCCGTCGTCGGCGACACGCCCCCGACGAAGGCCTCGGAAGGCATCGTCGCGCCCGCCTGCCACAATGGGTCGGATGACGGCGCTGGAGGATCGGACCCCGGTGCGGCAACGTAGCCGTCGAGGGCGGCGGGTGATGACCCTGTTGCTAGCGTTCGCCATGCTGGTACCGGTGGCGGTCGCCGCCCGCGTGATCCAGGTGGCCGGCCGGGACGACCGCTCGCCGGTGGACGTCATCGTGGTGCTGGGTGCCGCAGCAGCGGCGGGCCGACCGGGCGAGGTCCTGGAGGCCCGCCTCGACCACGCCCGTGAGCTCTACCTGGCCGGGACCGCGCCGGTCATCGTCACAGCCGGCGGCACCGGTGAGTCTCAGGACGTCAGCGAGGCCGCGGCGGGCGCGGCGTACCTCACCGACAACGGGGTACCGGCCGAGGCGGTCATCGCTGTCGAGGTCGGGGGCGACACGCTGTCCAGTCTGCAGGCCGTTCGCGACCAGGCCGCAATCAGCGGTTGGACATCGATGGTGCTGGTCACCGACCCGTGGCATTCCTACCGAGCGCAGGCGATGGCCCGCGACGTCGGCCTGCCGGTGACCGCCACCAGTCCGACCCACACCGGCCCAAACGTCACCTCCGGCGAACGCGTCGTGTTCAACGTGGTCCGCGAGACCGCCGCCTTCATCGCCTACCGGGTCGAGTCCCTGGCGGCCCCTCTGCTATGACGATGCCTGCCGGGTACGCCGAATCCGACGCCGCCCGCTGGGTTCCCGAACCACCCAAGAGCAGCGCCCGCAGTGCCTTCGCTCGCGACCGGGCCCGTGTCCTGCACTCCTCGGCGCTGCGTCGGCTGGCGGCGAAGACCCAGGTGGCGAGCCCGGGCAGCGACGATTTCGGTCGCACCCGGCTCACGCACTCGCTGGAGGTCGCGCAGGTCGGCCGCGACCTGGCGACACTGCTCGGCTGTGATCCGGACGTCGTGGACACCGCCTGCCTGGCCCACGACCTGGGTCACCCGCCGTTCGGTCACAACGGCGAGGCGGTGCTCGACCTGCTGGCCGACGGCATCGGCGGGTTCGAGGGCAACGCCCAGACACTGCGGCTGCTCACCCGGCTCGAGCCCAAGATCCTCGATCCGGTCACCGGCCGCGCCGTCGGGCTGAACCTGACGCGTGCCAGCCTCGACGCCGCCACCAAGTACCCGTGGCCGGCGGCCACGGGTGCTGCCGGGCGGGGCAAGTTCGGCGTCTACGCCGAGGACGCCGAGGTCTTCGAATGGCTCCGCGAGACCGCACCTCGGGGCCGGCGATGCGTCGAGGCGCAGGTGATGGACCTCGCGGACGACATCGCCTACTGCGTCCACGACATCGAGGACGCCATCGTCGCCGGATTCATCGACCCGGCGGCGCTGGCCAGGCCCGATGACGACGAGCGAGTCGTCCGGGCGATGATCGAGTGGTACCTGCCGGCCGCCGATCCGGCCGAGGCGACCGCAGCGTTGCAGCGGCTGCGGCAGGTACCCGGCTGGGTGTCCGCCTTCGACGGTAGCCACCGGGCGCTCGCGGCGCTGAAGAACATGACCAGCCAACTGATCGGCCGCTTCATCCAGGCTGCCGAGCGCGCCACCCGCACCCGGGCCGGCGCGGGTCCGCTCACCCGCTACGACGCAGACGTCGTCGTGCCCCGGGACACCCTGGTCGAGATCGCCGTGATGAAGGCGGTGGCGGCGGTCTTCGTCTTCACCGACCAGCGGCGGCAGGCGGTCTACGCGCGGCAGCGCGAGATCATCGCCGTGCTGTTCGAGGCGCTCCTGGCGAGAGCCCCGGCCGGCCTTGAGACGCCGTATGCCGACGCCTGGCGGGAGGCCGGAGACGACGCAGGTGGGCGGCGGGTCGTCATCGACCAGGTCGCAGGCCTGACCGATGCCTCGGCGCTCGCCCGCTACGAGGAGATGGGCCGCCTCTAGCCGCCTGATCGCCGACCAGGACGCGACACCGAGATAGGACTGCCGCCGCCGGGATGCCGGCGGCGGCAGTGCTGTGGGTGTGGCTCAGCGCTTGAAGGCGTCCTTGACCTTCTCGCCGGCGTCCTTGATGTCAGCGCCGGCCTGGTCGGTGCGGCCCTGCGCCTCACGCTCCTCGTCACCGGTCAGCTTGCCCTCGGACTCCTTGGCCTTGCCGCCGAGCCGGTCCATGGCGTTGTCGAGCTTGTCGTCGATGCCCATCAGCGTCCCCTTTCATGGTTCGCCTGTGGCGACCACCGGTCACCACAGCGCTCGAGGTGCCCCGAGCGCCACCATTGACATTGCGGCGCTCGTCCGGCGACCGCTACCGGTGGCGTGTCGGGACCTCGACCTAGACTCCGCCCGTGGCGGGCGGCGGTCGGATGCGGGACGAGGACATCGCCCTCGTCCGCGAACGCGCCCGTATCGAGGAGGTCGTCGGCGACCACGTGGCACTGCGCAAGGCGGGGGTGGGCTCGCTGAAGGGGCTGTGCCCGTTCCACGATGAGAAGACCCCGTCCTTCCAGGTGCGACCTCAGGTGGGGCTGTTCCACTGTTTCGGCTGCGGCGAGGGCGGGGACGTCATCGCGTTCGTCATGAAGAACGACCACCTCGGGTTCACCGATGCCGTCGAGCGGTTGGCCGCACGCGCCGGGGTGGAGCTTCACTACGAGGACGGGGCGACCGGCTCCCGACCGCGGCCGGCCGCTGGTCAGCGGCAACGGCTCGTCGAGGCCAACGCCGCCGCCGCCGCCTACTACGCCGAGCAACTGCGCAGCCCGGACGCGCAGCCCGGCCGGGCACTGTTGTCCTCGCGTGGCTTCGACGCCTCCTCGGCGGCGACCTTCGGGGTCGGGTTCGCGCCGCGCAGCGGGGAGGCGCTGTACACGGCCTTGCGGGGCCGGGGGTTCACCGACGACGAGCTGGTCGCGGCCGGCCTGATCGCGCGATCGGGGACGGGCCGGATGTACGACCGGTTCCGGGGCAGGTTGCTGTGGCCGATCCGAGACGTCACCGGAGACACCGTCGGCTTCGGTGCGCGCCGGCTGTTCGACGACGACCGGATCGAGGCCAAGTACCTCAACACCCCCGAGACCGTGCTGTACAAGAAGAGTCAAGTCCTCTACGGCGTCGACCTGGCCAAACGAGAGATTGCCCGGGACCGCAAGATCGTGGTCGTCGAGGGCTACACGGACGTCATGGCCTGTCATCTGGCCGGTGTCAGTACGGCCGTGGCGACCTGCGGCACCGCGTTCGGCGACGAGCACTCCCGGGTGGTGCGGCGGCTGCTGGGCGACACCGACTCCCACGGCGAAGTGATCTTCACCTTCGACGGTGACGCGGCGGGCCGCCGGGCGGCGCTCAAGGCCTTCGACTCCGACCAGCGGTTTGTGGCGCGCACGTTCGTCGCCGTCGAGCCGAGCGGCAAGGACCCGTGTGACCTCCGAGTCAGCACGGGTGACGAGGCGGTTCGGGCGCTGGTGGACAACCGGGTCCCACTGTTCGAGTTCGCGATCCGCTCGGCGCTGACCGACCACGATCTGGAGACCGAGGAGGGCCGGTTGGCAGCGCTGGACGCCGCCGCCCCGATCGTCGCGGCCATCAAGGACAGCGCGCTGCGTCACCGGTACGCGGTCCAGCTGGACCGCTGGACGGGTTTCCTCGACGAGCGGTTCGTCGTCTCCCGGGTGGCTCGGGTGGCCGGTGCCGAGGGCCGGACCCGGCGTGAGGGCGGGGCGGACGGGCCCGGTCGGCAGCGGGTCGCCGTCGCACCGCTCGATCCGGTCGTGGCCGCCGAGCGGATGGCGCTGGCGTGCGCCCTGCAATACCCCGAACTCGTCGCCGCCGATGTCGATGCACTCGGCGAGCACGCGTTCGGAGCACCCGCCCATCACGCCATCCACGAGGCGATCAAGGTCTCGGGTGGCCTCACCGGCCGAACCAGCGCCCAGGTCGTCGCGGCGATCTCGGAGTTCGTGCCGAGCGCGGTGGCACCCCTGGTCACGGAACTCGCCGTGATGGACCTGCCGGCAGGTGAGGCCGAGCTGGCCCGTTACACCCGGGGGATCGTCGCCCGGGTCGCCGAGGTGGAGGTGACACAGTTGGTCATCGACCTGACCCGGCGGCTGACCCGCCTCGACCCCGCCTCGGACGCCGAGACCTACCGCAAGGCCAGCGCCGACCTGCACATCGCTCACCTTCGGCAGCGTGCGCTGCGCGATCGGGCGTCCGGCGCATGAGCGCGACGCCGCCCCGGTCGGTGCGAGCCGCCCTGGGCAAGGGCGAGCGACTGCTCGCCGCCGCACAGCTCGTCGCAGGCGGCTGGGCGCTGGCCACGGGAAGCCGGTTGGTGCTCGTCGACGACGAGTCGGTCGAGGGTGTGGCGGTGGACCCGATCGACTGGACGGACGTGGCCACCGCCGGCCTGCAGGGTGAGTCGGGGGTGCTGTCGGCCGTGCTCGTCGACGGTTCGGAACGGACGCTGCTGCTGGGCCGCGGACAGGGGACGCGCTTCGCCCGGGTGGTGCGTGAGCGGGTGCAGCACAGTGTGCTGCTCAGCCGGACCGTCGAGCTGAGCGGCCGGCGCACGGTGCGGGTGGCCGCACGCAGGGGTGCCGACGGGTCGCCGTTCATTCAGGTGGTCCCCGCTCGGGGGGTGGACCTGCGGGGGCCGGATGTCGCGGCGGCCGTTGCCGAGGCCGAGGCGGCCGTCCGGGATCAGGTGGGCCTGCCACCGCAAACGTCAGGACCCCCGGCGTGACTCGGGTGCTCTTCTTCGGCACGTATGACGCCTCGACTCACCCGCGGGTAGCGGTGCTGCGCGATGGGTTGCGCGATCATGGGGCGGCGGTGCACGAGGTCAACACGCCGCTCGGCCTGTCGACGGCGGCGCGGGTGGCGATGCTTCGCCGACCGTGGCGGCTGCCGATGCTGGGGTGGCGGCTGCTGCGCTGCTGGGCCTCGCTGGTGGTTCGCTCGCGGCGCTACCGCGGCACGGCACGGCCCGACGCCGTCGTGGTCGGCTACCTCGGGCACTTCGACGTACTGCTGGCTCGTCGGCTGTTCCGGCGGGTGCCACTGGTCCTTGACCACCTGATCGGCGCCGGCGACACCGCCACCGATCGGGGTGTCGCCCCTGGCCTTCGGCACCGTCTGCTGCGTGCCCTGGACGAAGCAGCGCTACGCAGCGCCGACCTCGTCGTGGTCGACACCGAGGAGCATCGCGCGGCGCTGCCCGCGGTCCATCGGCCACGCGCCCTCGTTGTCGGGGTCGGCGCGCCCGAGGTCTGGTTCGATGCCCGCGCGGCGCCCCCGAGCACCGGCGACCCGGCCGGGCCGCTGCGAGTGGTCTTCTACGGGCTGTATACGCCGCTGCAGGGTGCCCCCGTCATCGGTGCAGCCCTGGCGGCGCTGGCCGACGCCCCGGCGCATCGGATCGAGGTCACCATGATCGGTGCCGGGCAGGATCTGGAGGAGACCCGTCGATTGGCCGCAGGCAATACCCGTGTGACGTGGCTCGATTGGGTCGACCCCGTTCTGTTGCCCGCCGTGGTGGCCGGGCACGACGTATGCCTGGGCATCTTCGGCGTCGGGCCGAAGGCGCTGCGGGTGGTGCCCAACAAGGTGTTCCAGGGGGCGGCCGCGGGGTGCGCGCTGGTGACCTCCGACACGCCGCCGCAGCGGCGGTTGCTCGGCACCGCGGCCGTGCTGGTCCCCCCTGGCGACGCCGTCGCGCTCGCCACGGCACTAAGCTCGCTGGCTGCCGACCCATCCCACCTCGCCGCCGTCCGCAAGGCCGCAGGGGCGCTCGCCGAGACGTCTTTCACACCGCTTACGGTGACGACCGGGCTACTGGACCGGGTCACTGCCGTTTCCGGGAGGCAATGGTGAACGATTCGCCACTGCCACCGCTGAGCCCGAACGCGTGGCTGCGCTGGGACGTGGTATTGCGGCTGCTGCCACCCGGCCCACTCGACCTGCTCGAGGTCGGATGCGGGCAGGGTGGTTTCGGCGCCCGGCTGGCACAGCGCTACCGCTATGTCGGTGTCGAGCCGGACGCCGTCTCCGCCGAGGTGGCCCAGCGGCGGGTCGCGGCGGCCGGCGGCGCGGGAGAGGTCAGGCAGGGGGACCTCTCCACCGTCGCGGTCGGCGAGCACTTCGACGTGGTCGTCGCCTTCGAGGTGATCGAGCACATCGAGGACGACATGGCGGCGCTCGCCGACTGGGTGGCGCGGCTGCGCCCGGGGGGCTGGCTGCTGCTGTCCACGCCTGCGTGGCAACGACGGTTCGGCCCGGCGGATGAGCTTGTCGGGCACTTCCGCCGCTACGACCCGGCAGTGCTGCGGGGTCGACTGGCGCGGGCGGGACTTACCGAGATCGAGGTGGTGCACTTCGGTGCCCCGGTGGGATACCTGCTGGAGGCCGGGCGCAACGCCGTCGCCCGTCGGCGGCTCGCCTCACCGCACACGCAGGCGGCGTCGATGGCCGAACGTTCCGATGCCAGTGGCCGCACGCTGCAGCCGGCCTCGCCGTGGGCGGCGGCCGCCGCCCGGGTCGGCATGCTCCCGTTCCGCGCGCTGCAGCGGGCCTTCCCTGGCACCGGCCCTGGTCTGGTCGCCCGCGGCCGCAAGCCGATCAGCTGAGCAGACCAGCCGACCCGATCAGCCGACCCAATCAGGTGAGCCGGCCGCGCAATGCGGCCGCCCGATCCTCGTTCCGTCGCCGAGGCGCCAGGCCGAAGCCGAGCGCCAGCAGCGCGTCCGTCGCCATCAGCAGGCCTCGTGAGGTGAGTGCGACGGCGGTGGCCTCGGCGGTCGGGAGCACGCTGTGCAGCAGCAGGATGAGGACGGCCTCGCGAACGCCTGCCCCGGCCGGTAGTACAACCAGCAACGGCCCGAGCGAGAACGCGATGGCAAACCCGCCGATCGCCACCGCCAGTGCGGGCAGCGGGTCGGCGCCAAGGCCGACCGCGAGCAGCCAGACATGGCCGCCGTAGACCACCCAGAACGCCAGCGTCCACCCGACCCCGCGGGTGATGTCCCGGCTCGTCAGCGGCGTGTCGAGGGGAGGTCTGCGGATCACGCGCAGGCCGGTGTCCAGCAGCGTGTTGAGCACCCGGGGGACGAGCAGCAGCCCGAGCAGTGGCAAGGCGAGCAGGCCAAGCAGCACGACGGCGCCCTCGGCTCGCAACAGTGCTGGTAGAGCCATGAGACCGACGAAGACGCCGATCAGCGTGGCGAGTCCCAGGGTCAACACGAACGCCAGCCCCATCCGCTGTCGGGGGACGCCCAGATCCCGGCCCAATCGCATCTGCGCCAGCACGGGCCAGACCGCACCGGGCAGGTACTTGCCCAGCTGGGTGACGAAGAAGAGCCGGGCCGCCGGGCGCACCGGAAGGTCGGACCCCAGCACCGCCAGCGTGCCTCGCCACAGCAGGAAACTCTGGAAGACCCCGATCAGTGCCAGCGCCAGGGCGCCGAGCAGCACGATGGGCCGCTGGTCGCGTAGTGCGACGGCGATGTCGGGCCAGCGGTCGGCCAGCGCCAGCGCGAAGGCCGTGACCACCACGACGAGAAGGACGAGGGAGAGCGCGGTGCGCCGTCGAGAACCCCGGGGCGTCGGTTCGGCGCCGTTGTCCGCCGCGGTCGGGGGGCGCTCGTCCATGGTGCGTGACACGGTAGCGGCGGCGCTCGAGCGCTGACGTCCGCCCGGTCCTGGACGGTCCGCCGGGCGTGACAAGCTTGCCGACCATGGCCGACTCGGTGCTCGTCACCAGGACCGATGCCGAACGCTCGACGGGTTCCCGGGTGTGGCGGCTGTTCCTGCCGTATCGCCGTCAGATGACGGGAATCGGCGCGCTCATCCTCGTGACGTCCGGCCTCGGGGTCATTACCCCGTTCCTCACCCAGGCGGTGTTCGACCGGGCGCTGTTCCCGGTCGACGGCGGCGATGTCGACCTGCGGCTGCTCGCGCTACTGGTCGGCGGAATGATCGTCATTCCGCTGGTCTCGGCGCTGATCGGGGTGGGGCAGTCGTACCTGACGACGCTGCTGGGGCAGCGGGTGATGGCCGATCTGCGCTCGCGATTGTTCGAGCACCTGCAGCGGATGGAGCTGGCGTTCTTCACTGCGACCAAGACCGGCGCGATCCAGTCGCGGTTGGCCAACGACGTCGGCGGGGTCAGCAACGTGCTGTCCAACACCGCCTCGTCGATCCTCACCAACTCCGTGACGGTGCTGGCGTCGCTGATCGCGATGCTGCTGCTGTCGTGGCAGCTGACCATCGTCTCGGTGGCACTGCTGCCGCTGTTCATCCTGCTGCAGGTGCGGGTTGGCCGGGTACGGCAGCGGATCGCCAAGCGAACCCAGGAGTCGCTGTCGGACATGACCTCGATCACCGAGGAGGCGCTGTCGGTGTCGGGGGTGCTGCTGGCCAAGGTGTTCAACCGGCAGGACACCGAGATCGGGCGTTACCGGGCCGAGAACGTCAAGCAGATCGACCTGCAGGTGCGGCAGGCGATGACCGGGCAGTGGTTCTTCGCGGTGGTCCAGACGTTCCTCGGAGTGACGCCGGCGCTGGTCTACCTGGTCGCCGGGTTCGCCATCGTGGCAGGTCAGGACATCACCTCCGGCACCATCGTGGCGTTCTCGACCCTGCAGGTGCGGCTGCTGTTCCCGACGGTGCAGTTGCTGCAGGTGTCGTTGGATGTGCAGACCTCGTTCGCGCTGTTCCGGCGGATCTTCGAATACCTGGACCTGCGGCCGGCGATCGTCGACGCGCCCGGCGCGGCCCTGCTGCCCGCCGACATCGCGGGGGAGGTGCGGCTGGAGCGCGTCTGGTTCAGCTACCCGACCGACGCCGGCCTGCCGTCAGTTGGCGTCGTGTCGCCGACGGCCAACGGCGACGCCTTGGCCGGGGAGCCGGTGTGGGCACTGCGCGACGTCTCGTTGCGGGTCGCCCCCGGGCAGCTGTGCGCCATCGTCGGACCGAGCGGTTCGGGCAAGACCACGACGTCGTACCTGGTACCACGCCTGTACGACGCCACGCGCGGCGAGGTGCTGGTGGACGGCCACGACGTGCGCGGGGTGACGCGGGAGTCGCTGGCGGCCGCGATCGGCATGGTCACCCAGGACACATACCTGTTCCACGCGTCGATCTACGACAACCTGCGGTACGCGCGTCAGGACGCGTCCCGGGACGAGGTCGAGGCGGCGGCACGGGCGGCCAACATCCATGACCGGATCGTGTCGTTCGAGCAGGGCTACGACACCCTGGTCGGTGAGCGCGGCTACCGGCTCTCGGGTGGGGAGAAGCAGCGGCTGGCGATCGCGCGCGTGCTGCTCAAGGACCCCAAGATCCTCATCCTCGACGAGGCGACGAGCGCGCTGGACACTGTCTCGGAGCGACTCGTGCAGGAGGCGCTGGAGCGGGCGACCACCCGACGGACGACGATCGCGATCGCGCACCGGCTGTCGACGGTGCTCAACGCCGACGTCATCTACGTCATCGATGCCGGGCAGCTGGTCGAGAGCGGCACCCACACCGAACTGCTCGAACGAGACGGGCTGTACGCCAAGCTCTATGCCGAGCAGTTCGGCGGCGGAGAGGTCGAGGCCCGGTGCGAGGACGGCACGGTCTTCCGCGACGGCACGGTCATCCGGCACGCGCATCCGGTCGGCGCCTGACACCAGCCCGTCGGCGCCTGCTGGGCCGATACGTCTTGTACGCTGCTCCAGCGACGTGCCCGCCCGGCGGTGGGGACCGCGTCGCGCACCGATCCCGCTTAGCTCAATTGGCAGAGCAGCCGGCTGTTAACCGGCAGGTTACTGGTTCGAGTCCAGTAGCGGGAGCAACTGCGCCTGATCCGCCGCTTGAGCAGCGACGAGGCCCGGCTCGATACCCGTTCTGACCCAACGAACTCGGTTGGTCAGCGCTGTTGCGCATGGGTAAAGCGTGGGCGGTGTTCCCAGGTGGTTGCCTCACGGACCTTACGAGCCGCCAATGGCGAAATCGCCGAGATCTTCTTCTTGCCCAGCGCCTCCGGTACTGGTCTTTCACTGAGGGGACGCGGGCTCCTACGGACGGCCGAACCGGCTCGTCGTTGCTGCGTGGCCGAAGCACAGCAGCGGCATCTTCTCGCGCGTCATGTTTCAGTCGTGTCAGCAGGACACGGCGGCTGCTCTGGTCCGGCGGGGGAGCGCGGATAGCTCTTGGACATCGACAGCGCGTGGATCTGGCCGCCCAGCCCGGTGGAGTGCACGGCACAGTGTTGGCCGGTGCCCCGGTGCCCCGGTGCACGCTGACCGCCCAGCCCATCGCCCGGCCGGAGTCGCCGTCGGCGGCCCGTGGGTCCCAGCGGCCGTCGGTGAAGTCGTTCTTGTAGATCCGCAGCTGCCGGTCGGCGCGCTGTCGCACCCAGCGGGCGGCCTTGTCCAGGAAGGCGCCGTGCTCGGCGCCGAAAGTTGCCGTCGACGCGCCACAGCTCGCTCCAGGCCTGCTCGAAGTCGCGGCGGTGCGCCTCGCCCGCAACTACCGCGGTGGCCTCCTGCTGACCTCGCTGATCCTCTGGACTCGAAACCAAGATCTAGGAGACAGGGCTTAGTCCGCCCGCGCGGGGCCACGACGTACACGATCCTCATGAATGGCTTCTTCGCGGGCAGCACCACTTCCAAGACCTTCATTCACAACACAGGGGTGAAGGGACCGCTCACCGTCACGTACACCGTCTGCGGCGGCTCGCCGTCCACCTGCGCGAACGTCACTGCCATCTGCTGAGAGCGGCTCCGCCCTCCGGGGCGGGCCACCGCTGAGACCCGCGGTCACCGACCGCGGGCCTCAGCGCAGGTCCGTGACCCGGCTGCCGATAGTGCGTCAGTCGCGGCCGACGGCGCCGGTCCGCACGGCCAGTACCCGCAGCAGCGGCAGCCCGATCTCGCCGTCGACGCCGGCGTACCGCGACAGTCGGTCCTCTGCCCGTCTCAACCGACGGGCGCTGCGGCCCGGGGTGTAGAGCGCGGAGACGGCGAGCCGGACGTCGTCCGGGCCCCGCAACGCGAACGCGAATCGGTGACGCTGCTGCGCCTGCACCGCGAGCCCGGCCGCGGCAAGGACTGTGCGGATGCGGCGGGCGCCGAGCCGCTGCGGCATCGCGCCGGGGCCGCGCAGGGCCGCCGTCAGGGCTGCGATGGGGCGCAGGTCGCGCAGCGCGACCGGGCCCAGGGACGGCAGCAGCAGTGCGAACCGGCCGCCAGGGCGGAGCACGCGCGCGATCTCCTGGACGGCGTCCTCCACCGGCTGCACCAGCATGAGGCCCATCGAGCACACGACGGTGTCGACGCTGGCGTCCGGCAACGGCAGCCGGCGCGCGTCAACCATGACGACGGGGCCACGTCCGCGCGCCCGGGCCAGGTCGAGTTCGGCGCTGCTGAGGTCGACGCCGAGGTAGCTATCGTGCTCGAGCCGGTCGAACATCGGTGCGCTGCCGCAAGCGACGTCCAGCACCGCGCCGACGCGACCGGGGAGCACGGCGGCCAGCCAGTCGTGGGGCGTCCCGAGCGCGGCGTCACGGGCGTGCTCGAACGCGGTCTCCGTGATACCCGGGTTCCCGGCGTGGTACTCGGCGATGTACGCCGCCCAGCGGTCGTCGGCTCTGCTGGTCGGCTGCACACCACGACAACCCCGGCCGTCAGGACGCGTATTCCGGCCGCGGGAAGGCCGCGCGGCCGGGGAGGGTTCCGCACATGACACGACGATGATGGGGATCTCGGTGCCACAGGATGGTGCGCTGGTCGCCGCGGTCTCGACCCGGCTGAACGGCGGGGTGGCCGTCAAAGCAGGTCGCGGAGTGGGCAGGACACAGTGTCCAGGTCCTCATGCGGACCTACGCCAAGTGCCTCGACGGCGGCCAAGCCGCTGTGCTGCGCCGCATCGAAGAGGCCCTCGGCACCTGACCCGAACCACCGGTAATCCGCCAGCCCAGGCGAGGAGGAACCAGGATCTACGACTCGGCATTCAGCCAAACCACGGACCCGCTGTCAGACCCGCCTCCTCCCGCTTGGGCAATTGGGATTGTCGCTGTTGCCTCCGCTGTATGCGGTGCGAGGGGCGCGACGTGCGGTTCTGCGGTCCCGTCACCGGGTCCCGGTGGCCCCACCCTCAAGCGCGAACGGTTCGATGTCGATGCCTGCGCACATGCGACCGTCAGGGCCACATCGCCACGCCGGCCTGACGATCTGGTTGACGACCTGCGCGCTGGCGATTGGCGTCCTAGGTGTGGGGGCCGTCGGCCCCCTGGCACAGTGGCGGTTCGGGACGCCGCACCTGTTGTTCTACGTGATGGTCACGGCTGCCGCAGGGTGTTGGGCCGGTGGTGCCACGATGATCCTGGTCGGCATCCGCAGCCGGATCAGCGAGCTCACGATCCTCGGGACGGCGCTTACTGTTGGGTCCGGCTTCGGGTTCGTGCACGGGCTGACCGCTCCGGGAGTTCTGTTCCCGGCCAACAATGCCGTCGAGACGTCCGCTTTGCTCTCCCTGCCGGCGTTCGTGGCTGCTGGCTTCCCGCTGTTGGCTCCGGCGTCTCGCCCTTCTCGATGGCTCGCCCGGCACGCCGTGCCCTACGCCGGCTGCTGGGTGGGTGTCGGGTCTGCGCTGGCCGCGTTCATGCTGGCAGCACCCGACGCCCTTCCTGCCCCGAGCGTCGGGTCCCCGGCAACGGTCCTGCTGGCTGCCACCGGGGTAGCGGGTGGGCTGGCCCTGTCCTGGCGTCAGCTGGCGCTCTACCAGATCAGCCGGCGACCGGCGTGCTTGGCTGCGTCGGTATCCCTGGTGATGTTGGCCGTCACCGGCCTGATCTGGTTCGCAGGAGGCGCCTTCGGTGTCGCCTGGTGGGTCGCCCATCTCTTCGACGTGGTCGGGGTCCTCGGCGCCACTGCCGCCGTGCTGGCGGGCTACCGGGCCGGTGTGACCACCATGCAGATCCTGGAACCCGTGGTGGCCTTCGACCCGTTGGCCTCACTCGAGCTCGGCCTGTCGCCGCTCGTGCACCGGTTCGTAGCGGATCTGGATCGAAAGGACCAGATCACTCGCGACCACGTGGTCAGAGTCGGCGAGCTGGCGGTCCGCGCCGGAACGGCGCTCGGCCTGCCGGCCCCACGCCTGCGCACGCTCGGTGTGGCCGCCCTGCTGCACGACGTGGGTAAGCTCGAAATCCCCCTCCAGATCATCGCCAAGCCCGGGCGGCTGGACGAGCACGAGACGGCGGTGATCCGCACCCACACCACGATCGGCTTCGAGCTGCTGTCCGCAGAGCCCGGCCTGGCCCACGCCGCCGTGCTGGTGCGCGCCCACCACGAGCGCCCCGACGGAGGCGGCTACCCCGACGGCCTGACCGGAGACCGGATCCCTCTCGAAGCCGCGATCATCTCCGTCTGCGACGCCTACGACGCCATGGCCCACACCCGCCAGTACCGCGAAGGCATGGGCCCGGAGCGCGCCATTGCCGTCCTGCGTGAACACGCTGGCACCCAATGGCTGCCCCAGGCCGTGGAAGCCGTGATCAGCGTCCTTCCCGCCCTCGCCGAAAGGCCCCACTTCGACGACGTCGGCCGCTCCGCGCGCCGTGTCATCCCGGAGCCCCGACCCGCACCGGACGACATCTGTAGCGACGCGCTCACTCACGGCCACTGACACCTGATCGTCACTTCTCACGTCGGTGAGACCCGCGACCCCGGCCATCCCGCGGGAGACCGGAGTGCGGCGAACCTGCCGGTGAGCCCCTTTCCAGCGCACCCCAGAGCCGCTTTCACGCGCTTTCACCGACCGCCACAGGATGTCGAAGAGGCCGCCCGAATCGGCGTACAGGCGCTCGGCGCGTCGGCGAGTAAACCCATCGCACCGGTCCGCCAACGCGCCGCCGAACTGCGCAGCTCGGCTCGGCCGACGGGCTGAAATCCCCGCTGTGCATGACTTCGCGCACGAGCTCGACGCCTGGCGGCAACCGGAGTTGATAGCGCCCGGGCACCATCTCGCGAGTCGGGTCTGTCACCGACATCAGCCCCGCCCTGGATCAAGCAGCCCAACAGGAAGGCACTCATCCAGAGCAGCAAGACACCGACTGTCTCAACGGCCGGGACACGCTCCCAGGCGCCGTGTCCTTGTGGCCGCGCGGCCTGTGGCAGTGTCGCAGCTGTCACCGAACTAGTGTCGCGCGCCGTAAATTCGTAGGATAAATAGTAGGATGGCTTATG
>CAZEYA010000029.1:0-29702 GCA_964516515.1 uncultured Kineosporiaceae bacterium | reverse complement strand
GCCTGGAGTGAGCCCCCCACCTCCGCCCTTTGTCGACAAATGGCGGAGGTGGGGGGCTCCCCCGGCTCCCTTTGTCGACAAAGGGCGGAGGTGGGGGGCTCACTCCAGGCTCACCCGTTGAACCTGATCCGCCCGAGGCGGATAGTGGGTAAAGGCGACGCCGGACTCGACGAGGAGCGGACATGACGACGATCACCTACGGCGACCTGCCATCGGACTTCCCCGCGGCGATTCGTGAGGCCAAGGCCCGGCTGCGGAAGCAGATCGGTGACCCTGCCGCCGCGCTGGCTCAGGTCGAGGCGGCGATCAGTACCGAAGTGGCCGATGTCATAGCGGCGCGCGAGCGCGGCGAGGAGGTCTGGCCGGTCGTCGACTTCACCGACGTGGCCGCTGGGACGGTTCCGGCGGCGACGGTCGAGGCCATCCGCCGCCGCGGCGTCGCGGTGGTGCGGCAGACGTTCCCGCGCGGACGAGCGACGGCCTGGGACGCCGAACTCGTCGATTATCTGGAGCGGAACGCCTTCTTCGAGAAGTACCGCTACCTCGACGACGGCATCTTCGGGGGCCTCGCCGCCGGCCGGCCGTCGATCTTCCCGATCTACTGGTCCCGACCCCAGATGCAGGCTCGCCAGGACGAGAACATGGTCGCCGTCCGCCGCTTCCTCAACAGTTTCTGGCAGCACGAGTCACAGGGGCGGGTGTGGTTCGACCCGACCCGCGACACCGCCTACCCCGACCGGGTGCGCAGACGCGAACCCGGCACCACCTCCGGCGGGCTGTCGCCGCACACCGACTCCGGTTCGGTCGAGCGGTGGCTGGTGCCCGCCTACCAGCAGGTGTTCCGGCACGTCTTCTCCCCGGACCCCGGGCGCTACGACCCTTGGGACGGAGCCCACCGCACCGAGGTCGACGAGTTCCCCTCCACGGTGATGTGCTCGACGTTCCGCACCTTCCAGGGCTGGACTGCGCTGTCGGAGATGTCCCGGACGCAGGGCGTGCTGCACACGATCCCTATCCCGTCGGCGATGGCCTACGTGCTGCTGCGCGCCCTGCAGGACGACGTCGCCGAGGACGACCTGTGCGGCGCGGCCAACGGCGAGGCGCTGCCGATCAACGAGCGCTACCACTCGCCGCTGCTGCCCGCGCTGAGCCCGATCCCCGATGTCGCCCCCGGCGACACGGTGTGGTGGCACGCCGACGTCATCCACTCCGTCGCGCCCGTCACCGACCAGCAGGGATGGGGCAACGTCATGTACATCCCCGCCGCCCCCTACTGCGAAAAGAACGCCGAGTACGGCGCGGCCTGCGGCCGGTCGTTCCTGGCAGGTACCAGCCCCGCGGACTTCGCCGCCGAGAACTACGAGGTCGACTGGGCGGGTCGCCCCAGTCCGGGGGACCTATCCGAGATCGGCCGGGCTCAGCTGGGGCTGACCTGACCCAGCACCCCCTGGACGCGTTCCTGCAGCACCGGCACGAGTTGGGCCTCGAACCACGGGTTCTTCGCCAGCCAGATGTTGTTGCGCGGGCTGGGGTGTGGCAGCGGGACGACGTCCGGCCAGTGCTCGCGCCACCCCAGCACGGTCGACGTCAGGGTGCCGCGCGCCTGCGGCAGGTGATAGGCCATCGCGTACTGCCCGATGACCAGCGTGAGCCGGACATCCGTCAGCTCGGCCACCAGCCGTGAGCGCCACGCCGGCGCGCACTCTGGCCGCGGCGGCAGGTCGCCGCTGGGGCCGCGGCCCGGATAGCACATCCCCATCGGCAGGATCGCGATGACGGCCGGGTCGTAGAACTCCTCGGGGCTGACCCCGAGCCACTGCCGAAGGCGATCACCGCTGGCATCGGTGTACGGCACCCCAGAGGTGTGAACCTTGATCCCCGGCGCCTGCCCGGCGATGAGGATCCGGGCGCCAGGGTCGAACTGCAGCACCGGTCGTGGGCCGAGCGGCAGCACGGCAGCGCAGATCGTGCAGCCCCGGACCTCAGCGAGCAGGTCGGCCGCGGTCATGACTCGCGGGCCACGTCCGGACCGACCGGCACGGTCGCCCGCAGCACCTTGCCGGGGTTGAGCAGATGCAGCGGATCGAAGGCGTTCTTGATCGCCAGCATCATGTCGATGGCCTCCGGCCCGGCTTCGTCCTCCAGCGCCGAGATCTTGCCCTGGCCGATGCCGTGTTCCCCGGTGCAGGTCCCGCCAAGGTCCTGTACCCGGTGGTTGAGGTCGGCGGCGGCACGGCGGGCCCGGCCGAGCTCGTCCGAGGAGGCCGGGTCGACCAGCACCAGGCAGTGGAAGTTGCCGTCAGCCACATGGCCGAGGATCGAGAACTCCAGACCCGTGGCGGACATGATGGAGCGCGCGGATTCGACCGCGGCCGGCAGCGCCGACAGGGGAACCGCCGAATCGGTGGAGAGAATGCGGTGGCCCGGCCGCCACGCCAGGCCCGCGAAATACAGTTCGTGCCGGGCCCGCCACAACCGGCGTCGTTCGGTCTCGGTCGCGGCCCACTGGAACTCGCGGCCGCCGAATTCGATCACGACCTCGCGGGTCTGCTCGATGTCGCCGGCGACCCCGGTCTCGCTGCCGTGGAACTCGAAGAACAGCGTGTGCTCCTCGGTCAATGCCAGGCCGCTGTGCGCATTCGCCATCCGGACCGCCATCGGGTCGAGGAGTTCGCAGCGCGCGATGGCGATTCCCGAGCGCACCACCGCGGTGGCCGCGGCGACGGCATCGACCAGCGTCGGGAAGGCGCAGACGGCCGCCGCCATCCGCTCGGGGATCCCGTGGATCTTCAGGGTCAGCTCGGTGATGACGGCCAGCGTCCCCTCCGAGCCGATGAGCAATCGGGTCAGGTCGTAGCCGGCGCTGTTCTTACGAGTCGCCCGCGCAGAGCGCACCACCCGGCCGTCGATGGTCACCGCCCTGACCGCCAGCACGTTCTCCCGCATCCCGCCGTAACGGACGGTCGTCGTGCCCGATGCGCTGGTCGCGGCCATCCCACCCAGGGTGGCGTCGGCGCCGGGGTCCACCGGGAAGAACAGGCCATGAGCGCCCAGCTGCTCGTTGAGCGCGACTCGGTGCACACCGGCCTCGACCTCGACGGTCAGGTCGTGCGGCCGCAGCGAGATCACCCGGGTCATCGTCGACAGGTCGAGGCTGACCCCGCCGTGGACCGGCAGCACGTGGGCCTCCAATGACGAGCCCGCCCCGAACGGCACCACCGGAATCCGGTGCCTGTGGCATACCTGCAGGGCGGCCACCACGTCGCCGGTGGTCCGTGCGGTGACCACCGCCCACGGCCGCACCGGCGGGTAGGGCGACTCGTCGCGGGCATGCAGGTCGAGCACCGAGTCTCCGGTTGCCACCCCACCGGGCACGGCCAGGTGCAGGTCCGCCAATGCCTCGCGGCTCATGCTCACCTCATCGTGATCCACCCGCCAAGAGTGCCAGCATCTCGTAGGCCAGGTTCGCGGCCGCGATGGTCGTCAGCTCGGCGTGGTCATAGGCGGGCGCCACCTCCATCACGTCGCACCCGACGAGGTCGACGCCGGCCAGGCCACGCAGCAGCAGTTGCAGCTCGCGAGTGGTGAGCCCGCCGGGTTCGGGGGTTCCGGTACCGGGGGCGTGTGCGGGGTCCAGGACGTCGATGTCGACCGAGAGGTACACCGGCCGGCTGCCGACCCGGTCGAGCACCCGGTCCAGCGCGGCGTCGACGCCGTGGCGTGCGATGTCCATCGTGGTGACCGTCGCGAAGCCGAGATCACGGTCGGCATCGAGATCGCCCGTGCTGTACAGCGGACCGCGGGTGCCGATGTGAGCGGACGTGCCGAGTTCGAGCAGGCCCTCCTCGACAGCCCGGCGGAACGGCGTGCCGTGGGTGTACGGCTCACCGAAGTAGGTGTCCCAGGTGTCGAGGTGGGCGTCGAAGTGGAGCAGGGACACCGGGCCGTGCCGGGCAGCGGTGGCGCGCAGCAGCGGCAGGGACAACGAGTGGTCGCCGCCGAGGACGACGAGCCGGTCGGCGCGCTCCAGCAGGTCGGCCGCCGCCTGTTGCACCTGGGCGACGGCGTCGCCGATGTGGAACGGGTTGGCGGCGATGTCGCCGGCATCGGCGACCTGCTGCGACGCCCACGGCTCGACACCGAGGAACGGGTGGTAGGGCCGCAGCAGTTTGCTGCCTGCCCGGATCCCGGCCGGACCGAATCGCGCGCCAGGCCGGTAGGAGACCCCGGCGTCGAACGGCACCCCGACGACTGCCACGGCCGCGTGGGCCACCTCGTCCAGCCGTGGTAGTCGGGCGAACGTGTCCGGGCCGGCGAACCGCGGCACCACTCGGGCGTCGGGTGGGCCCAGCGGCTCGGAGGGCGGCTCGCAGGACGCTCCGGAATGCGGCTGCGAGGGGCTGGTCATACCGCCGGGGCCGGGCTGAGGTGCTCGTGAATCCCCAGCCAGCGACCATCGGGTTGCCGGCGCAGCACGATCGTTTCGCGCTCGTGCTGCTCGTGGTCACCGTCGTTGTCGTGGACCCTGGTAACCAGTTGATGAGTGAAGATGACCAATCCGTCGGCGACCTCGTCGGCCCGCTGCATGCTGGAGATGCAGTCGAGCACCCGGAAACCGTCCTCGGCCTCCCAGCTGTCCCATTCCGCCTCGTATTGCGCGCGCGAGCCCAGCAGCCGGTCTGCGGAATGGAAGAGGAAGGTTGCGGTCGGCTCGAACAGCGAGAAGTAACGGTCGCGCTCGTGACCGGCGAAGGCGGCGATGATGTCGGCCGCGGCAGTCATCGCCTCCTGCTCCGCTGTGGCGGTCATCGTGCTGTCCCGGTCGTGGCCAGCGCCTGCTCGCTGGCGTCGATCGCCGAGCGCTCGGTCGCCGGGGCAGGCCGGTTCGCCTTGACCAGGATGACGTAGAGCACGCCGCCGACGACCATGCCGAGAATCCAGGCGATGTCGACGAATTGCAGCTGTCGCGCCCCCCAGCTCTCGTAATACCCTGGCAGATAGGCGAACGGTATCTCCACCGCCACGGCCACCAGGTAGGCGATGATGCCCCAGCGATTCCACCTGCCATAGATGCCTCGCGGTGTGAACAAATCGGTGATGGCGTACTGGCCGTGGCGCAGAATGAAGAAGTCGATGAGGTTGATGGCGGTCCAGGGCGCCAGCAGGTAGAGCATCGCGATCAGGGCGGTGTTGAGCGAGGCGACGGCTTCGGTCAGGGCGAGGCCGGCCACGAGCCACACCACCGCGAGCACCAGGATGGTGATGATCCGAATCCGCCGGGTGGGGGTGACCGGGCGGACGGCATCCACGGCGGTGACAACGGTCAACATGCCGCTGTAGGCGTTGAGGCCCATGGTGGCGACCAGCGCGAGACTGGCGAGGACCGCCAGCAGGCTGCCCACCGTCGGCAGCACATTGTTGCCGGCGTCGTGGATGCCGACCAGGGCGTCGCTGACCCCGAGCCGGGTCGCGAGCCACGCGCCGAGCGGGATCAGCCAGATCGGCGAGCCCGCAGCGCCGGCGTAGACGGACGCGATGATCGTCCCGGTGCGGGTCTCGCGCGGCAGGTAGCGCGAGTAGTCGGAGACGTAGACGGCGTAGGTGATGTTGTACGCGGCGGCCACGGAGAACATGCCCAGGAAACCCGCCCACGAGAAGCCGAGCCCGGCGTCTGCCGCGGGCGCGCTGCCACCGGCGTTACCGGTGAGGATTCCGATGGTGAGGATCAGCCAGAACGGCAGCGAGACGAAGAACAGCACCTGGAACGCTCGGTGCAGCCAGTCGTGACCGAAGATGGCCAACACCGTGGCGATGACCGTGATGGCTACGGCGATGACCGTGGCGTCCCAGCCGAAGATGCCGTTCAGACCCTCCTTGATGATGATCGTGTCGACAACGTTGAAGGCCAGGAACGTGAACCCGGTCGCCAGCAGCGGCAGCACGACGCCGCTGTAACCGAACTGCGCCCTGGACTGGATCATCTGCGGCAGGCCGAGCCTCGGTCCCTGCGAGGCGTGCGCGGCCATGAACAACGTGCCGAACAGCACGCCGAGAACGGCCGCCACGATCGTCCAGCCGAGGTTCAGCCCGACCAGCGGCCCGACGAAGCCGATGGACACCGTGAACGGTTGGAAGTTGCCGAGGAACCAGAATCGGCCCTGCCGCGAGACCTTGCCGTGTCGCTCGGCCTCCGGCACGTAGTCGATGGACCGGACCTCTATCGCATCGGTGATGGGATTGCTGCTGGTCGTCGTCTGCGCCATGCCGCAATGTCGTGCGAGTGACCTTTCCCGGGCAAGGCGGTGATCCACAATCTTCACCTCACCGCTTTGTGGCGTGCCACAAGGGATGATGTGCGGATGACTCACAGCACGGTGGCGCTGAGCGTGGCGGACCTGCTGGCTTCGCCCGCGCTGCAGCTGTCCCTTCGGGCGGGTGGCACCGGGCTGGCGCGTCCGGTGCGCTGGGCGCACGTCAGCGAGCTGGCCGATCCCGCGCCATGGCTGTTCGGCGGCGAGCTGATCATGACGACCGGGCTCGGTGTGCCCCGCAACGCCGCGGGTCAGGTCGGCTACATCGAAAGACTGGACGGGTCCGGGGTCTCCGCGCTGGCTGTGACCGAGGGCCTGCACAGCCCGTCGCTGCGCAAGGCGATGCTGCGGACAGCCGACCGCCACGGCTTCCCGATCCTCACCGTGCCGCTGTCGGTGCCGTTCATCGCCATCGCACAGGAGGTCGCCATGGCGGTGCAGAGCGAGATGCACCGGCGGCTGACGGCCCAGCTCCACGTCTTCGGTGCGCTGCGGGTGCTGGCGACCGAGGACCTCTCGCCGTCGCAACTCTTCTCGCGGTTGGAGCGGCTGTCCGGCTACCGGCTGTACCTGGCGACGGCTCACGGCACGCCGTTACTGCCAGGGGTGCCGGCCCCCCCGGCCCACCTCGCGGGCCTGCTGCCTCCGACTTTCGGGGCACCGCCGGCGGTTCCCGACGGATATGTGCTGCCGGTGCCCGCCCCCGGCGGGCCGGCGGGATTCGTGCTGGCCATCGAGTCGCCCGGCGTCATCGCCGCCGGCTTGGGCGTGGTGCAGCACATCGCGACGATCGCGGCGCTGCAGGTGTCCACGCAGCGGCACGAGCGCGAGATCCAGAGCCGCGAGGGCGCCGACACCCTGCTGGAGCTGATCCAGGGCGTGATCGAGCCGGCCACGGCCGCCCGCCGGCTGACCCGGATGGGTTACGAGGCGGGCGCCGACCTGGTCCTCGCCGTCGCCCGCCGTGTCGGCGGCGCGGGTGGCCTGGATCCGCAGGATCTGGTGAAGGAGCTCGATGCCGTCGCTCCGCCGATCCTGGCGATGCGGCAGCAGGCCGAGGTCTACCTGCTGCTGCGCGCCGACGCCCCCCTCGTCGAGGTGTTCGGACAGCGCAGCGACGTGGCGATCGGGGTCAGCCGGGCGGTGCCGCTGGGCCGGTCGCTGGCGGCCAGCAAGCGGGAGGCGCTGTGGGCGCTTGGCCGTGCCCTCGATGGCCATGCGCCTGTCGGCCGTCGCATCGGTGACGACGGCACCGGTGGTGAAGGGGGCTGCGTCGTCGAGTTCGGCAAGGCCGCCGCAGGCCGGTGGCTGCCGGAGGATCCCACAGTGACGACGGCACTGGTGGACACCGTCCTCGGCGCGGTCATCGGCTACGACCAGGCGCACGGCGGGCTGCTGCTGCCGAGCGTTCGAACCTGGCTGGAGCACGACCGGCGCACCGCCGAGGCAGCCGCCGCCCTGCACGTCCACCCCAACACGCTGGCCTACCGGGTACGGCGTTTCGAGGAGCTGTCAGGCCGGTCACTGCACGCCACCACCGACCTCGCCGAGGTGTGGCTGGCCCTGCACGCGGCGCTCAGCACACCCTGATCGCCCAGGCCCGGCCTTTTAGGACGCGAAGTCGAGCAGGACCTTGCCGATCCGGCCGGGTTCGCCCAGCCGGTCGAAGGCCGCCGCGACCTCCGCCGCCGGAAAGATGTCGCTGACCACCGGGCGGATCGCCCCCGAGGCGAGCGCCGGCAGCACCTCACGCTCGAACTGCCGGGTCACCACCGCCTTCTCCTCCAAGGTGCGCGAGCGCAGCGCCGTCCCCCGCACCGACTGCCGCTTGCGCATCAGCATCAGCAGCGGCAAGGACGCCTCGGTACCGGCGCCGACACCGACCACGACGATCCGGGCGCCGCCGGCACCCGCTAGCAGGTTGCCGGGGAAGTGACCCGACCCGACCAGTTCGAGGACCACGTCGGCACCGCGACGCTGCGTCGCCGACATCACCTGGTCGACGAAGTCATCGTCGTCGATCGGTTCCGCGCCCAGCGACGTGACGTGATCACGGCCGGCCGGCCGGCGAACCACGCCGAACACCCGTGCCCCAGCCGCCAGCCCGATCTGGATCGCTGCCGTGCCCACGACGCCGGTCGCCCCGTGCACCAGCAGGGTCTCGCCGACGACGAGACCCGCCTGGGATCGGATCGCGTCGTGCGCGGTGAGATAGGCCTCCGGCACGGCTGCGGCCGCCACCTCGGACAGCCCGTCCGGTACCGGCGCGAGGCAGCGCTCATGGACGATCACCCGGTCGGCCAGCCCGCCGCCACCGACGATCCCGAAGACCCGCTGCCCGGCCCGCACCGCGGTGACCCCCTCGCCGACGGCGCTCACCGTGCCCGCCACCTCCAGCCCGGGAACGTCGGCGGGGCTGCCGGGCGGCGGTGGGTAATGGCCGTCGCGCTGCATGACGTCGGCGGGGTTGAGGCCGGCGTAGCGGGCCGTCACCAGCACCTCGAAAGCACGCGGCACCGGATCGGGCCGCTCGGTGACGCTCAGCACCTCGTTCCCACCCGCCCCGGTCAGCACGACCGCCCTCATGCCACGGCCCCGCACCCGTCGTCAGTCATGCGCCGACTCTGGCATGTCTGGAGGGCAATCTTCGTCCCGAGGCCGACATCGCCCCAACGGCCGATCCACCAGACTGAGGCGCGTGCAGTCCTACGTCGCTGAAGCCACCGACATCGACCTGATGTGCTACCACGGCGAGGGGCCGTGGTGCGACCCGCGCACCGGTGAGGTGCTCTGGGTCGACGGCAGCGCGGTGACGCTCAACCGGTTCGACCCCACGGTGGGGCCGCGGTCGCTGCGGACGGCGACCGTCGGGGCGAGCGTTGCCGGCTTCGCCCGGGCCCATGCCGCGGGTGGCTATGTCGTGGTCGCGGACAGCGCGGTCTGGCACCTGCCGTCCTTCGACGAGGCTCCCGCGCGCCTGGTCGACCTGCCCGAGCCACCCGGCGTGCAGGTCAACGACGGCACGGTCGACCCGTGGGGCCGGTTGTGGGCGGGCACCATGAAGAATGACGGCGCGCCGGGAGCCGCCAGCCTGTGGGTCTGGCCCGGCGCTGGTCCCGCCCGGAAGGTGCTGCACGGGATCACGATCAGCAACGGCCTCGACTGGTCGCCGGACGCCTCGCGGGCGTACTACGTCGACTCGACCGCGCAGCGCATCGACGTACTGCACCTCGAGGAGTCCCGGGGCGACGCGTCGGGCGTGCCGGTGATCTCCCAGCGCGAGCCGCTGGTCGCCATCGACGAGTCGGCCGGCATCCCCGACGGGCTGATCGTCGACGACGAGGGGTGCATCTGGCTGGCGCTGTGGGGTGGGAGGGCGGTGCACCGGTACTCGCCGGCGGGTGAGTTGCTGGCCGTGGTCGAGGTGCCGGTCACCCAGCCCAGCGCCGTCTGCTTCGCGGGCGCCGATCGCGACGTCCTCTACATCACGACCTCCCGGCAGGACCTCTCGGCGCAGGTGCTGGCAGACGAGCCGGACGCCGGCCGGCTCTTCTCGTGCCGGATCCCGGGCGTGACCGGGCCACCGGCCCGGCTCTTCACGCCTCGCTGAGCCACCCCCGGGCGGGCGGCGCCGTCGATCAGTGGCCGCGCGCGACCCACTCGTCGAGGTGGGGGGCTTCGGCGTCGATGGTCGTCTCGTCACCATGGCCAGGCAGTACCCGGGTCCCGCCCGGCAGCGTGAACAGCCGGTCGCGGATCGAATCGATGATCGTCGCGAAGTCGCTGTAGGGGCGGCCGGTTGCGCCCGGACCGCCGGGGAACAGCGTGTCCCCGCTGAACACCACGCCGAGGTCGGGCACATGCAGCGACACCCCGCCGGGGGTGTGACCGGGGGTGTGGATCACGTGAACGTTCAGGCCGGCGACCGTGAGGACTTGGTCGTGCGCCAGTTCCTCGTCCGGATCGACGTTCTCGTGAGTGATCCGCCAGACCTCCGTGTCGCCCGGGTGCAGCATCACCGGGGCGTCCAGCTGCTCGGTGAGCTCCGGTGCCGCCGAGATGTGGTCACGGTGGGCGTGGGTGCAGACGATCGCGACGACCCGACGGCCGCCGACGAGTTCGACGATCGGCGCGGCGTGGTGCGGTGCGTCGATGACAAGGACCTCCTCGTCGTCGCCGAGCACCCAGACGTTGTTCTCCAGGTCGATCTCAGTGCCGTCGAACACGTAGGGCGCGGAGGTGACCGTGTGGTCGATGCGGATGTCGGTCAGGTCGGCCATCAGAACGTCACCACGGAGCGCAGGACCTCGCCACGGTGCATCTTGTCGAACGCCTCCTCCACCCCGCCCAGCGGGATCGTCTCGCTGACGAACGCCTCCAATGGCAGCCGTCCTTGCAGGTGCAGATCGATGAGCAGCGGGAAGTCCCGGCTCGGCAGGCAGTCGCCGTACCACGACGACTTCAGTGCCCCGCCGCGGCCGAACATGTCGATCAGCGGCAGCGTGAACTCCATCTCCGGTGTCGGCACCCCGACGAGGACGGCGGTACCCGCGAGGTCGCGGCCGTAGAACGCCTGCCGCCAGGTCTCGGGCCGGCCGACCGCGTCGATCACGGCGTCGGCGCCGAAGCCGCCGGTGAGTTCGCGGATGGCCTCGACCACGTCGGCCCCGCGGGCGTCGACGGTGTGGGTGGCGCCGAGCTCGCTCGCCCAGGTGAGCTTCCGCGGGTCGATGTCCACGCCGATGATCGTCGTCGCCCCGGCCAGGCGGGCGCCGGCGATTGCGGCGTTGCCCACGCCGCCGCAGCCGATGACCGCGACGGACTGCCCGCGGGTCACCGCGGCGGTGTTGAGGGCGGCGCCGAGCCCGGCCATCACGCCGCAGCCCAACAGGCCGGCCACCTCGGGCTTGGCCGAAGGGTCGACCTTGGTGCATTGCCCCGCGGCGACAAGGGTCTTCTCGGCGAAGGCGCCGATGCCCAGCGCCGGGCTCAACACCGTGCCGTCGGTCAGGGTCATCTTCTGTTGCGCGTTGTGTGTCGCGAAGCAGTACCAGGGCTTGCCGACGGTGCACGCCCGGCAACGGCCGCACACCGCTCGCCAGTTGAGGACGACGAAGTCGCCCGACGCCACGGTGTCGACGCCCGCGCCGACCTCGCTGACCACGCCGGCAGCCTCGTGACCGAGGAAGAACGGGAAGTCGTCGTTGATGCCGCCATCGCGGTAGTGCAGGTCGGTGTGACAGACCCCGCAGGCCTGGACGTCGAGGACGACCTCGCCGGGACCGGGGTCGGGGACGACGATGTCGAGGAGTTCGACCGGGGCACCTTTGGTCCGGGAGACGACCCCGGTGACGGTATGCGGCATGTGGCGTACTCCTGTGGACGACGACGGCTGGTCAGACCGTAGCCCGACTATCGGGGTGACGCGTCAGAACACCAGGGTCTGGGCCCGCTCGGGCGCTTCGGCGGCGGTGTAGCCGACCCGGTCGATGACCGCGCCCGTAGGGTCGCGCAGCACGATGGTGTCCCCGGTGTTGCCCAACAGCACCTTGGTCAGCCGGACCCGCAATGCGTCGCCCGCGCCGATAATCTGGCCGTCGAGCAGGTCGATGTCGTTGTGGGTGTCGCTCAACGTCCAGCCGTCCAAGGTGATGGACCGGCCGGTCGTGTTCAGTACCGTCACGGTCTCCGATCCGGCGTCGACGCCGAACGGGTCGACCAGCGCCGCGACGATCCGTACCGCACCGACGCGCTGCGCGGCAGGCGGCTGCGGGATGGGGACGGGACCCGGCGCGCCTGCGGGCAGAATGACGAACGAGTCGGGCCACCGATTGAGCGCGATGGTGGGACCGGCCACCGTGACGAGATCGTGCAACCGGGCGAACTGACCGGTGTCCAGCAGCATCACCGCGTCGTCGCGCTCGGCGGGATTGGCCCGCAGCCAGGCACCGAACCCGGCGATGTTCTGCTGGCCGACGGCGAAGAAACTGACCAGGCGACGGAACAGCTTGGGCCAGATGACCAGTTCGCGCAGCGCCGCGGTGCCGCCGCTGACATCCGCCGCGCCGTTGGGGTCGGCCGTCGACCGCTCCCAGACCCCGACACCGTCGGCTCGGGCGGCGCGCGAGATCGAGACCGCCAGGTCGCGCAGGGTGACCGGCAGCGTGGTGTAGAGCAACGGATAGGCCAGACCGCGGGCCAGCAGGTCCGCATTGGCGCTGGCGCGCAGCATGGTCTCGTCGAGTTCGATCGTCGCGCCGTCGGCCAGCGGTGGGGTGCCGGTGAAGGCGAAGGAGACCAGCCGGCCGTTCCCCTCGACGCCGTTGGACAGCACCCAGCCCGGCAGGTCGTCGGCGTTGGCCGAGCGCACCTGGCTCGGTCGTGCGGGATCGAACACCACATCGCGAAAGCCCGCGAAGGCCAGCAGGGCGTCGCGCGCCGCGAACCCGAGCACCGGGTCCTGATTGGTGCCGGCGAAATGCGTCTCCAGCGCGTCGACGGCTTCCAGTCGCAGGCTGATGCGGTGCTGTGCCGACAGGTCTGGCTCGACGCCGCTGGCCCGGCCCAGGTCCTCGACCAGGGTGGGGTCGTCGGGGCGGAATTTCAGGGTGTCCCCGTCCGGCTCTGGTCCTCGGCCGGGCGCCTCGGGGTAGCGGATCACGTAACGGCCGGTCAGCAGACGGTAAGCCACGTCACATGACTCTAGCTGTCGGTGACCACCCGCCGGAAGGGTTCAACCAGACGCTCGCTGGACTGCCACAGTTGCAGTTTCCGCTGTGGATGGAAGGCGTTCGGCGAGGGCTCGACGACTGTGGTCAGCTCGACGTAGGCACCGTTGCGCAGCCCCGCCCACCGAGGATCGACGGCGAGATCGGCCAGTACCCGCCCGGACGCCTCTGGGCTGGTGACTCCGGGCGGACGACGTCGGTGGAAGTGACGACCTACGGTGTCGCCCGTGAACGAGGAGGGCAAGGCATCCGGGCGCATCCCTGGCACCGACCGCCGCACCGTCGGTCCGGTGGTCATGGGACCGACCACCCGACAGGAACGATCCCTGGCCCCCGATCTCGCCCGCGGGTCGGTGCTGCTGTTCATCGCGCTGGCAAACGTGTCGTTCTACCTGTACGGCAGGCCGTCCGAACACGCATTGCGTCCGTCCGACGGCAGTGATCTGGACCGCTCGCTGGATTTCGTCGTGTCCTTTCTCATCGACCAACGCTCGTATCCGATGTTCGCCATTCTCTTCGGATACGGCATGGCGACCATCGCCCGGCGGATGACAGCGCGCGGCGCCACGCTCGGTGGCATCCAGCGAGTGCTGGTGCGGCGCAACCTGTGGTTGCTGGCTTTCGGGGCGGCGCACGCGACGCTGCTGTTCCTCGGCGACATCCTGGGTGCCTACGGCCTGACGGGCCTCATCGTGGTGCTGCTCCTGTTCTCGCGCGTCGGCATTCAGAAAGCATGGCTGGCGGCCAGCCTGGTCACCATGACCGCCTTCTTCGCCCTCAACTCCTTGCCAAATTCCGCGCCGTTCTTCGAATCGAGCAATTACCTCATCGCCGCCGCTGTGAGGCTGGGTCTGTGGCTGTTCACAACAGTCGCCATCGCGGTCGTCATCGGGTTGCTGGCTCCGATGATCATCGGTATCTGGCTGGCCAGGGCAGGATTGTTGGACCACCCGTGGGACCACGTCGGCCTGCTGCGGCGGCTCGCACTCGGCGGTGTGGCCGCCAACCTCGTCGGTGGCCTGCCGTATGCCCTCGTCGTCAGTGGAGTGTGGGACGTGCCCGCCGGCGCCGCGATAGCGCTCGGTGGGTTGCACGCGCTGAGCGGGGTGGCGATGGGACTCGCGTACGTCAGCCTGTTCGCGCTGCTGGCCGCCCGTCGACCCCGGCGGCGTGGCGCCGTCGCTGGGCTGGCGGCGGTGGGGGAACGCTCGTTGACCTGCTACCTGCTGCAGTCGGTGATGCTGGCGCCACTGTTGACGCCCTGGGGTTTCGGGGTCGGCGAGAACCTGGGCACCGCGCAGGCATACGGCATCGCGGCAAGCGTCTGGTTGGTGACGGTCGTGGTTGCCGTGCTGTTGGCGGCCGCGGCCCGCCGGGGCCCGGCAGAGATACTGCTTCGTCGGCTCACGTATGGCCGCCGCGACCACGCCTTGCCGGGTCCGTCACCCGTGGCGACACCGACGTGACGGCAGCGGCGAACTCGGCCATCGAGGTGAACCGCCAGTCGGGCACGACAGCCGCCTGCGGCGGCGGAGTGGCCCCCCAGCCATCGTGATCGTGCCGCCGGTCGATCCACACGGTCGACAGGCCGGCGGCCTTGGCTGGGACGTGATCGTGGAAGAGGCTCTGGGCGACATGCAGCAGCCCGCCGGGTTGGATGCCCAACTCGGCAGCCTCATCGAGGAGCACCCGGAAGTTGCGCGGGGAGGGTTTGTAGGAGCCGATGTCCTCCGCTGTGATCACGAGGTCGAAGGCCACGCCCAAGCGAGCGTTGCTGGCCGCGAACGAGGTCCGGTCGACGTTCGACAGGATGATCAACTTGTATCGCTCCGCGAGAGACGCCAACGAGGCCGCCGAATCCTCGAAGGCCGGCCACGCCGGAACGGAGTCGCCCAGCCCGTGAGCGTCCTGCGCACTGACCGGCGCGCCCAGCTGGTCACCGAGCGCGACAAACGCCCGAGCGAGAACCTCGGGGTAGCGCAGGTGCCCCGCCTCGGCCTCGATGCGTGCCTCGTGCTCGCCGTAGGCTGAGACCAGGGCCTGATCGGACACGTTGAGGTCGTGGCCCCGGGCCCACGGGGCGAGCACTGCCGCCAGGCCGGCCTCCCAGTCGATGAGGGTTCCGTAGCAGTCGAAGCTCAGGGCATCGAAATCGGCGAGCGTCACACCGGCAGGATAGTGACGGCTCCTACAGGGGCGTCGTGTTACCTTCGAGCCCTGCGGCACGGGCTCGGACAACCTCCGAGGTGTCGAAGGCGATCAGGCTCGCGCGTATCAGCCGCCCGGACGTCGAGATCACAGCGAACAGGTTCCGCTTGCACTGCCAGCGGCTCGATCGCCTTTCTCCCGACCCGACTCGATTCCTCGATTCGGCAACCCGTGACGATCGGACAGGCTGATGACCCAGATCGACGACCCCCGACCCGCCCTCGCCGCGTGGCCGGACGATGCGGCCACCGCGCTGCACCGCGGTGGCAAGATCGAGATGCGCGCCACCGTCCCGCTACGGGATGCCGCGGACCTCGCCCTTGCCTATACCCCCGGGGTCGCCGAGGTCTGCCTGGCCATCGCCGCCCGGCCTGCACTGGCCGACGAGCTGACCTGGCGTCGCAACACCGTCGCCGTGGTCACCGACGGCACTGCGGTGCTGGGCCTCGGCGACATCGGCCCTGCCGCCGCACTACCGGTGATGGAGGGAAAGGCACTGCTGTTCAAGGAGTTCGGCGGGGTCGACGCCATCCCCATCTGCCTGGACACCACCGACATCGACGCCATCGTCGATACCGTCGCCCGGCTGGCACCGAGCTTTGGCGGGATCAACTTGGAGGACATCTCGGCGCCTCGGTGTTTCGAGATCGAACGCCGTCTCATCGAGCGGTTGGACATTCCGGTGTTCCACGACGACCAGCACGGCACCGCGGTGGTGGTGTTGGCAGCGCTCTGGAACGCCGCGGCTCTCACCGGCCGGACGTTGAGTGACATGCGGGTGGTGGTCTCTGGGGCCGGGGCGGCAGGCGTCGCTGTGACGGCGCTGCTCATGGTGGCCGGCGTGACCGACGTCGTCGTCACCGATCGACGAGGGGTGATCGATATCTCCCGCGATGACCTCACGGCAGCCAAGCGAGAGCTGGCCGGCTCGACCAATCCGCGTGGTGTCACCGGGGACATCGTGTCGGCGCTACGTGGCGCGGACGTCTTCATCGGGCTCTCCGGGGGGTCGGTGAACGCGGATGCCGTGTCGGGCATGGCAGCCGACCCGATCCTGTTCGCGTTGGCCAACCCGGAGCCGGAGATCCGGACGGACGTGGCCACTCGGTACTCCAGGGTGGTCGCAACCGGCCGCAGCGACCGACCGAACCAGATCAACAACGTCCTGGCCTTCCCCGGCATCTTCCGCGGCGCCCTCGATTGCGGCGCACGGCGCATCACGCAGCAGATGAAGCTGGCGGCCGCCCACGCTGTCCGAGACCTGGCCGATCCGGCGGACCCCGACCAGAATCTGGTGCCATCCGTGTTCGATCCGCGAGTCGCCCCCGCTGTGGCCGCGGCCGTGACCACCGCATGGCGTGGGCAAGCGTCGACGTCGTCGACCGCTACGCAGGAGCGATCGAGCACTAGTGCGAGTAGGTCGTCCCCTCGGATCCGGGAGGCTGCTCGGCCGTCAGCCGCAACAGCCAGTCACGGGACGTCTTGATCAACGCGTAACGGCGGGCGCCGGACCGCCCGTGCAGCGTGAACAACAACCGCCGCTCACTGCGGTCGTGTTCCTGCCACCATCCGATGTCGGCGATGTCCTTGTCCTCGTCGGTGTAGGTGAGGTGATCCATCTCGTGGTCCCCGACGGCGACGGCGAGGCGGTTCTCCCCGGGCCGGGCGGGCAGCCCTCGCGGCACCGCCCACGACCTCAGCACACCGCCCTCGGACAGCCTGAGGTCGAAGTGATGACGAGGCTTGCGGTGCTCGTGCAGCACGAACGGCTGCCGCTGCGCCTCCTGCTCGGTCACAACCGCTCCTCACCCGTTATACAGACGCCCCGCCCCAGCGTTGACCCGGTCGGCCGGGCATGCTGAACTCCATGATTGCCGAGCCCGCCAAACCCGAGGTCGACTTCCCTGAGGGCCAGCCGCCCGCCGATCTTGTCATCGAGGACCAGACGGTGGGTGATGGCGCCGAAGCCACCCCCGGCTCGACGGTCAGCGCGCACTACGTCGGTGTCGCCTTCTCCACCGGTGAGGAGTTCGACACGTCCTGGAGCCGCGGCGAACCGTTGCAGTTCCCGCTGGGTGCCGGCCGGGTCATCGCCGGCTGGGACCAGGGCATCGCCGGGATGCGGGTCGGCGGTCGTCGCAAGCTGACCATCCCGCCCCACCTGGCCTACGGCGAGCGCGGGGCTGGGGCGGTCATCGCACCTGGGGAAAGCCTGATCTTCGTCGTCGATCTCGTGGACGTGCGCTGAACCGATCGCCCGCACAGGTCGTACTCCCTGTTGTAGCCCCGCCCGGAAAGAGGCGGGGGCTGACACGGAGGAGACATCACACATGACTGCATCTCTCGTGCGCCGCATTGCCACAGTGGCAGCGGCCGCCGCCATTGCCACCGTCACCCTCGTCACCCAGGCACCGGCGGCGTCCGCCGCCGACGACCGCCCAGTCCTGCTCCGCTCCGGATTGGTCGGCAGCACCCCCGCTCCGGCCGGACCCACCCTGTTCGGCATCATCCCGGGCAGCGCGCCATGGGTCATCGATCGAGGCCGGGTCCGGTTGGACACCTACGGCAACCTTGATGTGAGGGTCCGCGGCCTCGTCATCCCCACGGCCCCCGCCAATGGTACGAATCCCGTTCCGTCGCTGTCGGCGAGTGTCGTCTGCAACGGCGCCGTCGTCGCCACGACCGGCACGGTTGCGTTCAACACCAAGGGCAACGCGCGTATCGACACCACCGTTTCTGTCCCCTCTCCGTGCCTGGCACCCGCGGTACTGGTGCACCCCAACGCCGTGACCGCGGTATACATCGCCGCGTCGGGCGGCTGAGACCTACCAGCGCGGCTGCCCCGTCCCGGGTGACCGGGACGGGGCGGTGCGCTGCGCTGCGCAGCAACGTTCGACGCTCGTTGCGATACCGCCCTACAGCAACCCGCGCTGCCGGGCCACCGCCGCCGCCTCGGTTCGACCCGCCGCACCCAGCTTGGCCAGAACGTTGGACACGTGGACGCTGACGGTCTTGGGGCTGATGTAGAGCACCTGGCCGATCTCACGGTTGCTGCGTCCGGCGGCCACCAGGACCAGCACCTCCTGCTCGCGCGGGGTCAGCTGCTCCTGTCCTGCTGGCCCCGACCGTGCGGTCGCCAAGCCCCGCAGCTCGCGCAGCAGCGGCCTGGCGCCCAGCCGCTCGGCCGTCGCCAGCGCCAGCCCCGCCTGCTCCCGGCTCTCCTCGGCGCGACCTACCGCTCGCAGCACGCCGGCCAGCCTGGCCCGGCTGCGCGCCACCTCGAAGACGTGCCCGAACCGCTCGAAGGCCACCACACTGTCCGACCAGCTCAGGACGAGCGCGTCCTGATCCAGCGCCGCGCCGGTCAGCCACCGCAACCGCTGGTGCTCCGCCGCAGCCCGGGCCAGCCAGGCCTGGCTCTCGAGCCCGGCGTGCGCCGCACCGCGGGCGGTCCGCACGGCTCCGTCGTGCAGCCGTCGGCCGCGCTCGGCCATCCCGGCGCGTACCCGGGCGGGGGCTGCGGCTGCGGCGGTGGCCAGGTGCCCCAGGGCCAGCCCCGCGAGCCTGATCCGACCCTGGAACTCCCCACCCGCCCACATCGACGTCAGCAGGTCGACGATCTCGTCGTGAGCGGCCAGCGCATCATCCACCCGGTCGCTGTCGCCGAGCAGGTCGATGGCGGCCGTCGCGGACAGCAGCGCGATCAGGCCGTCCTGCCGCGCCGGACCCAGCGTGTCGATCGTCGTCAGCGCGGCCACGTCGCCTCGCCCGGCCGCCACCGCCAGCCCCACTGCCGTCAACGTGGCCTGTGCGAGGTGCGGAGGGGACTGGCCGGTGGTGTCGAGGATGCGCTGGGCAGCATCCCACTCGCCTCGCGCGTAGCTGACCAGTGCCGCCATCGCTCGCCCGTCGACGCCGTACGGCGCCCACGGCCGGCGCAGTTCGACCGCTCTGGCGGCGACGGACTCGTACGCCCGCTGGGCCTCGGCGAGCCGGCCACTCTCGTAGAACACCGTGCCCAGCCAGTGGCTGCTGCGAAGTTCCGCCGCCGCGTCACCCGCCGCCCGGGCCTCGGCGATGCTGTCACGCAACGCCGCCGCCGCCTCGGGCGTCGCCTCGTGGCGCAGCAGACCCGCCAGCGTGGTGCTGGCGTCGGCGAGGACGGCGGGCAGGTCCAGCTCGCGGGCCAGTTGGGCGGCCTGCTCGGCCCACCGGCGGGACTCGTCCGTGCGTCCGCGCGCCAGGCAGGCTCGGGCATGCATCGCGAGAACCTGGGCGCGCAGCACCGCGACGTCGGGGGCCGCCGCGGTCGACAGCGGCACCAACTGCACCGCCTGCGTGGTCAGGCTCAGCGCATCGGCCACATCGTCGAGCACGAGGGCGACTGCGGCCATGGCCTGCAGCAGCGCAGCCCGCTGCGCCGCTGGTGCGTCCGACGGCATCGCCACCAGTTGCTGCTGGGCGAGCGCGAAGGATCGGTGCAGCAACCCGGCGATCATCGCGCTCTGGCTGGCCCGCAGGACGAGGTCGACCAGGTCGATCCCCGGAGCCGCGTCGGCGTGGTTGCTGAGGAGCTCCAGCGCCTGCTCGTAGTGGCTGGTCGCCTCCGCGGGACCACCGACGGCCAGCGCCTCCTCGCCCGCCTGGATGCTCGCCGAGATCGCCGTCGCGATGTCGTGAGCCGCCCTGGCGTGCCGGGCCAGCGCCGCGGCGGTGCCGTGGCCGCTGCCCTCGGCGAGGGCGGCGGCGTAGGCCCGGTGCCAGCGCACCCGTTCGCCGGGCAGCAGGTCGTCGTAGACGGCCTCGGCCAGCAAGGCGTGCCGGAAGGCGTACCCGTGCGATCCGGCACCGACCAGCACCTGACGCTCGACCGCCGTCCGCAGGGCGTCGTCCAGGCGGGGCCCGTCGCCGCCCACCACCTGGGCGAGCAGGTCGTGACCGACCTGGCGGCCGGCGACGGCCGCCGCCCGCACGACGGTGCGCGCGGGCTCGTCCAGCTCGTCGAGATGCAGCAGCAGGACATTGGACAGGTCCCCGGGCAGCACGGGTCCGCCGTGCCGGGCAGCCGCCACCAGCTCCTCGACGAAGAAGGCGTTCCCTTCCGCGCGTTCGACGATCCCCTCGACGGTGTCCGCGCGCATCGGCTGGGGATGAAGCTGTCTGATCAGCGCCACCACCTCGGCGGCCGGCAACGGCTGCAGGTGCAGCCGGGCCAGACCGCGCAGCCTGGACCACGCCGCGAGGTGCGGGCGCAGCGGGTGCCGCCGGTGCAGATCGTCGGATCGGTAGGTCGCCACGACGGACAACCCGGGGATCGGGGCGCGCGAGAACAGTCTGCCGATGACCTCGCGGGTCGAGGGATCCGCCCAGTGCAGATCCTCGACGACCACCAGCACCGGAGCCGAGCCGGCCAGCGCGACCAGCGCGACCAGCGCCGAGCCCACGGCATCGACCACGGCGGCGCGGGCACCGTCGGCCCCCACTGCCGACGCCGCCGCACTGGGGCTTCGGACAGCCGGCAGTAGCAGGGTCAGCGCAGGCGCCGCGTCGGATACGGTCCGGAACGCCGCCGCGGCCTCCGTGGACAGCCGCGCGAACATCTCGCCGAACGGCAGGTAGGGCAGGTAGTCGTCACCCACGTCCAGACAGTGACCGACCAGCACGCGCCAACCAGCCGCCTGGGCACCGTCCTGCAGCTCGGTGAGCAGCCGGGTCTTGCCGACCCCGGCGTCACCGGCGAGCAGGACGGCACCACCGCCATCGCGGCCGAACCCGACCGCTTCGCTCAGCTCGGCGAGCTCGACGCCGCGCCCCACGAGTCGGGTGGTGGGGTGGGGGAGGTCGAGCACGATCCCATCCTGCTCCCCCGCACTGACACGGTCAGGCGGACTTCCTTCCGGCGAAGAGCAGGTATTCCCAGTCCATGCTGGTGCCGGCCGACGTCGCACCACTGGTGTCGTGACGGCGGGCGAGGTCGGCGAGCTCGCGGTCCAGCGCGGCGACCCGGTCCGGCTCGGCGGCGATCGCGCGATATGTCGCGATCGTGGGCCCGTACTTCGCCTTGAAGAACTCCCGGAAGTCCTCGGGCCGCTCAAACGTGTCGACCGGCAGTAGGCCACGCTCGGCGGTGACGCCGGTCAGCCGGTCGCCGAACAGGGATCGGACGTGGTCGGCGTCGCCCCACAACGGCGGCGGCTGCGCCCCCGGCGGGGGCGGCGGGGCGTAGGGCCGCATGGTGGCGAACATCTGGCCGATGAAGCCCTCCGGCGTCCAGTTCAGCACCGCGATCCGGCCGCCGGGGCGGCACACCCGGACCAGCTCGTCGGCGGTGACCTGGTGGTGCGGCGCGAACATGACGCCGACGCAGGACAGCACGACGTCGAACTCGTCGTCGCCGAAGGGCAGCGCCTCCGCGTCGGCCTCGCGCCAGTCGATGTCGACGTCGAGGGCGGCGGCCTGGGCGCGGCCGCTGTCCAGCAGCTCCGGCGTCAGGTCAGAGGCGACGACGACGGCCCCCACACGTGCGGCGGGGATCGCGGCGTTGCCGGAGCCCGCCGCGACGTCCAGGACTCGCATGCCGGGCCGGACGGCGGCCTGCTCGACGAGGGTGACGCCCAGCGAGGCGATGACATCGGTGGCTACGGCCGGGTAGTCGCCGAGCGCCCACATCTGCCGGTGCTTGGCCTTGAGGGCCCGATCGGCGGCTTGCGGATCGGGCGAGTCAGCAGGGGTGTCCCCGGTCAGGGTTTCAGTCATGATGCGAGGCTAGAAAATGCCCATGCACCTACCCAGTCCACGATCTGTACCGACAGCCGCTCCGCCACTACCGTTGCGACATGGGAATCTCCTACGGCTCGTACTGCCCCGTCGCCAAGGCGATGGAGTTGCTCGACGAACGCTGGACGATGCTCATCGTCCGCGAACTGGCCGATGGTGGACTGCATTTCAACGACCTTCGACGAGGCATGCCGAAGATCTCCCCCACACTGCTGTCCGCGCGGCTGCAACGGCTGGCCAGAGCGGGGATCGTTTCCCGGCGCGAGCACAGCAACCGGGTCGTCTACGAGCTGACACCGGCGGGTCTCGAATTGCGTCCGATCGTCGACGCGCTGGGCACCTGGGGAATCCGGTGGGTCCCTGAACTCGGTGACGCCGACCTCGATCCCAAGCTGCTGCTGTGGGACATGCACCGCAATGTCGACCCCGAGAGGATTCCCGACGGCCGGACGGTCGTGTGCTTCACCTTTCCTGGGGTATCGCCGAGGGTCCGCGACTGGTGGTTGGTCATCCAGGCCACGCAGGTGGACGTGTGTGACGTCGACCCGGGTCATCCGGTCGAGGTGGCGGTCACGGCAGACCTGCGAAGCCTCATCAACGTCTGGCGGGGTGACCTCCCGTGGTCGCAGGCCATCCGGGCGGGCGATCTGCGGATCACGGGACCGGAGCACATGCGCCGGGCGCTGCCCGGCTGGTTCCGACCGCAAACGATCGCTGCCGTGCCGCGCCCTCAACCGGAGCGCCGCGCACTGCTGGTCTGATCACCCGGGCTATTCCCACGTCCGCCGTGCTCATCGCCATAGGCGCCGTGCAGCCGATCACGGAATCGGAGGCCCGGTCCAGGAGTTCGCCACATCGTGACCACTATCTGGGACCCGATCGACGTCGGCACCGCGACCCTGCCGCACCGGCTGGCGATGGCGCCGATGACCCGCAACCGCTCCACGCCGGACGGCGTTCCGACGCAGTTGAACGCCGAGTACTACGCCCAGCGCGCCTCGACCGCGCTCATCGTCACCGAGGGCACCCAGCCGAGCGAGGACGGCCAGGGATACATGTTGACGCCCGGCATCCACACGCCGGCGCAGATCGAGGGTTGGCGCACGGTCACCGAAGCGGTCCACGAGGCCGGCGGCCGGATCTTCATCCAGCTGATGCACGTCGGACGCATCGCGCACCCGGACAACACCCCGCACGGCCGGCAGCCGGTCGCTCCCTCGCCCATCGCCGCGCAGGGCGACATGTTCACCGCCGAGGGCCCCAAGCCGATGCCGACGCCTCGCGAACTGACTACCGACGAGGTGGCCGAGACCGTCGCCGACTTCGCGCACGCTGCCCGGTCAGCGATCGAGGCGGGCGCGGACGGCGTCGAGATCCACGGCGCCAACGGCTACCTGGTCCACCAGTTCCTGGCATCGGGCACCAACCACCGCGACGACGTGTACGGCGGCTTCCCGCAGGCCCGGATCCGCTTCGCAGTGGAGGCCGTGACGGCGGTGGTCGAGGCCATCGGTGCCGAGCGCACCGGCCTGCGGATCTCCCCCGGCAACCCGTTCAACGACATCGCGGAGGACGACGTCGCCGACGTGTACTCGGCGTTGGTCACCGCCCTCGCGCCGCTCGGCCTGGCCTACCTGCACGTCTCCGCCGGACAGGACGAGGAGTTGCTGCGTTCCATCCGCCGGGACTGGCCGGGCGTGCTGTTGCTCAACCGCGGCGGGCGGCCGCTGGAGGACCGGTTCGACGACGTCAGGTCCGGCGTGGCCGACGTGGTGACGATCGGTGCGCAGGCACTCGCCAACCCCGACCTCGTGGCGCGGATCCGGCGCCAGGCCCCGCTCAACGAACCGGACGCCGCGACCTTCTACGGTGGCGACCACCGCGGGTACACCGACTATCCGACGCTGCCGGACACGGCCACCGCCAACTGAGGCCGCTCGCCGCCGGTCCACCCGCGTCAGCAGAGGTGGGCCGATGGCGTCGCCGGGCGGGTAGCGCCTTGGGTCACGGCGCGTCGGCGTAGCCAGGACGTGACGGCCGCCGGTGCCAGCGCCCGGCTGCGCCGATGCCTGCCCCCAGTGCGAGCAGCGGCTGCGTCGGACCGGAGCTGTTCCTGCCGGTACATCGATTCGGCGACCTGCGGCCACACCATCGTCGGGTACGTCCACAGTGGGCCGTCCGGAGTGTTGGATCGTGTCGTTCTCATGGCGTCGACGGTGCTCGCCTGAGTAGGGCCGCCGCATCGGTCGACCTCCCTATCTTGGCGGCGGCCGGGGCGACATCAGCGACTAGGTAGCCGCTCCACCGATAGCCGAAGTCACGCTCTCGTAGGACCACTGCGGCAGCGGCAGTGGGACGCCGGCACCGGAGCCGGCCAGCGCGCGCCGCCGCTGCACCTCCAGTTCGAGCAGCTCGGTCTCCAGATACGCCTTGCGGGCGTCGAGCCGCAACCGCTCGAGATCGATCTGCTCCGCTGCCATCCGCACCGGTTCCGCGGACGAGCAGTGCGCGAGTTCGGCCTCGTAGAGCGTGCCGTCGGTGGGCAGCGTGATCTGGCGGGTGCCACCCACCCGCTCGCCCTCACGTGGTGCCCACTTCAGCTGTGACTCCAACAACTCCCGCAGGCCGTCGTCCAGGCCGTCGAGATCGCGAATCGAACGCCACGGCGTGGCACCCGACCGCCACTCGACGGACAAGACCCGGCTGGCCGACTCGTAGACCTCGTTGACCCGCCGGATGAAATACGTGACGGCGTAACTGCGGTTGAGGTTGCGGATCACCCGGGAGGTGGTCGACACGGATTCGGCGTCCTCGAAACTACTGATCACCAGGGACCGCTCCGACTCGACCGATTGCGAGGCCGTCGTGGCGAACTGATTGAACTGTTCGGACACGGTGGATACCGCGCTCCCGGACGCGACGGTCGTCTCGGCTTCGGACTCGACATCGGTGTTGCCGGACGGCAACCCGAGGAAGCCCGCGAGCCCGCCACCGACCGACACCGAGGTGTCGGAGCTGACCCGCACGCCGACGAGGGTGTCGACATACGCCGATGCGCTGCTGCTGCGCCGGTTCTGCGACAGCGAGCTGACCGTCTGCCGGAAGGACGTCTGAACAGAGACGCGCTGGGTCTCCGAACGCACCCGCCGGAAACGGTCGAATTCGTACAGCGTGACATCCTCACCGGGCAGCAGGCTGGTGGTGTACAACAGAGCGCCTTGCTGCCGACCCACGAGCCGCAGCGAGTGTTCGTATGTGACCCGGATCGACAGCCGGTTCTCGGAGCCGAACTGCCGCGCCTCGTAGAACAGGATGGCGCGGTCGTACGGCAACCACGGCACCGGCTTCGGCGCCCGGCACTGCGGCGCGACCGGCTCGACGCATGCCCCGCCGCAGCCGTCGCAGTCGCTGCAGCCTGGTGCCGATTCGTCGGCTATGGCGGCGAGGACGGCGCGCGCTGCGTTGATCCGGCCGTAGCCGACCTCCTCGTGCCAGGTCCCGCTCGGCCGCGAGGCGACGTTCTGGTAGTCATACAGCGCCGGCGAGATCTTGTCGCAGGTGCTCTCGATGATCCGGCGGACGTCGGCGTTGGACAGCCGAGGATTGGCCGATCGCAGCAGCGCCGCAAGGCCGGCCACGTGCGGTGTCGCCGAGGATGTGCCGTTGAACCGTTCGTAGTAGTCACCGGGCCCGTAGCCATCGGCGCCGAGCCGGTCCGTCGTCGGGATCTCCAGGCACGGCGCGACGACGTCCAGGTCGGGTCCCCAGCACGCCCCCCACCCCGGCTCGCTGGAGGAGTCACCGCCGCGCTTGCGCTCATCGCTGCGGTTGCTGCCGCCGACGCAGACCGTCCGGTCGTCGCTGCCGGGGAACCGGCTCGTCGGCTGGTCCTCGTTCCCGGAGGCGGCGACCAGCACCAGACCCTTGTCCAGGCAGTGCTGCAGCGCGTCGCGGATCAGGTCGAAGTCCCAGACGCCCCACGACTCGTAGACGCCGAAGCTCATACTGACCACGTCGGCTCCGTTGTCGGCGGCGAAGTACAGGCCCTCGGCGATGTCGATGTCCGCCCACGTGGCCGTGGCAATCGCCATGACCCTGACCCCGGCTGCGACGCCGGCGATGCCTTGGCCGTTGTCGAAGCGGGCGCCGATGATGCCGGCGCACGCGGTGCCGTGGTTGCCCGTGGGGCTGCCGTCGGGAGCATCGGTCGAGGCGTTCCACGACTGCGGATGCATGTCGAGGTCCGGGTGGGTCAGTTCGACACCCTCGTCGATGACGGCGACCGTCACCTGCGCCGAGCCGCGGGCGTTCGCCCACGCGCTGGGGATCTCGATCCGCTGCAGTCCCCACTGGGTGCCGAACATCGGGTCGTTGGGGACGAAAGGCGTGGCGAGGGTGGCACTTGCCGTGGGTGTCACGGTCGTCGTCGGTGAGCGGAACGGGATGTTCTCGAACTTGATGTCCGGCGCCGGGTCGCCCGCGCTGCGCAGCGCTCCGACGACGTCCGTGGCACTCGAACCGGGCAGACCGGGGAGGTCCGCGGGCTCGATGGCCACCGCCACGTAGCCGGGGATGCGACTGGCGCGCCGGGCATCCGGACTGAAGGCCGCACCAAGCCCTGCGGTGCCGCCGGCGCGGTCCAGTGACGACTGCCGCACGTAGACCCGGGACGGGTTGACGGCGTACACGCGGCTGTCGTCACCCCGGCTGCGGAAGGCCGGTGCCACCCAAGCGACCGCCTCGTGGTCGCTCAGCCGGCGGACGACGTCGTCATCCAGCTCGTGGCCGTCAGCCGCCTCGACCCAGGTCAGGCCCTCGGTCTGGTTGGGGCGCTCGAGCGGCGAGCGCTCGCTCTCGTCGGCGCCGACCGGGACGACGCCCACCTCGTCGAGGACGGCCGTCCGGGTGTCAGCGGTGGCGCCGGCCTCCCAGCGCACCGCCAGATAGTGCGTCTCGCGATCGCTGGTGCCGAATGTCGGGTGCTCGAGTGGTGATTCATTGGGAGTGGGGCCCTGGTCGGTCATGTCATTCTCCTCATCGTGAGCTGTGGCGAGGCCTACGCCTCGTGCCCTTCAGCGTCACGATCACGAGCGATGAGAACCATCAGCGCGGGAACGCTCCAACCGTTCCCGCGCCGACATTCGGGATGTGCGCTCCTCAGTCAGGCCGACGGGACCGAGGATGCATGCGCTACGCAGATGTACCCCGGGGGTACCCCCACGATGCGTCGCACTCCTGCCTGGGCAAGCCGGCGGCCATGGGTGCGGACTCCGAGAAGTCGCAGCCTTGACCGGTTGGACGTCGACAGACCTGTTGGGTCGATGAGGGCTGATCAATGCAGGGGGTTCTCCCAACGGACCTGAGGGAAACGGGCGAAATCACTGTCGGCCGAGTAGATGGTGAGTCCGTGCTCGATCGCGAGGGCGGCCAGATGCGCGTCGCTGACGAGATTGGCCTGGACGTGGTGGCGGACGAGCAGGTCGCCGAGCACGTCGGCGTGGCGGGGTCCGGGTTGCGGCACCCAGGTGACATCGAGATCGAGCCAGTCCTGCAGGTAGCGCACGGCATCATCGGCTGCCAGGGGTGTGGCTGACGCGCGTGGATTGGTGCTGATTCGCAGGAAGGCGACGAGGCACTGCCAGGGGAGACCCACCCGGCGAGGACCGTTCAGCTGATCCTCCAACCAGCGGACCGCCCGTTCGTGAAAGGGACTGCGGCTGTCGACGGCGTAGAGCAGCAGGTTGGCGTCGAGCAGCATCAGCGCGCGTCGGCGCCGTCGAGCAGGTCGAGTGCCTCGGCCACGTTGGACACGTCGATCCGCAGACCCAGCTCCGAGCTGCGCTGCCGAAAGGCCGGCCGGGGAGCCGTTGAACGCAGACCGGCCCGGACAAGTTCGTTGACCGCCTCACTGAAGCCGATACGCCGCCGTTCTCCCAGCGCCCGGGCAGCCGATGCCACGTCATCGTCGAGATTCACTGTTGTCCGCAAGCAGCACAGGCTAGCATCGCGATGCGCCGCGCAGAACATCGAGATGCGAGGGTGTTCGGCGGCGACGTGAGAGCTGCTACTTGAGGATGCTGATGCGGTTGACCAGGGGCAGTTGTTCCCAGGTCCGGCCGAGGCCGAGGGTCCGTCCGGCGCTGGTCAGCAACAGACCACCGGAGATGGCGGCGATCCGCACCCCGATACCGAGGATCAGCGCCGTCCCCACACCCAGCAGGGCCGCCATGAACAACCAGTCCGCCCACGCCGCACCCGCGATGCTGTTGAACGACGACGCGAACGGGCCCGTCGGCGCATTACCCAGGAACCCCGCGGTCGGGCTGCCGCCGTTGACCCACGCACCCTCGGCCGGGGTGGCACGACCCAGACCGAACAGCTTGTCCAGGACCAAAGACCCCACACCACCCACCGGAGGACCCCCGTCGCATCCCGCTACCGGGGCGGGTGCTTCGAGGCGAAGACTGCCGCCTGCGTGCGGCGCTCCATCCCCAGCTTGGTCAGGATCGACGACATGTAGTTCTTGACGGTCTTCTCGGCGAGGAACATCCGCTCGGCGATCTGTCGGTTGGTCATGCCCTCACCGACTAATTCGAGGATCTGCCGCTCCCGTTCGGTCAACGGACCGAGCGCCGCATCAGTCACCGGGCCAAGCCGTACCCGGTCCAGGACCCGCTGGGTGACCGCAGGGTCCAGCAACGACTGACCCGCAGCAACCCGTCGGACCGCGTCGACCAGGTCGGTGCCGCGGACCTGCTTGAGGACGTAACCGGCCGCCCCCGCCATGATCGCGGAGAACAAGGCCTCGTCGTCGTCGTACGACGTCAAAATGAGCACGGCGATCTCCGGGTGCAGCGAGCGGACCTCTCGGCAGACATCGATCCCCGACCCGTCGGGCAGCCGGCCGTCCAGTATTGCGACGTCGGGGCGGAGCGCGGGGATGCGGCGGATCGCCTCCTGGGCGAGACCGGCCTGGCCGACGATCTCGATGTCGCCGTCGGCCTCCAACAGTTCGGTGAGCCCGCGACGCACCACCTCGTGGTCATCGAGCAGGAACACGCGGATCGCCGCCTGATCGCTCACACGCCCCAGTCTGCCCCACCGGCCACATCGGGACCTTCGCCTAGCGGTGCAGGGCCGTTGTCCACTGCCGCGGCACAACCGGGAGCGCGACAGTCGGATGAGGTCGCCAGCGGCGGCCGTTGCCCGGGAGGACGACATGAGCCATGACGATGAGACGGAATCGAATCCCCGCACGACCCTGCTGCACGTCGATCGGCTCAACACCGGGGGGATCGTCGTCGGCGTCGACGGCGGCCCGGCGGCCGCCGCCGCCCTGCGCTGGGCGGCCCAGCAATCACGCGTCACCGGCATGACTGTGCAGGTCATCCACGCCTGGCAACTCAAGGCCCCGCACATCGGAGAGGCCGGCCTACAGGTGCGCCAGGCCGCCAGCGCCGACGCCCGCGCGCGGGCGACCCAGTGGGTAATCAACGCCCTCGCCGGCAGCGACCCCTCGTTGCGGTGGACGCTGGCACTCGTCGAGGACGCTCCCGGTCCCGCCCTCGTGACCCGCTCCCGCACCGCGCCCCTGCTCGTCATGGGCACGGGGGAGCACAACGGCCTGCGGCGCCTCGGGGTCGGATCGGTGTCCCGCTACGTCATCGCCCGCGCCGTA
>CAZEYA010000028.1:0-29834 GCA_964516515.1 uncultured Kineosporiaceae bacterium | reverse complement strand
GGGCGGCTGGGGCGGCTGGGGCGGCTGGGGCGGCTCAGAGACGGCCGGAGTCGGCGACCTGGCCGAGGAAGGCGCGGGTGCGGGCGTCGCGGGGCTCGCCGAGGACCTGGGCGGGTGGTCCCTGCTCGATGATCGTTCCTTCGCCCAGCACGCACAGCCGGTCCGCGACCTGGCGAGCAAATCCGAGCTCGTGGGTGGCCATGACGATCGTGCGCCCTTGCCCGGCCAGCTCGCGGACGAGTGCCAGCACCCCCGCCACCAGCGTCGGGTCGAGCGCGCTGGTCACCTCGTCGAGGATCAGCACTCGTGGCTCGACCGCGATGGCACGCACGATGGCCACCCGCTGCTGCTGGCCGCCCGAGAGTCGGTCGGGGTAGTCGCTGCCGCGCCCGCCGAGCCCGATCCGCTCCAGCAGCTCCCTGCCCCTGGCCTCCGCCTGCACCCGGGACCGGCCATGGACCCGCCGCGGCGCCAACGTGATGTTCTGCATCACCGTCAGGTGCGGGAACAGGTTGAACGCCTGGAACACGACACCGAACTTCGACCGCACCCGGTCGGTTCGCGCCGATGGGTCGGTGATGTCCTCGCCGTCGAGGAACACCTGCCCGTCGCTGACAGGTTCGAGCAGCGACAGGCAGCGCAGCAGCGTCGACTTGCCCGAACCCGAGGCCCCGACGAGGGCGACCACCTGACCCTCATCGATCGACAGGTCGATCCCGCGCAGCACCGGCGTGTGCCCGTACGCCTTGACGACGTTGCGCGCCTCCAGCAGCACGCTCACGCGACGCTCGCCTGCTGCCGGCGCGCTGCGCGCAGGTTGACCGCATCCGCCAGCCGTCCGGTCGGCACCGACAACGCGACGAACAGCAGGCCCGCGACCACGTACGGCGTGAAGTTGAACGAGGCCGCCACCTCGATCTGGGCGCGCCGGATCGCGTCGTACAAGCCGAGGATCGAGATCAGGCCGACGTCCTTCTGCAGCGCGACGAGGTCGTTGAGCAGGGCCGGGGTCACGTTGCGAACCGCTTGCGGCAATATCACCCGCCGCATCGTGGCCGGGTAGGACAGTCCGAGCGAGCGCGCCGCCAGCCGCTGCGACGGGTGGATCGACTCGATGCCCGCCCGGAAGACCTCCGACACGTAGGAGGAGTACGTGATCGTCACGGCCACGGTGCCGAGCCAGAACGCCGATGGCGTGAACCCCTCCAGCCGCAGCGCCGGCACCCCGAACCCGATCAGGTACAACATGAGCAGCAACGGCAGGCCGCGAAAGATGTCGACGTAGGCGATGGCGAACAGTCGCAGCGGCAGGAACACCGGTCCCCGCAACGTCCGCAACAACGCGACCCCCAGCCCGATCGCCGGCACGAAGATGATCGCGAGGGCCAGCACCCGGATGTTGAGCCACAGCCCTTGGGCGACGACCGGCAGCACGTCCCACGCCACGCTCACGCTGAAGAACGTCGCGCTGACCCGGTCCCACCCCGGTGCGCTGGAGACCGCGAAACCCACGATCAGCACGAAGGCGGTGGTGCTGACGGCGGCGGTCAGGATCGACTGCCGGCGGCGGCGCTCCCGGACTGCTCGCCGGGCTACCTCGACCGGACTCGGCTCGAGGCGCCACCCTCCGGTGACGTCGGCGTCGGGCGTCACCGGGGCAGCCGGAACTCGGGTGGCGGCGTGCGGTCAGGGCTCAGGAGAGCTCGGGGGCGCCCGCGGTCTCCGAGAGCCATTCGGCCTCGAGGTCGGCCAACGTGCCGTCCTCCCGCAACGCGTCGACCGCCTGCGAGACGCAGTCCGTCAGCGGGCTGTCCAGGTCGAGAACCAGGCCGAACTGCTCGGTCTGGCCGTCGATCTGCGGCAGCTGGCCGACGATGACCCCACCGTCCAGCTCGACCGCGGTCAGGAAGAACGCCGTCGGCAGGTCGACGACGATCGCGTCGACCTGGCCGTTGGACAGTGCCAGCTTGGCGTCGTCGTTGCTGTTGAAGGCAGCGGCCTCGACGGCCGGCGCGATCAGCGTGTTGATCGCCTCCAGGCTCGTGGTGCCGATCGCCGCGCCCAGTCGGACGTCGGCCAGCTCCGCCAGGCTGGTCGCCGAGGCGGCGGGGTTGCCCTCGATCGCAATGACCGCCTGGCGGGCGTCGTAGTAGGACGAGGAGAAGTCGATGGCGGCCCGCCGCTCATCGGTGATCGACACCTGGTTGATGGCCACGTCGAAGTCCTTGGGCCCGGGGGCGATGATCGTGTCGAATGTGCCGCGCACCCACTCGGTGGAGGTGAGGCCGAGCTGCTCGGTGACCGCCGCGGCCACCGCGGACTCGAAACCCTCGCCGTTCGCCGGGTCGTTGTCGACCATCCACGGCTCGAAGGCCGGGTCGCTGGTCCCCCATGTGAGGGTGCCTGCGGTCGTGGTCTCCAGGCTGTCGGGCGAGCATTCGCCGCCCGCCGCGCCGGACGAGGCGCCCGGCGCCTCGTCGGTGGTCTCGGCCGGTGAGGTCTCGACGGCGGCCGCCGTGTCGTCGGCTGAGTCGGACGAGGACTCCTCGGACCCGCACGCGGCGAGTCCGGTCAGGAGGAGGACAGAAACGGCAGGAGCCAGCAGTCGGCGCGTCATGCGGCGCATCGTAAACGGCGTAGATCACGTTCCCGTCACGAGCGCCAACCCGGCGACTGGCAGGATCGCTGCCGTGATGCTGGCTGTCGAGTTGTTCCGTTCGGTTCCCCGGTACGCCCTGGCGCGCACTGTCTCGGCCACCGGCGCGTCGATCCCGGGGCTGCTGGTGGGGCCGATGGCACCGCTGCGACTCGTGACGATCTCCGAACCCGAGGTGCGCGCGCCCGGCTGGGTGCCGCTGCGGCCCCGGCTGGCGGGCATCTGCGGCTCGGACCTGGGAGCGGTCACCGGCTCCACCTCGCTGTACTTCACCGGCCTGACGTCGCTGCCGTGCGTGCCCGGTCACGAGGTCGTCGCCGAGCTCGCCGCCGACGTCGCCGACCTGGCCAAGGGCACTCGGGTGGTCGTCGACCCGGTGCTGGCCTGCGAGGCCCGCGGCCTGGACCTGTGTGGCCCGTGCGCCTCGGGTGCCACGAACCACTGCGAACGGGTCACCGTCGGTCACCTGCGCCCTGGCCTGCAGACGGGGTACTGCGCCTCGACCGGCGGCGGCTGGGGCGAGCGGATGGTGGCCCACCGCTCGCAACTGCACGTGGTGCCCGAGGACTTGCCGGACGAGCGCGCCGTCCTCGTCGAGCCGCTGGCGTGCGCGGTGCACCTCGCCCGGCGGGCCCGAGTCGAGGAGGGCGACACGGTCCTGGTCTCCGGTGCCGGCGCGGTCGGGCTGTTCGCGACGCTGGCACTGCGGCAGTTGACGCCGGCGGGCCGGATCGTCGTGGTCGCCAAGCACGGCGCGCAGCGGGCGCTGGCCAAGTCGTTCGGCGCGACCGACGTTGTCAGCCCGGACGAGGCGTTGCGTGGGGTGCGCCGCGCGACCCGGGCACTGACCGTGGTGCCCAAGGCGCCACGCTCGATCGGCGGGTCGCAGGCGTCGGACTTCCTGCTCGGCGGGGTGGACGTGTCGGTGGACGCGGTCGGGTCCGCCTCGTCGCTGGACCTGGCCCTGCGGGCGACGAGGGCCGGTGGCCGGGTGGTGCTGTCGGGGATGCCCGCGGCGGGTGCGGACCTGTCGCCGGCCTGGTTCCGCGAGCTGGAGCTGGCCGGGTCCTACTGCAGCAGCGGTGACGCCTTCGACGTCGCGCTGCGGCTGGCCGCGCAGGCGCCACTGGACGGCGTGGTCGGCGGGGTGTACCCGCTACACCGCTGGCGAGAGGCGCTGGATCATGCCTCCAGCGCCGGACGGTTGGGCACCGTGAAGGTCTGCTTCGACCCGCGACTGCGCTGACACGCCGTCCCGTTACTGGGCGCCACCGTACAATTGACCCATGACCCGCGAGGCGACGCGCCGTCAGTACGGCCCGGATGTCGGGGAGCCGCCTCCCGCCGTGGACCCACGCCGCTGGGGCAGTCTCATCGGTGTCGTCGGGGGACTGGTGTTCGTATTCGACAACGGCAGAGCTCTTGGCCCCGTCGTGGCGGTCGTGTCCGGTGTGACCGCGGTGCTCCTCACCCTGGTCATCATGTACGGCCACTACGTGCGACCTCGGGCTCTTGGGGTCCTGCGACGACCGCACCCCGCCGCGCTGATCGTCTATGTGCTCTGCGTCGCCGGGGAGGTCGCACTCCTCGCCGCCGGTTCCGGCCTGCTGGTCCAGTACGAGGCCGAAGACCTTCGGCCCGCGCTGATCGCGGCTGTTGTCGGCCTGCACTTCCTGCCCTTCTCCTGGGCCTTCAGTGAGCGGAGGTTCCTCCTGCTGGGCGGTCTGTTGACCGCTCTCGGGACTGCGGGGCTCATCGTCGGGGCTGCGGGGGTCGCCCGCGCTGCGCAGGGGGCGGCGACGGCTGCCGGCCTGGCGATGCTCACCGTCATTGCGGCCTACGCGCGCGGCCGATTCGCGCTCGCCACCTGACCGGCGCGGCGAGAGCCACTCCGCCACTGGACGACACGCCTACCTACGCTCTGTTGGCGGCCCCGACAACGCACGATCGGTCGTTAATTGCGTGTGGAGGGGCGGCCGTACTTCAGCAGATGACTGGGCGGCTCGATGCCAGGCCGCAGGTCGGCGGAAGGCTGCGGCTCACCGAACACCAGCGAGACGGGTAATACCCCGGCCCAGTACGGGCCGTCGAGGTCAGCGGGGTCGTCCTCGGGGTCCCCGGTCGAGGACTTGACGGAGACCTCGACCAGATCCAGGCCGAGCACGGCGGTGGCGGCCAGTTCCTTGCCGTTGCCGGCGCGGCTGGTGGCCGTGCGGCCGGGCGAGACGTGCTCGGCGATCCGGTGCAGCGCGGCGTCCCGCTCGTCGGGGTCGGTGACCAGCACCGCCCGGCCCTGCGCCACGACGCAGCGGTAGTTCATCGAGCTCTCGAACTGGCTGCGGGCCAGCACGATGCCGTCCAGCAGCGTCACGGTGACGCAGACGTCGATACCCCCCGGCCCGGCCTGTCGTGCCAGCCGGAGCAGGGGGGTGCCGGTGGAACCGTGGACGTAGAGCCGAGCACCGAGCCGGGCGTGGATCGTCGGCAGCACCCGCGGCGCCCCGTCGACGATGAAGCCCACGTGGCACACCAGCGCCTCGTCGAGGATCGCGTGGGCCGTGGCCACGTCGTAGGTCACCTTCTCGCGCAGCCGGGTGGGGGTGCTCCGGGGCGTGGGGCCGAACGCTGATGGCGTCACGACCCGGAGCATCCCACGGCACGCCGGTGCGGAATCAGTTGCCCGATCCCGTCGCGGCTGGTCAGCCGTGCAGGGCGGGCAGCCACCGGGGACCGGTGTGCGCCCGGCGGCCCAGCGAGGCCAGCACGGCGGGCAGCAGCACCCCGCGCACCAGGGTGGCGTCGATCAGCACGGCAGCGGCCAGGCCGACGCCCATCTGCTTCATCTCCAGCATGGACAGCGTGCCGAAGATCGAGAAGACGGCGATCATCACGGCGGCCGCACTGGTGACCACACCGGCCGAGCGGGCGACGCCCATCACCACTGCCGCCCTTGGGCTGGCACCGGCCAGGAAGGCCTCGCGCACCCGGCTGACCACGAACACGTGGTAGTCCATCGACAGGCCGAACAGGATGACGAACAGCATCAACGGCAGCCAGGACGCGATCGCGCCCGTCGAGGTGAACCCGAGCAGACCCTCTGCCCAGGTGCCCTGGAACACCAGCGTCAGCACGCCGTAGGCGGCCCCGACCGAAAGCAGGTTGAGCCCGACGGTCGCCACGGCCAGCGACAGCGACCCGAAGGACAGCGCCATGACGATCAGCGTCAGCAGCAGCACGAACCCGATGACCAGCGGCAGCCGCTGGTCCAGCCAGTCGGTGAAGTCCACGGACGACGCGATGGCACCACCCACCGCGATCTCGCTGTCCACCCCGGCTGCTGACAACTGCTCGGACAGCTCGGGCACCAGGATGTCCCGGATGTCGTCGACCGACTGCTTGGCGAGGGCTGAGGAGGCATCACCGACCGCACCGAGGTGCAGGACGTGGACGGTGCCGTCGACGGACTCGGTGACGTCCAGCTCACCGATGGCCACGCCGAGCGCCACGGCGTCGGTCCGCGTCGTGTTCAGCGCCTGTGACACGGCACCCGCGTCACCCGGAGCGGCCTTCACCACGACGTCGACCGTGTCGCCGTCACTGGGGAAGCCCGCCGACAGCGCGTCGAAGGCCTCGATCGACTCGAACCCGTCGGGCAGCGTTTCGGTGCCACCGATGGCGGTACGCATGCCCAGCGCCGGGGCGGCGATGGCCAGGAGGATGAGAGTGGCACTGAGGCCCCATGCGAGCGGGCGGCGGACCACGGCGGCGGCGAGGCGCCCCCACACACCGGACGTGCCCTCGCCGGTCTCATCGGTGGTGGCCTTGTCTGCCACGGCCGGGGCGGCCCGGCGGCGGCGCCACGGCATCCGCAGTCCTTCGACCTTGTCGCCGAGCACCGCCAGCAGCGCGGGCAGGGTGGTCGCGGACGCGATCACCGACACCAGCACGACGGCGGCGGTGCCGATCCCCAACGAGGTGAACATGCCGCCGGCGACCAGCAAACCCGCCATCGCGACGACCACCGTGACGCCGGAGATGACGACAGCACGCACGGCGGTTGTCCCCGTGGCGGCGACGGCTGCCCGGGGGCTCAGGCCGCGAGCGCGCTCCTCGCGGGTGCGCCGCAGGATGAACAGTGCGTAGTCCACGCCGACTGCCAGACCGATCAGCAGGACGAGGCTCTGGGCGTTCTGGTTGACCGGCACGACCTGCGAGAGCGCGGCAGTCAGGCCGAGCGCCGTCACCACGCTGGCCATACCGATGGCGACCGGCACCAGCGCGGCCACGCCGGCGCCGAAGGCCAGCAGCAGCACGATGAGGGTGATGGGCAGCGCCAGCAGTTCCGCGCGCAGGAAGTCGGCGTCGATGGTCTCGACGAGCTCGGCATTGACCGACGCCGGGCCGGTCTGGCGGATGTCGAAGCGGGTGTTCTCGCGATCGAGGGCGGCACGCTCGGCGATCATCTGTTCGGCGGCGACACTGATCGCCTCGTCGTCGTCGGCGGATGCGTCGAGGATGACCGGCACGATGGCGACCGACGCATCAGGCGAGATGACCGGTGCCGCAACGTCCGCGACCCCGACCAGACCCGAGAGCCGGGCATCGAGCTCGGTGCCGAGCGCCGCGACATCGGCGGCGACCAGCGCACTGCCGTCCGTGGCGGTGATGACCACGGTCTCGGTCGGCGCCTCGCCGAAGTCGGCTCCGCTGATCAGGGCGGCTGCTGTACCGGAGTCGCCGATGCGCTCGTCCTCGCCGGTGGTGGTCGCAATGCCCTGGCTGAGGCCGAACACGGCGGCCGCCACGACGAGCAGCCCCGCGATCAGCACGAGCCAGGGGTGCCGGGTCGATCCCGCGACCCCGGCGGCGACGAGGTCGAAGCGCGGGCGACGCGAGGCGGGCTCGGGACTGGGGAGGGGGCCGCCAGGTGGGGTCGGGGTCGCGCGGTCGAGCACGGTGGACATGAGGACTCCTTCGATTGAGGGCTGCGGAGATCTGCAGGTCCACCCTCGTGGCGCAGCGGGGTCGGCGGCGCTGGCGCACCCCGGTCAAACGGAGGTAGGGCCTACCCCACCTTGTGCCGGGTGAGAACCACCGCGACCGTGTCGCCGACCTGGCGGACGATGGCATCCACATCGGAATCGCTGCTGGTCAGCGCTGCGCCCACCGCCACGCCCGCCAAGAAGGTCGTCACGGGTGCCGCAGGCCTCGCAATCCCGTGGGCGGCGTCGCGCGCCATGTCGAGCACGAGGCTGATGACCTCCGCCACGGCCTTGGGGTTGAGCGGCACGTCGAGTGTGCTGACGAGTGCGGCGGCCCAGGCGTGCAACCGGGCCGCCGCGAGGTCCTCTGTTGTGTCCACGTCCATGAGTTTTCCGGACAAATCGCCCACGTCCAGTTCGGTGATCACCAAGTGCGCGCAGAGGTCCCGCATGGAGTGCCCGGCAGGATCGCCGAGACTGCGCAGTGCCGCCCGCAGCGGTTCGGTGCGGTATGCGGCGGCCAGCGGCTGTCGACGCCCGTCGGCGCCCGTCGGCATCACGGCGGCCACATCCGGCGGCGTCGTAGACAGTGCCGAACGCAACCACTCGACGACCTCGACATCGACGCGCGGCAGGTCGGTCGCCAGCACCACGGTGACTGGGGTGTCGACCACATCGAGCCCGGCTGCCAGCCCCGCGACCGGCCCGCCACCCGCCGGTCGCTCGACGACGTGGGTGGTCCCGGGTGGGGCCGTCGCGCCGCCGACCACGACGACGCGGTCCGCGCCCTGAAGCGCCGCGAGCACGCTGTCCAGCATGGACAGCTCCCCGACCTGCAGTGATGCCTTGTCCACAGTGTCCAGACCCATCGCCCGCGCCAACCGGCGGCCACGGCCCCCGGCCAGCACGACCCCGGCGAACGAGGGCGACGTCGCGGCCATCCGGGCAGTCTGTCCTATCACGTCGGCGGGTCACCACCGTAGTGCCGGATTTGTCGGCGACGATGACAATGGGTGTTCGTCCACCACCTCAGGAGGGGCAATGTCGCTACCAGTGCGGCTGCGACGTACCCGAGCTGCGCCCCTGGTCGCCGCTCTGCTGGCCGGTTGCCTGGCCTTCGCCGGGTGCACCGTCGGCAGTGGCAGCGACCCGCAATCAACGGCGAGCGCGACGGCCGGCGCAACCGCCACGCTGTCCCTGGCCGACGCGCAACTGGTCGACCGGCACCCCAACGGAGCCGTCCTCGCGGTCCGCGGCGTCCAGGTCCGACCCAACTCGATCGCGCTCGACATCTCCCTGATCAACGGCTACGTCGAGGAGATCCGACTGGTGGACAGCGGGTTGTTCCGCAACCGCGACACCTACCTCGTCGACGACTTCGGCAACCCCTACCGCTACGACCACCAGGGCCCAAACCCGGATCTGCGCGCTGGTCCCGGCCAGGAGCTGAGTGGCAGTGTGGTCTTCCTCGGGCGCGTCCCGGCCGAGGCCACCACGTTCGCGCTGAAGACCAACGTCACCGACTTCGCGGCGGCCGTCGACACCGCCGACCGCGAGCGCGACACCGACATCCCGAACTTCTATATCGACGGCATCCCGATCCCATGAGCAGGCCATGACCCTGGTGCCGGCTGGGCGCAAGGACCCCGACGCCGACCGCTGGCGCGGCTGGAGCTGGGACCGCCCGCCGAACGACGACGACGAAGAGCCATGGTGGCGGGAGCGGCGGTGGATCATCGCGATCATCCTCATCGCTCTGATGATCTTCATCGGCGCGATGCTGATCCTCCTCAACCGCGAGGCGCGGGCCGCCGACCGCGATGCGCGGCCGCTCGAGCCCGGTACCGACGTAGCGGTGTCGGCGCCGGAAGCCGGCACCTCGGCTCAGGTGTCCGACGAGGGGATTCCGACCACCGTGCTGCGCGTGACCGGCCGCGGCGGGGCGATCGCACCGCAGACCGTCGTGGTCCTCGACGAGGACGTGCTGTTCGACTTCGACGCCGCCACGCTGCGTCCGGACGGCGTCGCGTTGCTCGATCAAGTGACCGACCTGATCGTGGCCAGCCAGGACTCGACGATCGAGGTGGTCGGGCACACCGATGCCATCGGCACCGAGGGCTACAACCTCGAACTGTCGCAGGAACGCACCGTGGCCGCGGTGAGATACCTCGTCTCCCAGGGGGTGTCGCAGGGGCGGTTGCTGAGCGACTGGCGCGGCGAGAGCGAACCGGTCCAGCCGAACACCGGATTCTTCGGCAATGACAATCCCGAGGGGCGTGCGCAGAACCGTCGCGTCGAGGTGGTGATCGACGAGCGCGGCGCCGCCGCTGCGGCGCCACCGGGCTCGCGACTGGGTGCCGACGAGCACCCGAACGGCGCCGTGCTGGCGGTCGACGCCCTCACCGTCGCCGAGAAGGGCATCGTGGTCGACGCCCGGATCGCCAATCGATCGCCCTCCCCGATCGAACTGGCGGACGACCCCGTCTGGCTTGTCGACAACCTCGGCGTCGCCTACCGGCTGCAACCCTCGTGGCAGAACCCGAAGGTGTCGATGGCCGGCGGCACCACGGTGACCGCCAAGTTGGCGTTCCTCGGTATCGTGGCGCCCGACGCCTCCTCGTTCACCCTGCTGACCAACGTCGCCGACCCCAACGACAGCGTCGACCGCGACCGCCGAAGCGAGACCGACTCGACCCCCAGCTTCATTGTCGAGTCCATCCCGCGCGGCTGACGTTCTCCACTGGTGGCGCTGGTCTCGGCTCCCCGGTCACCGAAGGGAACGGGCCGCCCCGGGGCCGCCGCGCTCCGCGAAGCCGTTCTGCACGATGTCGGTGATCCGGGTCTCGATGTCCGCGGCGATCTCGTCAGCGCGGGCCTGGTCCACGTCACCGGCCGCGACCGCCGCATCGAGCTGCTCCTGCGCCGCGTCGACCAGGGCCGTGATGACAACCGCGGGGTCCATGCCGGGCCGGCCGAAGCCGCCGTGATGGCCGCCGGGCTCGCCGAAGGCGCCATGCCCGCCCGGACGGCGCTCGGGGATCTGGGCCGCCAGCGTGTCGGCGACGGCCTGCGCCTGTTCGGAGGTGATGGTGCCGTCACCGACCAGGCCCGCGAGCGCATCGCGTATGTGGTCGGTGAACCCGGTCCGCCGGGAGTCGTTCTCGGTGGGCGCCGTGTCGTCAGCTGTCGCCGACGCGCTGGTCGCGGCGCTCGTCGGGGCGCTCGATGCCATCGCATTCGCATTGATCGCCAATCCGCCGAGCCCAGCGATGCCGACGGCTCCGGCTATCGCCGCGGCGGTGAGTCGCTTGCGCATGTCATGTCCTCCTTGGAGCCCGGGACCTTCCGGGTTGCTTGCTCAGCAGATTCGGCCGCCAAGGTTGAAGAAACACGTCGGGACGCTGTGGCGCAGCTATGTGCGGGGTACCGAGCTATCCCCCCGTCCTCGTCGTCAAGTCCTGAGGGGTATTGCGCCAGGCGGATACACCATCACCCGAGCGCCACGGACCGGCTCCGCCGAAACGGCGAACGTCCAGCTCAGGGGGCTCGGGAAGGTCAAGCAGCGGTGGGGGGGCGACCGATCTGTCAATGGTGGCCGAAGTGGAGGATCGTCACCGCCTTCTCGACCCCGTGCAGGAGGTCGAGGCGCTGCGAGCCGACCTCGCGGCGCTGGCCTACTCGATCTCCCACGACCTGCGGGCCCCGCTGCGGGCCGTGTCGGGTTTCAGCCAGCTGCTGGTCGAGGACTTCGGCGCCGAGCTCAGCGACGAGGCGATGGGCTACGTCTCGCGGATCCGCGGCAACGCCGCCCTGATGGCCGAGCTGATCGACGGCCTGCTGGCGCTGTACCGCGTGCAGCCTGGGACGCTCGGCTGGACGACGGTGGACATGATGGCGCTGGCGAGCCGGGCATGGGACGTCGTCAGAGCCGCGCCCACCGGTCAGCGCCTCCAGATGGGCCCGCTGCCCCCCGCCGATGGCGATGCCGAGCTGCTGCGCCGAGTGTGGGAGAGCCTGCTGGGAAACGCGGTCAAGTTCAGCGCCGGGCGCTCCGACGTGATCGAGGTGGGAGCGCAGTGCGGTGACGGCGCCGCGCTGGCGGAGTACTGGGTCCGTGACCACGGCGTCGGCATCGACGAGGCCCACGGCCGCGACATCTTCTCGATGTTCCGGCGGGCCCACGCCGCACGGGACTACCCAGGCCACGGCGTCGGCCTCGCACTGGTCAAGAGGATCATCGGATCGCACGGGGGGCAGGTCTGGGCACAGGCGTCGCCGGGCGGCGGGGCGTCGTTCCACTTCACGCTGCCGCTGGCGGCATGACGGCGGACGGGCTCCGGCCGTTGCGGGTCCTCGTCGTCGAGGACAGTTCGGACGACGCCGAGATGCTCATCGCCGCGCTGCGCCGCGCCGGCTTCCATCCAGACTGGACGCTCGCCGACACCCTGATCGGCGTCCAGCTGGGTCTGCTCGCCGCACCGGACGTCGTGCTCGCGGACTACTCCCTGCCGGGCATGACCGCGCTCGACGTCCTGGCTGTGGCCGCCCGGGTCCCCGATCCGCCGCCCGTGATAGTGGTCAGCGGCGTGATGGACGAGGAGACCTGCGTCGCCACCATCCGGCACGGCGCCATGGATTACCTGCTGAAGGACCGGCTGGCACGGCTCGGGCGCAGCGTCGAGGCCGCGATGGAGCGGCGCCGGCTGCAGCGTGAGGCGCGCGCCGCCCGCGAGGAGGGGCAGGTCGCCAGCAGCCTGCTGCGCAGCCTGGTCGGTAACGCCCCGGCGGCGATCTGCCTGCAGAGCACCGACGGCCACCGGCTGTTGAGCAACCCCAGCTATGAACGGCTACCCGCCCTTCAGAGCGGCGAATCCGCCGACGTCGCCCTGACCGCGGCCGACCATGCCCTGGTGCGTGAGGAGACCAGAGGCGACCGGACCTACCTGGCGGTGCACTACCCGGTCTCCCACGCGGCCGGGCACACCTTCGCCTACGGCTCCATCCACCTGGACATGACCGAGCAGACACGCGTGATGGCCGAGCTGACCCAGGCCCGCGCCGAACTGCAGAAGCGGGCCGAAGCCCTGGATGTGCGAAACGCCGCGCTGCAGCAGCTGGACGCGATGAAGACACAGTTCGTCGCCACCGTCAGCCACGAATTGCGCACACCGCTGACCAGCATCTGCGGCTACACCGAACTGCTGCGCGAGGGCGCGTTGGGGGCGCTGCCCGACATGGCCGGTGACGCCCTGGAGGTCATCGAGCGCAACGGCCAGCGGCTGCTCGGCCTGATCGACACCCTCCTGCTGCTGTCGACCGTCGACACTGGGTCCTTCGAGCCACGCCGTCAGCCCATCGACGTCCCGGCGCTGCTCGAGGGCGTGACTGCGGCGCTGCAACCGGCCGCAGCCGCTTCGTCGATCGAGCTCAGGGTCAGCGTGGCGACGGTGCTGCCGGACCTGCTCGGTGACCGTGACCAGCTGGAGCGGTTGCTCTTCAACCTCGTGTCGAACGCGATCAAGTTCTCCGCGACCGACGCGCAGGTGCGGGTCCAGATCACGGCGACCCACGCTGATCTCGTGATCCGGGTCGCCGACGACGGGATCGGCATCTCAGCTGAGGACCTGCCCAAAGTGTTCGGCCGGTTCCACCGCGCGGACTCCGCGTACGACAACGAGATCCAGGGCAGCGGGCTGGGGTTGGCGGTCTCGCAGGAAATCGCACGCGGTCACGGCGGGCAGATCACCGTGGCGTCCGAGCTGGGCGTGGGGTCGACGTTCACCGCCACGCTGCCGTTGGCCCCCGCGGCCGGTGTGATGCTGCCTACGCCGCGTCAGGACGCGTCGGCTGCCGGCGAGCCATCAACTGCGACGTCATCCGGAGCAGATCGGGACCGGTGAACGGCTTGGTCAGGAAGCGGTCGCAGCCCGCCTGGTAGCCCCACTCCCGGTACGGCTCCTGCGTCCTGGCGGTGATCATCAGGATCGCGGTCTCACGCGTCTCGGGCGTCGCGCGGATCTCCCGGCAGATATCCAGGCCGCTGCGCCCGGGCAGCATCCAGTCCAGGATCGCGATGTCGGGACGCAGGTCTCGCACGGCGTCGGCGCCGGCCTGACCGTCGGGATAGGTGAAGACCTCGAAACCGGCGCGCTGCAGCCGGATCTGCAACAGGTCCAGGATGTCGGGGTCGTCGTCGACGACGACGACGGTTGGCTGAGCCGGGTCACCGACCAGATTGAGTTCGGCTGGCGCTGCGGTCATGGGTAGGCAATCGGCACGGTTGCGGGCTCACCTGAGGCGCGCCGGCTCGGCAGTCGGTTGGAGCCCATGATCGACGTGATTCCAGTAGACACCGAGCCGGGCCACGGCCTCGGCGAAATCGTCGAAGTCGACCGGTTTGACGACATAGCTGTTGGCGCCGCGGGCATAACCGTCGACCAGGTCGACGTCCTCGGCCGACGACGTGAGCACCACCACCGGCAGGAGCGCGGTTTCCGGCGAGGAGCGGATGGCGCGCAGCACGTCCAGCCCACTGACCTTGGGCAGGTTGAGGTCGAGCAGGACGACCTTGGGGAGCTCGGTCGGCCGAGCGGCCCACGCGCCGCGAGCGGACATGAAGTCCAGCGCCGCCGCACCGTCGCGTACCACTATCACATCGATGTCGAGGTGACTGGCCAGCACTCGGCAGGTCAGCAGCTCGTCGGTCTCACTGTCCTCGACCAGGAGGAGATAGGTCACTCCTCCAGTGCCTCGCGCGGCGACGGCAGCACGACGGTGAACGTGGCGCCCTTGCCCACCTCGCCGGCGGCGCGGATGATGCCGCCATGGCGGTCGACGATCGTCGCGGTGGTGGCCAGGCCCAGCCCCGCGCCCGTCACCTCGGTATCGGCGTGCAGTCGCTGGAAAGGCTTGAACAGTTTGTCGGAGTAGTCCATGTCGAATCCCATTCCGTTGTCGGTGACCCATAGTTCGGTGCCATCATCTACCCGCCGCCAGCCGAACTCTATTTTTGGCGAGGGTGTTGTCGCGGTGAATTTCCAGGCATTTCCGATGAGGTTGTCCAAAACGATCCCGAACAGTGGCAGGTCGACCGCCGCGCTGGCGCCGGGCGCCACCGTGACCAGGACCTGCCGATCGGGCTCGGCGGCGCGGAGCCGCTCGATGCTGTCCTGGGCCAGCCGACTGACGTCGACCAGCTCGGCCGTGGGCTGCACCCGGGACACCCGCGCGAGCATCAGCAGGCCGTCCACCAAGCGGCCCATGTAGCGGGCCCCGGTGCGGACCCGCTCCAGCAGCAGCAGCGCCTCGGGTGCGAGATCACGGCTGTGGTCGACCGCCAGCGCGTGACCGAAGCCGTCGATCGCGCGCAGTGGCGTACGCAGGTCGTGGGCGACGGCGTAGCTGAAAGCCTCGAAGTCGCGGGCGCTCGCCTCGGCATCGGCCAGCGCGTCGGCGAGCTCACGCTCGGTGCGCCGCCGCTGCTGCACTGCCGTGGCCAGCACCAGGGTCGCCAGTGTGGCCACCGCCAGGAAGGTGGGCAGCAGCAGGGCAACCCGGGACGCGACACCAGCCTCTCCCGTGTTCGCCAGCTCGCCCGCGGTCCCCGCCACCATCGCCGCGGTCGCCATGCACACCGAAGCCCAGAACGGTTCGCAGCGCACCCCGGCCGCCAGCAGCGGCAGCAGCGCCAGGTAGGCCAGGTGCCCCGACCCAGGCGGCCAGAACACCGCTGCCGTGACACCCGCCGTGACCAGCAGGTATCCCATCCTCTCCGCAAGACCGACGCGGACCGCCAGCTCGCGGCGGGCAGACCAGAGCAGGATCGGCGTCGCGACCACGAGCACTCCCACCAGTTGGGCCAGCAGGTGGTGCAGCGCCGTACCCGCCAACGCCGTTGGACCGCCGGGCACGCCGGCGACAGCGGTCGACGGATACGTGCCCAGGACGGCACCCCAGCCGAGGCTCGCTGCGGTGACGAGGGCGAGCGGTGCCGACACCGCAACGACGTAACGGGTGAGGTCGGCCTGCCGGGCCAGCCGGCCGCCAGGGATCGCCCGGTCGAAGGCCGTGGCGACCAGGACACAGAGCAGACCCGCCAGCAGTCCGGACACCAGCGAACCCACCACCGGGTGGCCGGCGGCCAGGCCGACGGCGGTGTCGGCCACGCCCGCCGACACTGCGACAACCACTCGCGACCGCCTCGGCGTCATGATCGCCAGACCGACGCCGAGGCCCGCGGCCGGCCACCACACCGCGCTGCCGGAGGCGTGAGTGATGGCCATGCCATACCCGGCCAGCCCGCCGCAGCCGACGACGGCGGCCGCAGCCGGAGCGATCCCCGGCAGCACATCCACCGAGCGGCCCCGTCCCATGCCATGGACGCTAGCGCCCGACATGACTCTTTGTAGTGGTCCATTCACGTGAGGTTTCATCGTTCGCTCGGCGGCCTCCGGTGATCACCTTGGGCCGATCGGATTCAGTCGGCCCCCCGGACGGCCGAGAACTCACCGGAGAAGGCACACCCCACACCGGAGGCCGCCATGAGCACCATCGCCCTCGTCGACGACGACCGAGACATCTGCCTGTTGCTGGAGCTGAAGCTCCGTGCGGCCGGCCACGAGGTGCTCGTGGAGCACGACGGCGAGGCGGGACTGGCGATGATGCGCGATCGGCGCCCCGATCTCGTCATCCTGGACTGGATGATGCCCCGGCTGTCCGGGCTGGAGGTCTGCCTCGCCGTCCGGGACGACGCCGAGCTGCGCGAGCTGCCGATCATCCTGCTCACCGCGAAGGCGCAGGAGGCCGACGTCGAACGCGGGCTGAGCGCCGGCGCCGACGACTATGTGGTCAAGCCGTTCAGTCCCAGAGAGCTGCTCAGCCGGGTCGAGGCCCGGCTGCGCCGCAGCGGGACGTGAGTCCGGCGTGAGCAACGCGTGGCCCGATCCGCTGCTGTTGATGGCCGCGGTCACCGCAGCCGTGGTGCTGATGATGCTCGTCGCCGTGTCCGTCGGCGCGGTGCTGCGGGCTCGGCGACACCGCGCCGCCGCCCGCCGGGAACGCCTCGCCACCACGATCCGGCCGCTGATCAGCGACGCGATGGACATCGCAGACGGCGCCGGGTCGGTGGCGATGGACCACGCACTGCGGGCGCTGTCGCGCTCGGCGGGCGAGACACTCGACGACCTGGTCGTGGCCCTGGTCCCCAAGCTGCGCGGCACCGAGCGCAAGCTGCTGGTCGAGTTGCTGCGCCGCCGCGGCACCATCGAGCGCGTCGCTCGTGACCTGACGTCGCGCTCGCCGCGGCGCCGGCTGTCGGCGGTGGAGTTCCTCGGTGCGGTCGACGACGGCAGCCATGCCGCCGCCCTCGTGCGGCTGCTCGACGACCGCGACGAGGCGGTCCGGCTGGCCGCGATCCGCGCGCTTGGCCGGATCGGCCTGCCTGAGGCCGTGCCGGCACTGCTGGGTCGCCTGGACCGCCCGGAACCACGCCGCGAGCTGCCGCGGCACGCGGTCACGATGGCAGTGCTGCGCTGCGGCAGCGGATCCGCCGACCACGTCCTGCAGTCCCTGCGGCACGGCGGCGCTGCCTCCCGGCTGGCCGCGGCGCAGGTCCTCGGCTGGCTCGGCGAGCTGGGCGCGGCACCCGAGCTGCGCGACGCGCTGGCCCACGACACCTCTCCCGACGTGCGGGCCGCCGCCGCCGAGGCCCTCGGGCGACTCGGCGTACCGGAGACCGCCGCCGACCTAGTGGTGTGCCTGGACGAGCCGCATCCGGCGCTCGTGCGCGTCGCCGCCGCCACCGCTCTCGGCCTGATCGGGGACACCGCGAGCGCGACGGGGCTGGCGATGACGCTGTGCACCGACGCTGATCTTCGGGTTCGGCTGGCCGCGGCGCAGGCGATGGCGCGGCTCGGTGGGCCTGGGCTGTCGGCGCTGCGGGTGCTGTCCCCCGTGTCCCCGCACGCCCGGGAAGTGCTGCGGGTCACCCTGGCCGGCACGCCCGAGCCGCCGTTCGGCGCCCTCCTGCGGACGCCCCTGTAGTGGACTGGACCGCCACAGCGACCGCAGCGGTCGTCGGCTTCAACTACTTCGTACTGGGCTACGCGCTGGCGCTGAACGGCATCCAGCTGGTGCTGCTGAGCGTCGCCACGGTGGCAGTGCCGCGGATCCTCGGCCGCGAGCGCGCGACCAGCCTCGACGACGTCTACGCCCATCCGGGCACGCCGGGGGTCTCGATCCTGGTGCCGGCCTATAACGAGGCGGCGGGGATCATCGAGGCGGTCCAGTCGCTGCTGCGGCTGCGCTACCCGAGTTTCGAGCTGGTGGTGGTCGACGACGGCTCCACCGACGACACGTTCGGCCTGCTGCAGCGCGAGTTCGGCTTGGTGCCCGTCGACCGGGTTGTCGAGGCGTCGGTGCCGACGCAGGGCGCGGTGACGTCGGTGTACATCCAGGCGAGCGGCGGCCCGTTGGTCGTGGTGCGGAAGGTCAACGCGCAGCGCCGCTCGGATGCGCTCAACGCCGCGATCAATGTGGCTCGTCACGACTACATCTGCATGATTGACGGCGACTGCGTGCTGGAGCCGGACGCCCTGCTGCACACCGTCAAGCCGTTTCTCGACAACCCCTCGACCGTTGTCGGGGTCGGCGGTGTGATCCGACCCGCGAACGGAGCCGGGGTCAGGCGCGGTCAGGTCACGGCGCTGGCCTGTCCGCGCTCGCTGGTGGCCCGGATCCAGGTCGTGGAGTACCTGCGGGCGTTCCTCGTCGGGCGGGTGGGCTGGACCCAGCTGCAGGGCGTGCTGATCATCTCCGGTGCGTTCGGCGTGTTTCGACGCGCGACCGTGGTCGAGCTGGGCGGGTTGTCGTCGGTGTCGCTGGGTGAGGACGCCGAGCTGGTCGCCACCCTGCACCACCGCTTGCGCCGGCTCGGGGCCGACTACCGGTTGGTCGTCGTGCCACAGCCGGTCTGCTGGACGGAGGTGCCGGAGACGTTGCTGGCGCTGGGGCGGCAACGCCGTCGATGGTCGACCGGGCTGGCGCAGGTGCTCATGAGCCACCGCGGCGCGTTGTTCAACCCGCGATACGGCCGCTTCGGCCTGGTCGTGCTGCCGTACTACCTCTGCTTCGAGTTGCTGTCACCCGTGGTGGAGATCGCCGGCTTGATCGCGGTTCCGCTGGCGCTGGCGCTCGGGCTGATCGACCCGGTGTTCGCCATGGTCATCCTGCTGGCGTCGGTGGGCTTCGGGCTGCTGCTGTCGCTGGCCGCGATCGTGGTCGAGGAGGTGGCCTTCCACCGCCACGACCGCCTGCGGGACCTGGGCCGGTTGGTACTGGCCGCCGCGCTGGAGAACATCGGCTTCCGGCAACTGCACGCCTGGTGGCGGCTGCGGGGCCTGCTGGACGCGATGTCCGGCCGGGAGATCGCCTGGGGCACCCTGCCCCGCACCGGTTTCACCACCACCCCGTAGCCGGCTCCCCTCAACCGCCGTCGGTCACCCCCGTGCGTATCCAGCCCGCCCGGCCCATGGCACAGGATGAGATCGTGAAAGAGCCCGTCGTACCGAAACGCCAGATCATGCACCAGCACTGGCGCGACATCACCTTCGTGCACTGGCGGGTCGATGCCGGTACGGTCGCGCCCTTGCTGCCGCGCGGGACCACGCCCGACGTCCACGACGGCTCGTCGTGGGTGGGGCTGATCCCGTTCCGAATGGTGGGGGCAGGCGTGACCCGAGGCCCGGCCGTGCCATGGCTGGGGACGTTCGCCGAGACCAACGTCCGGCTCTACGCCCGCGACGCCACCGGCCGCCCGGGCGTGGTCTTCCGCTCGCTGGACGCCGACCGGCTCGCGGTGGTACTCGGTGCCCGGGCGGTTTTCGGCCTGCCGTACATGTGGGCCCGGATGCGAGTGGAACGAGACGCGGAGACGGTCACCTACCGCTCCTCGCGACTGGCACCCGGTCCTCGGGGAGCCGGGGGCCGGTTGGTGGTGCGCCCCGGGGCCCCGCTCGCGGGCCCGGAACCGCTCGCGGACTTCCTCACCGCGCGCTGGGGATTGCACGTCACCATCCGCGGCCGGTTGCGCTTCGTGCCCAACCACCACGAGCCGTGGCCGCTGCGCCGGGCGGAGTTGCTACACCTGGAGGACACCCTGGTGGCGGCCGCCGGCCTGCCCGGTGTGGTCGAGCGGCCGCCGGACTCCGTGCTGTTCTCGACCGGGGTTCGTGCGGTGTTCGGCCCACCCAGCGGCTGAGGTCCGAGGAGGATGGGGCGTCATGGAACTAGCGGACGTCTGGCGGCTACCGCGACGACGGCGTCACATCGTTGTCCGGCGCGGCGAGCCGGTCATCGGACAACGCTTCCGGGCGGGTGGAGCCAGGTGAGCGATCTCCTCTAACCTTCGCCCGTGGCCGACCTGCCGGCGCCCGCCAGACTCGACCGAACCACCGCTGCCGCCCTCGACACCTCCATCCCAGACGCGAACCTGTCCCAGGCCCAGCTCAGCCGACGTCGGCTGCTGCGTTCGGCCGGGGTGATCGGACGAGTGGCGGGCGGAGCGGCCGTCCCGTTCGAGCCGGTCGTGGTGAGCGGTCCGGGACGCAACCGGCCGCTGCGCGACTCGGCTGTGCGGCACTGGCTGGCAGGGGACCACCATGTCCACACGGTCTTCAGCCCGGACGGGGTGCACACGGTCCTGGACCAGGCCCGGCACGCCCACGACAACGGGCTCGGCTGGATGGTCGTCACCGACCACGGCGGCCCGACGCACGTGAGAATCGGCGCCGAACTGACGGCGCCCGAGGTGCGTACCGCCCGCCGCGCGCTACCGGAACTCCTCGTGTTTCAGGGACTTGAATGGCAGATTCCGGCCGCCGAGCACGGCACCGTCATCGTGACGCCAGGACCTGGCGACGTCGACCTCCTCACCGAGTTCGAACGCGACTTCGACGCCAATGTCACCGGGTCGACCGCCTGGACCCGGGCCAACGAGGCCTTGGCCGTCGCAGGCGTCCGCTGGCTGGGGGCCCAGGTCGATGCCGGCCGGATCCACGACGCGCTCTTTCTGGCCAACCACCCGTCTCGGCAGGGCCTGGACACCCCTCACGAACTGCGCAACTGGCGCGATGCAGACCCCCGGGTGGCGATCGGCTTCGAGGGCGCACCAGGGCACCAGGCGGCCGGGATCACCGCACCGGACGGGCCGGGAGAGAGCCGCGGCTACTACGGTCGTGACCGCGGGACGGACCCCAACCAGTACCAGGCCTATCCGCAGGAGTCGTACCGCACCTGGGGCGGGTTCGACTGGATGACGGCGACGGTCGGGGGGCTCTGGGACTCACTGCTGGCCGAGGGCAAGCCATGGTCGATCACGGCGAACTCGGACTCTCACGACATCTACCTGCATCCGGCACGCAGGCGTGAGGCGCTGACGAAGGCGGATTTTGACCGCGACGGCCGCTACCCGCCGCCGGAGTACCGGGCTGGTCTCAACACGAAGGCCGGGGACTACTGGCCGGGCCACTACAGCCGAACGCACGTGGGGAGCGGGACCCGCTCGTATCGAGGAGTCGCCCGCGGGCTACGGGACGGGCGGGTGTGGGTAGATCACGGTCACCTCGTCGCGCACCTCGACGTCCGGGTCCGGCGCGCGGGGGCCCCGCCTGGGCGCGGAGTCACGATAGGTGGCACCCTCGCGCCACCCCGCGGAAGCCGTGTCGAGGTGACAGTACGGGCCACCCTCCAGGACCGCGCCAACGGGGCCGGATTCGTTCCCTCACTGAACCGGGTCGACCTGATCCGGGGAGCCGTGCGGGCAGGGCCCGCGGCAGAGCGCGACCGCTTCACCGCACCCGACACCCGGGTGATCCGATCCTGGGACACCTCGGGTTCACGCGGGACTCTCACGCTCGTGCACGCCGTCGACGACGTCGACGAACCGTTCTACGTCAGGCTGCGGGGGACCGACGGCAACATCGGCCAACCCGGCCTGCTGGGACCGTCGATCGACCCCTCCGGGCCGAGAATGGACCCAGCCGGCGCGGCGGATCCCTGGCTGGACCTTTGGCTCTACTCGAATCCGATCTGGGTGGTGCCCTCATGATCATCGGAGTCGACGCCGGCATCACGTCCTACACCGAGGCCGACGCCCTCGCGGGATCCCTTCCGGCGCGGTTGTCCTCCGCCGGGGACCTGGCGGGGATCCACACGGCGACCCACACCGTTCAGGTCGGCGACCCGCGATTCGTCGTCACCGCCTTCTGGCCGCCCGGTGCTCACCCCGCAGGCGACGCCGTGTGGACGGCGGTCCTCGCCGCGGTCCCCGGCGCCGGGATCGTCCTCACGGCGCCGCAGGAGCAGGACGCGCGGACGTCGGGCCCGGACCTGGCGGTCTTGGGGGCTTGGGTCGCGGCGACCCGCATCGCCAGGGGCCTGAGCGGGCGGGTCGTCACATGGCCGGGCGCGGCCGAGTTGACGGGCCGGATGCCCCTGGCCGAGGCGCTGGAACGGGGAGGCCTGGACGGGGTCGAGGTGATCGGCGGCGATCCTGCGGGACCCGACGAGACCTTCGACCCGCTGGGGTTCGTCCGCCCGCGCTGGCGCGCCGGCGGCTGCGTCCTGCAGGTCCAGCGTGGCGACGACGGTGTCCTCGTGCCCTTCGAGCCCGAGCACTTGCCCCGCTGAGGTCGCGGCCGGCCCCACATGACCGCCCAGGCTCTCGGCGAGGGTGAAGACCTGAGTCCCCGCTCGGGTCAGCGGCGGATGCCGCCACCGGCCAGCTCGAAGAAGGCGGGGTTGAGGTCGGCCAACGGGCCGCGCATCTTCTCGATTTCGGCCGGCGGAGCGTGTACCTCCAGCCTGCTGATCGTGGAGATGGTCAACGCCTCAGCCAGGATGTCGCCGACATGGTCGAGGTGGGCGAGGACCGCGTCGCCGTCGGCGTAGCCCTCCCGGCAATGCACCTCCTGCCCGTGATAGGAGAAGGCGTAGTGGACGCAGCCGGGCTCGCTGCCCGTGCGCTCCAGGAAACGCGGGACGAGCGCCTTGAAATCATCCAGCTTGCCCTCGTTGACGAGGAAGTAGGGCACCAGGGTGCAGCAGGTGTCTTCGGCCATGGCCAGCTCCCGGAGGTAGGGGCGGCAACACTGCCGCCCGGGTCACCGAAGCATACGGCGAGACACGGCTTCGCATAGTGGGCGAACACCGGGGGAGTTGTCGACACTGGTTGGTGTGACGTCGGTCGGGTACGAGGGCTTCCCACCGGGCTTCTTCGACCGTGACGACCCCACGCCGGACGCCGACTTCTACGGCATGCCACGGCTCGTGACCCACCTGGACGACCGGGCCATCGCCGCAGTCGGCGGGCTCTACGCCGAACTCGGTATCGACGGGGACACCGCCTCGCCCAGGCGCGTGCTCGACCTTATGTCGTCGTGGGTCTCGCACTTCCGCCTCCCGCCTGCAGAGCTGGTGGTGCTCGGCATGAACGAGGCCGAGCTGGCGGCCAACCCCGCCGCCACCAGGTACGTGGTCGCCGACCTCAACGCCGATCCGGCGCTGCCGTTCGACGACACCTCCTTCGACGCGGTGACCTGCTGTGTGTCGATCGACTACCTCGTGCACCCGATCGAGGTGCTGCGGGAGGCCGCCCGTGTGCTGCGCCCGGGCGGGGTGCTGGCGATCACGTTCTCCAACCGATGCTTCCCGACCAAAGCGATCCAGGGCTGGCTGGCCACCGACGACGGCGGCCGCTGCGCCATCGTCGCCGAGTACGTCCGGCGAGCCGGCGGCTTCACCCGACCAGAGGTCGCGCTGCGGACGCCGCCCCGATTGTTCGGTGACCCGCTCTATGCCGTCGTTGCCCGCACCTCGTCCCCACCGGACGGTGTCACAGTCGACTGAGCGCCCGATGGCCCCCGTAGCCGGCCCAGTCCACCTTGCGTGGCCGGATCGCGATGGCGCGCGCGGCGGCGAGCACTCGACGGTGCCAGCCGTCGAGGTCGGCCTCGATCCGTGACTGCAGGTCGCCCCGCGACGCCACGCCCAGCCCGACGATGACGTCGAGCAACCCGAGCGGCACGCCGTGCAGATCATCGGCGGGCAACGCCAGCCGGGCGATCCCGGCCCAGCGGCGGGCCACCACCTCCGGCAGGTCGAGCCGCGACAGCTCGCGAGGGGTCAGGTCCAGCAGGTCCTGCGGCCCCTGCAGCGCCAGCGCGCGAAGCTCGGCACGCCGCGGCTCGAAGACCGCCAGGTCGAAGAACGACGAGACGGGCGGGTCGCCCACGACGCGCTGGAAGTCCTCGGCGACGGTGTCGTTCGGGCCGCAGTCGGCGTCGTCGGGCTCGCGCCGCAGCGGTTCCAACGACGGGTCCGCTCGCGCCCACTCCCGCAGTGCCGGATCGGTGACCGCCACCTGGAGGTCGGCCAGGGCACGGCGCTCCCAGTCCGAGGTGGCCTGACGGCTGCACTCGTAGCACGCCCGGGCGTACGACTCCTGCGCGTTCAGCGGCGGCGGCACCGTGACGCTGTCGCTGGTGCGGGTATGCCGCACCCAGTCCTGCGCGGCATCGACTGCCCGCGACCAGCCGTCGAGCTCGAAGCCGTCGCCCAGCGAGGCATTGACGTCCAGCACGAGGTACCCGACGGTGACCCGCATCTGCCGACGCAGTTCGGCCGCCTCCCGAGCGCTCGACCGCAGCAGCCGCACCAGGCCCGCGGCGGCGTTGGCGACGCCGACCTGAGCGGTGTAGAGCTGCGCGTCGGCTTCTCCGGTCTGGCGCGACAGCAGCAGGGCATTGAAGCGGGTTGCCGTGAGGATGTAGGCCAGACGCAGCCGCATCGCGGCGTAGCCGGCGCCGCGTTCCGTGATCCGGTCGAGGGCGGCGTCGGCGTCCGCGGCCACGCCCTCCTGCTGGTCGCGGTCGAAGCTGCGCCGCCCCAGCAGCGCGACCAGCGCCAGGCCGTTGCCGGGATCGGTCGCGACGGCCCGTCGCAGCAGCGTGGTCGCCAGCGGGTCCGGCAACCGCTCCGAAGGGTCGTCGGTGATCAGCTGCATCGCGATCGACCGGGCACTGGTCGCGCCGCACAGCCCGCGGCGCAGCACGTCGTCCACCCGCGAGATCTCCAGCAGGACGTAGGCCGCCGCCGCGGTGAGCAGGTGCCGCCTGGCCGCTTCCGGCACCGCCGGGCCGATCAGCCCGGTGGTGCCGGTGTCGGCTGTGCCGTCGGACGAGCCGGCGGACAGCCCGAGCTGACGCACCGTGGTGGTCCAGTTGGGGACCGCCTTTCCGTTGCGCGTCAGCGTGACGACCACGGTCGAGCTGTCCGGCAGGCCCACGGTCGCCCGCCACGGCGCCGGTCGGCGGACCGTCCGCAGCAGCCAGACCAGCACCCTGCTGACCCCGCTGACCTGGAGGATCGAGACCGCGCTCTCGGGCAGCCCGGTGACGTCGGTGTGCTCCGACGTCCGTAGTCCAGTCGGCGCCTGCGAGCCGAGTTGGGTCAGCCGCGCCAGCAGGTACTGCGCCGCGACCACATCGGTCTCGCCCTTGCCGCCACGGACGTCCAGCGCCAGCTTGAGCTCGCGGCCCAGCGCGGCGGCGTAGCCGACGACGCCGACGAGGGCCAGCGCCAACCCGGCCAGGAACAGCGACCAGAACAACGACAGCGACAGCGGCCACGAGGCGGCGGCATCGGCCAGTGCGGTCCATCCGACAGAGCCCGCCGAGATCACGCCGGCGGCTGCAACGAGGCAGAGGCTGCCCAGACACAACGCGACGAGCCCGATGGCCTCGGCGGTGCTGCGGCGCTTGCGGCCCCGGGACCGGGCGCCGAACGGCGTCAGCGCACCGGCGAGCAGGCTCGCGACCGCGGTCAGCACCGCCACGATCGCGACGAGGCCCACGGCTGGGGCGAGGGCTGGGGCGACGTACTTGGTGAAGGAACGGTCCCAGCTGTCGCCCAGTCGCCCGAGATCACTGCGCTCGGCACTGCGGCGCTGCGTCAGGGCGGCCAGGCCGCGGACCGCGCACTCCTGCTGTGGGTCGCGGAAGATGACCGCCTGATAGATCTGCTCGGCGCGGTCCTTCTGGTTCGCGGCCACGAGCGCCTCGGCCGTCGCGACGTAGGCCGGACTGCCCTCGAGCGGGCAGGGCGTCAGAGCCGCCGCCGAGGCGGGGGCTGACAGTCCGGCGGGTGTGGCCAGCGCCAGCGCCGAGCTGACGGCGATGAGCACGGCGAGCACGCGGACTCGGTGCTGCCTCACGTCGATAGCCCCCAATGACGCATCCGGATGGTGACGACACACAGTTATATCGGCTGCAGCCGGTCCGGGTTACCCTGATCGTCAGATGTGGGCGGCTGCCCACCACCACGAGACTCGGAGGTGATCGCCGTGACCGGTGACCCTCCCAGTCCTTGCTGCAGACACTGACCAGCCCGGCATCGAAGCGCCGGCGCGTCCTCGCCGCTCGATGTCCCGAAGTGTCCCTCGTCCCAGCGCGTCCCTGGAGTCCGGATGTCCGACCGCAGCCGCACCTCGATCCGCACCCTCGCCCGTGCCGTCCGCCGCCCCGGCTCACCCCCCGTCGCGGCGCGGGACCACGAGCCGGCGGCAGGTTCGCCACCGCGCTCGTCGAGTGTCGTCGACAGCGCCCTTTATGTCGGTGGGCGTCGAACCATGACCCCGACCAGCCTGAGCGAGACCTTCAATGCGCTGCGCGAGCACGACGGCTCGGTGGCCTGGATCGGGCTGTACCGGCCCAACCAGGCCGAGCTTGCCGAGCTGGCGGCGGAGTTCGATCTGCACGAGCTGGCGGTCGAGGACGCGGTCACCGCCCACCAGCGGCCCAAACTGGAGCGCTATGGCGACACGCTGTTCGTGGTGCTGCGGGCGGCCCGTTACGAGGACACGGCCGAGGAGGTCGAGTTCGGCGAGGTTCACGTCTTCGTCGGGCCGGACTTCGTCATCACCGTCCGGCACAGCGAGGCACCCGATCTGTCGGCGGTGCGGCGCCGGTTGGAGGGCAAGCCCGACCTGCTGGCGCTGGGCCCGGAGGCGATCCTCTACGCGATTCTCGACGAGGTCGTCGACGGCTACGCCCCGGTCGTCGCCGGTCTGAACAACGACATCGACGAGATCGAGATCGAGGTGTTCCGCGGCGACCCCACGGTGTCTCGTCGCACGTACGAGCTGTCGCGCGAGGTCATCGAGTTCGAGCGGGCGACGCGACCGTTGGCCAAGGTGGTCGACGCATTGAGCGCGGGCTTCGAGAAGTACGGCACCGACGAGGAGTTGCGCCGCTATCTGCGGGATGTCGAGGACCACCTGACCCAGGTCATCGAGCAGGTCAGCGGTTTCACGCGGTTGCTGCGCGACATCCTGACGGTCAACGCCACCCTTGTCGGCCAGATGCAGAACGAGGAGATCAAGGCGCTAGCTGTGGCAAGCAACGCCCAGAACGAGGAGGTCAAGAAGATCTCGGCGTGGGCCGCGATCTTGTTCGCCCCGACCCTGGTCGGCACCGTGTACGGCATGAACTTCGAGTACATGCCCGAGCTGGGTTGGGCGTTCGGTTACCCGTTCGCGCTGCTGCTGATGTTCCTGGTCAGTGCCGTGCTCTTCGGCCTGTTCCGCCGCCGCGGCTGGATCTGACTAGTTCGTGGCCGACGCCTCGCGACGAAGCAGCCGGGCCACGTTGATGCTCCACCCGACGCCGAAGGCCATCGGCATCACTAGGCGAGGGTCGTCCGGCGCCCACATCGAGTGGCGCATGCGCTCGGTGGTGGGCCGGCGGAAGTCGAACGGCACCGGGACGTCGACGGTCCCGTGCCAGGTCCGCTCGCCCTTCGGCAGTCGCAACTGCCGTCGGATCGCGACCACGGCGATCGCGATGACAGCGATGGTCAGCAGCGGGTTCCCACCGCCCGACTGGCGGCGCTTGGCCTTGTCGGTTACCTCGCGTGTCATGACGCCTCCTGAACTCGTGGGGTGCGGTCGCGCCACAGCCTGCCAGGTCAGCGCAGCGGCCGACCAGGCCATTGGTCCCCTGTCGATGGCGGGCTGATCACGCTGCACCGGGCCTTGCCCACGGGCGACCGGGCGAGCGGTGGCCTCACTCGCGGGAGGCTCGATCCCGGGCCCGGCGCTTCCCCTCGTGCATGGCCTGCACCCGGGCGAGCGGGATGGTGTGTCCCTCGGCGATCAGCCCGGCGTCGACCTGCTGCGGCGGCGGCATCAGCTCCGACCACAGGTCACGGTCGCCCAGCAGGCCCACCGCCGTCCGAATGGTGGCCGAGCCGGGGTGAAACCGTTCCAGCTCGTCCCACTCGAGCGGCCATGAGACGGGCACGCCGGGCCGGGCGCGAGGGCTGTAGGCGGCCACCACGGTGGCCCCGCCGGCACGAGTGGCGTCGACGAAGACCTTGCCGTGGCGGTCCTCGCGGACGAACGCCGTGGTGAGTCGCTCGGGGTCGAGCCGCTCGGCTCGCACCGCCACGGCGCGGGTGGCCGCCGCGACATCTTCGGCCGAGTCATCACCGGTCAGCGGCACGAAGACGTGCACGCCCTTCGCGCCGCTGGTCTTCACCGCGCCTGACATGCCGGCCTCGCTGAGTACCTCGCGCACCCGCAGCGCCGCCTGCGTCGCCGCCTGGAACGAGTCCCCCTCGGGTGGATCGAGGTCGAGCACGAGGTGGTCCGGCCGGTCACCGTCGAGGCCGCGGAACAGCGTCGGGTGATACTCCACGGCACGCTGGTTGGCGAACCACAGCAGCGTCCGCCGGTCGTCGCACAGCGCGTAACGGACCTGCCGGTGAGAGGCCTGCGCGTGCACCTCCACGGTCCGGATCCAGTCCGGGGCGTAGCCGGGCAGGTTCTTCTGCATGAACGGCTGCTGGTCGCGGTGCACCCGCACGACGGACAGCGCCCGGCCGGCCAGCACCGGCACGAGGCGGTCCGCCATCGCGTCGAGGTAATCCACCAGGTCCCGCTTGGCCGCCCCTGCGCCTTCGAACAGCGGCTGGTCGAGGTTGGTCAGCGAGATGCCCTCGCGAGTCTCGTCAGTTCCCATCCCCCAAGCCTCCTCCCCACGCGGCGGCAGCCCGGTCAGCGCTCGCTGTCCAGATCTGCCATGAGAGGCGCCGCGTAGCGCTCGCCCGATGCGGCGCCCACTGGGACCGCAGCCTCGACCGCTGCCACCAGGTCAGGTCCGATGACGACGTCGAGCGCGCCGAGCGCCTCGGCAAGCCTGTCACGACGTCTGGCACCGACGAGGGCGACGATGTCCTGCCCCCGTGACAACACCCAGGCAATCGCCAGGGCGGCAACCGACGTGTCATGTCGCGCGGCCACCGATCGGAGGTTGTCCACGAGCACCAGGTTCCGATCGAGGTTCTCGCCACGGAACCGTGGACTGAAGCCGCGGAAGTCCTTCTGGTCCAACGAACGGTCGGCACGCCAGTGCCCGGAGAGCAGCCCGCGCGACAGCACGCCGTAGGCCGTGACGCCCACCCCCAGTGCTCGGCAGGCGGGCAGGATCTCCGCCTCGACTCCCCGGCTCAGCAAGGAGTACTCGATCTGCAGGTCGGCGATGGGATGAGTGGCACAGGCACGCCGCAGCGTCTCGACGCCCACTTCCGACAGGCCGATGTGACGGACGTGGCCCGCTGTGACGAGTGCCGCGATGGCCCCCACCGTGTCCTCGATCGGCACCGACGGGTCGAGCCTGGCGGGCCGGTAGATCGACGTGGTCGGTGCGCAGTCTGCGCAGCGTGTAGGCCAGGAAGGTCTTGACCGTCGCGGGTCGCCCGTCGGCGCCCAACCACCCGCCGTCGGGGTCACGCAGCGCACCGGACTTCACGCTGATCAGGGCATCGTCGCGGCGGTGGCCCTGCAGCGCGGTGGCGATCAGTTGCTCGTTGTGGCCCATCCCGTAGAAGTCGGCGGTGTCGAGCAGTGTGACTCCCGCGTCCAGGGCGGTGTGGATGGTGGCCAGGCTCTCGGTGTCGTCAGCCGTCCCGTAGAGGTCGGACATCCCCATGCACCCGAGGCCGAGGGCCGAGGGCCGGGCCGGTCCGGCCGAGGGTCCGGCTGGGGGTCCGGCTGGGGACGGACTGATGCGGACGTGTGTTCATGGCGTACACCCCCGCCGGTGACGTGTGGTCGGTGACCGATACCGGTGCGGTGGATGGGG
>CAZEYA010000027.1:0-29897 GCA_964516515.1 uncultured Kineosporiaceae bacterium | reverse complement strand
CTCCTCAGAAGGCCGGTCACCCCTTACACGGACTATCTGACACCGCCCCTGGCCCGAGCCGCATCACGCAACGGACCACACAATCCAGTAACCCAAGGGGTGCTGACGCGGGCCTGGGCGCACATCGTTTACCGCAGCGAAAAGCTGCCACCTCCATGAGCGAATCATTGCCGTCGAGCGCCCCGACCCGCGACCTTCCAGAAGCTCCATGCCGCGAGAACCAGAGTGCCAAGGAGTGCGGGCAGAAGAGCAGCAATTCGCTCGACAGCGTTTAAAGCGGGAAGTGACGCTAACAGTACCGCTGTCACCATTGGTCCTAGCAGACAGGCTAGGACCAGTACGAACGCGACCTGCACTGTCGAGACCCCTTTCGACGGCGGCGTAGGGTCCGCAATTTTGCCCAATATCAGTTCCCACCCTCCACGTAGGCGTCCCCTACCGTTGATGGTGCAGGTCGTTCTCTGACCGCAGCTGGCCCGCACATATCAGGCATCGGCCCCGCGACCTGTCCGTCCACGGCAATCCACGTCTTCCCCGAGGCAAGGAGCTCTAGCTGTCGGTCATCAGCTGGCGCTGGGGCCCAACAGGAAAAGATCCGAATGTAGCCATCGCGAACCTGACTAATCGCCTGTGCATACTGCACGGTCGTCAGCAGGCGAGCGCGGGCACGCTCCTGGACAATTGAACTGTCTGACGCGTCATGCCGAGGTTCACTTACGGGGGCAAACGGAATGCCAGGGTCTCCAGGAGTGGCCGCTTCCGCACCGTCGGATTGCCCCACCGTAGCAGGCTCAGGCGCCTGGAGAGAAACTCGAGTTTCCGGAGATAACCCAAGGGCGTCGGCCGATACAACCCCCAGGACCTCCCCGTCGCTGCCCAGTACCGGGACGACCTCTGACGGATGCATCTGGTCCGGCATGGGTGGAGGCTTCGTCATCGGAGCGGATGGCCCGGACGATGCCGTGAGCAGAAGGACTGTCGCGAACGCGGGCACAGCAACCCCCAGAAGCGCACCCCACGCTCGCTGAGTCATAGGTCGGACGTCTGCTTTGCGCGAGGGACTGTTTATGAACATGAGCAGCTCCTGATTCCTGGAAGTCCAAAGGATCTGTGTCGTTCAGAGAAAGGACTCGTAGGGCGAATAGACAGGGCCGCCCCCCAGCCAGCCACCATTGTAATGATAAGCGTAGTTGGCCGTCAGATAATATCCGGCTCCACAAAGCCCCCGTTGGCCCCCGGCAGGGTTGTACCAGAGGTAGCTGTAATAGTCACCCTGTGCGGTGCTGTACTTGAATCCGCCGTCGTAGCACACCGCCCAAGCGCTCCCGGTCCACTTCATCAGGACAGGGTTCACCGCCAAGAAACCTGTAGCGACGCGAAATTCGGTGGCGCACGAGTAGATGCCTGCCCCGGCTACAGTCAACTGTCGCTTCGCCCAAACTTTACCTCGCCATATCTGGCGATTTGTTCCCGACTCCGTGTAAACCTCTGATTCCGCCTGGGTGCATGTCGCGGTACTGTAGTATGTCCACTGCCTGCCCGAACTTGCTGCCCACGCGCCAGGCGCGTAGATCGCCGACAGGAGAAGTAACAGGGCAGAGAGTGAGGCAATGGCTGCTGCCATGCCGCTACGGCTTGAACCATAGAGGAATCGGTTCTCTCTCTCTCTCACTCCTTGATCATTCATCGCGCTCCCCTTGGATGACCTGAACGTTTCGAGTAGTGTCGGATATGCATGACTCAGGGACGTGTGACGTCGTGACGTCGTCCTTGATGGAACACCCAGCCTCTTGAATGAGGAAGAACTGTTGCCGATCTTTGAGCGTGCGCTCAAACCATACTGGTATCTCAGATACGCGTCAAGAGCCTTGCGCCACGTCACGCCGGGTTAGCGCTGGCGTTGCATTAGTGGTGTTATTTTGGCGGTCCGCGACCCCGGGTGGATGCATGGAAGTGCCCATCCCACCTGGGATTATCGCCTTGCTGAAGGGGTTCCATGATCGCCAAACGGGAGGGCACTCCGTAGGTGAACGGGTCACGGCGACGGCGGACGCGACGGGTGTGTGTCGCACGCCGGGTCCCGGCTGCTGACCGATGTCGCGGCCGTGACCGGGTTGGATGTCGGGTTCGATGAGGTCGCCGCGGCCGGGCGGCGGCGGTGAAGCTGAGGGCAGCCTGATCCGAGCCCGGGACGGTTCAGCCGGTCGTGACCCAGCTCGGCTATGGAGTGGGTGCGGCTCTGGGTCCGGCACGCCGACATCGACGAGGGCCACGCGCCGGGCGTGACCTGGCAGGAGGCGGCCCGGAGCGCAGCGTTGGAGCAGGAGAACCGTCAGTTGCGGCCGGCGAACGAAATCTTGAAGCGGGCCGCGAGTTTCTTCGGGGCGGAGCTCGACCGCCAGCACAAGAAGTAGCCGCGTTCCTCGACGCCCACCGCGACGACGTCGTGGCAGGGCGTCGGCTCGGGGTCGAGTCCATTGTCGCCGTCCTGCGTGAGGCAGGCCTGACGGTGGCCCCGAGCAGCTACTACGCCTCCAAGACCCGCCCGGCCTCCGCGCGCGCGGCGCGGGACGCGGGCCTTCGCTCGGCGCTGGGCGGACCCTGGGAGGCCAACTACCGGGTCTACGGCGTGCGGAAGCTCTGGAAGGCGGCCCGCCGCGCGGGTCACGACGTCGGCCGGGATCAGGTCGGACGGCTGATGCGTGCCGAAAGCATCCAAGAGCGCCCTGCGGAGCAAGCGGGTCCGGACCACCCGCGCCGACCCGACCGCGGCCCGGCACCCGGACCTTGTCCAGCGCCGTTTCAGCGCCGAGGCGCCGAACCAGCTCTGGGTCACCGACCTGACCTACGTCCCGACCTGGGCCGGCCCCGCCCACGTCTGCTTCATCATCGACGCCTACAGCCGCATGATCGGAAGGTGGCGGGTCGCCCCGAACATGCGCACCGACACCGCAAGGTCCTCGGTCGGAAGATCCCCGCCGAGGTCTTCGCCGAGCGCCCACTCTCGCTCAACAGCCCGGTGTTGCATCGACCGTTTGAACTCGCCTTGGGACTAGTCCCTGTTCAAGCCTCCGCCCGGGCCCGGCGGCGGCCGCTCGACAGGCGCCGCGGGCGGCGATGGGCAATAGTGCCGCCGGTGCAGTGCTTCTCGGTGTGGGCTCCCGACGCGTCGAGTGTCGAGGTCGTGCTGTTCCACGACGACGGCACCTCACCCGGCACGCCCGTGCCGCTGGCACCCGAGCCGGGCGGCTGGTGGCGGGTGCAGATCGGCGGCGCCGGGCACGGCAGCGACTACGGCCTGCGCGTCGACGGCGGCGAGCCGTTGCCGGACCCCCGCAGTGGCTGGCAGCCGTACGGGGTCAACGGCCCGTCCCGGGTATTCCACGCCGACCGCCACCAGTGGACCGACGGCTCGTGGCGCGGTCTCCCGGCCGCCGGCGCGGTGCACTACGAGCTCAACGTCGCCACCTTCACCAGTGAGGGCACTCTCGACGCGGCGATCGCCCGGCTGCCACACCTGGTCGACCTCGGCGTCGAGATGGTCGAACTGATGCCGGTGGCGGCCATGCCGGGCCGATGGGGCTGGGGGTACGACGGCGCCCACCCCAATGCCGTGCACGAGCCGTACGGCGGGCCGGCCGCCCTGCAGCGATTCGTCAACGCGGCACATGCCGCAGGCCTCGGGGTGTGCCTGGACGTGGTCTACAACCACCTCGGCCCGAGCGGGAACTACCTCGAACGGTTCGGCCCCTACTTCACTCAGGCGCATCACACGCCCTGGGGCGCCGCCATCAACCTTGATGGGCCCGGCTCGCCCGAGGTGCGGCGTTGGATCTGCGACAACGCGCTGCGGTGGTTCCGCGACTTCCACATCGACGCGCTTCGACTCGATGCTGTGCATGCGCTGCTGGACGACTCCGAACACCACGTGCTGGCGCAGCTGTCCGAGGAGACCGCGGCGCTGTCGCACTTCCTGCGGCGACCGCTGTCGCTGGTGGCCGAATCCGACCTCAACGACCCCGTCATGATCACCCCCACCGCAGCCGGCGGCCGGGGGATGACAGGGCAGTGGTCCGACGACTTCCACCACGCGGTACACGCGCTGCTGACCGGTGAGCGGCAGGGGTACTACGTCGATTTCGGCCCGCCCGAGGTGGTGCGGACCGTCTGGCGCGAGGCGTTCTGGCACGCCGGGCGGTACTCACCGTTCCGGGGCGGCGACTGGGGCAGGCCGGTGGACACCGCGACGGTCGGCGGGCACCGCTTCGTGGTGTGCAGCAGCAACCACGACCAGGTGGGCAACCGCGCGATCGGTGACCGCCCGGCCGCCACGCTGAGCGGCGGCCTGCTGGCGCTGTCCGCGGCGCTCGTGCTGACCTCGCCGTTCACCCCGATGCTGTTCATGGGCGAGGAGTGGGGCGCCGGCACGCCCTTCCAGTACTTCACCGATTTTGATGATCCTGACCTGGCCGCGGCCGTCACCGCCGGCCGCCGGCGGGAGTTCGCCGCTCACGGCTGGGACGCCGACGACGTGCCGGACCCGCAGGACCCCGAGACCCGGCTGCGCTCCGTGCTGGACTGGGCGGAGCGTGAGCAGCCCCGGCACGCCGCGCTGCTGGACTGGTACCGCACCCTGCTCCGGCTGCGCCGAGAGCTGCCCGACCTGTCCGCCGACGACCTGCGGGCCGGCGACGTGACGTGGTCCGAGACGGGCGCCACCGGTCGGCCGGACTGGCTGGTCCTACGTCGCGGCAGCGTGCACGTCGTCGGCGTCCTGACAGAGCACCCGATCGAGGTCACACTGCCCGGGCCCGTCGAGGCACTCGCCGCCTTCGGCCCGGTCGAGAACCAGGGCGAGCACGTGCGCAGCGCCGGCCACGGCGTACTGGTGGCCCGCCGCCTGCCTCACGCTCCCGCTTGAGCGTCGCAGAGATGTTCCGCGGGGACAGGTTCCGCGACAAGGAGCTCAGTGGGGGCCCTGTGCTGTCCCGGCGTTGTACTCCATGGCTGCTCCGATCCAGAAGGCCAGCTCCTCATCGGTGCTGATCGCGGCCTGACCGACGCTGATCCACCCAGGCCCCATGGGCCGTCGACCGGCGCCCATCTCCGCCGGCCGGGCGCCATCGAGGGCAACCAGCTCGCGGTGACGTCCGGGATCGACGCGGACCAGGAGGTCGCAGTCGCCACGCACTGCCACGACCATCTTCTGCCTCACCGTGAACGACAGGCCGCCGAACATCTGCACTTCACGGGTCGTCGACTGGTGCGCCAGGGCGACTCGAATCCTGGCGGCCGATCCTTCGCGAGCCGTTGCCACCCTGACCGGCTCCACTACTGCCGCCCCGGTGGGGCGAAGGACAGGCGATCGAAGACGAGCACGCTCTCGGCGATGACGCCCCGACGGAGGGTGAAGTACTCGGCGGCGGGAGCCGTCGTTGTCACGGCCGTGTGCGGGTAGTAGAAGAGGATAACTCGGTCACTGTCTACGAAGCTCGCGATGTCCGTCAGGCCCGTCAGATTGGGGGCGAACCCGGGCAGGTAGGCGCAGTAGGCGTCCTTGCCCCTGAGGTCGCCGCCCGGTGCGTGGCAGACGACGTCATCGGCCACCAGCGTCATGGCCTGATCGATGTCGCCGCGGGTCCACGCTCGGTGGTAATCCAGAACCGTGTCGAGAGCGGTGGCGGGGGCGCCTGCGTCATTGAATGCTCCTTCATAGTAGTGAGTTCTGGCCGGTCCGGTCCTCCATGGGCACCCAGTCGTCGAGGCCGGCGTCCCCTCCGGCAGCGCTGATGCGCAGGCGTGCCAGGAAGTGCGGCCACCCGTCGGCGTGGCCGTCGAGGCGGGCATCCGGCAGGCCTGAATGCGTGAGATCGACACGGGTGCCCAGCGTGGTAGGCGTGAGGATGAACTCCACGGTGGAGGCGCCCGGTGGCAGGTCCGGGCTGGCGGCCACACCCCATGACACGACCACGCGGTGCGGCCGATCGACCGTCAGGTAGCTGCCGCGGATCGGGTGCCCGGCGATGTCCACGGCGAACCCGCCACCCCGACGCGCGTCGAGGTCAGCGTGCTGCCCTAACCACGTCGTCAATCCCTGCGCAGTCACCAGGTAGTCGAAGACGACGTTAGGTGCCGCCTCGATCTCGATCGATGTCGCGTACTCAGCCATCGCTGCCACCGTGCCGGGACTCGATCGCGGTCTTCAGCGCGGCCAGCTTGGCCGGCCAGAACTCATCCAGGTACGACCTCACCGCGGCGAGCCCATCGGTGTTCACCATGAAGAGGTGTCTCGTGCCCTCCCGAATGCTGCTGGCGAGTCCGGCCGCGCGCAACACGCCGAGGTGATGGGAGGTCGTCTGCTGGGACAGGCCGACCTCATCGGCGATCTGCCCCACGGGGCGCGGCCCGGAACGGACCACGGCCAGGATCGCGCGCCGATTCGCATCAGCCAGCGCGCGCAACGCCTGGTCGAGGTCGGGTACCGCGTCTGCTGTCATGAGACTCCTCGGTGCGAAGCTGCACGCACCTTAACACAAATGCTGGTTTGTACTCATGGTGACGCGTGCTGCGCGGCGATCCCCACGACGAGGCGGGACACCGCGTCCGCGTCGATCGGCCAACTGCTGGCCCACCCGCCTGGCGGCGAGCGCACCGGCACTAGCCGAAATAGCCGTCAATCATCCGGCGCGATCGAGTGGCTTGCCGGGAACTCATGCATCGGTTCCCGGTCGGGGTAGCGGACGTTGGACGGCGTTCATGATCGCGATCTCCTCATCAGTGTGAGCCGCCCCCAGGAGCGCGGCCGCTTCGCGTGCCAGCGCGGTCAGGCGGCTGGTCGCCCGCAGGTACTTCTTGCGGTAGCCGCCGGCCAGCATCTCGTCACTGAAGATTTCGGTGATCTGGCCGGTCGCGACGACCGGGATCTGCTGCTCGTACAGCCTGTCGACCAGGACGACCAGCCGCAGTGCGACGCTCTGGTCATGCAGCGGCGCGAGACCCCTCCAGCCCACCGCGGTCACACCGTCCAGCAGGGCCCCGTAGCGGCTTGGGTGCAGCGTGGCGAGGTGAGCAAGCAGGGCGTCGAAGTCGTCGACGGCGGCTCCCCTGACGCGGGCCATCGCCTGCAGGTCGTCCTCGGTGGCACCGCGAAGTGCCTCCTCGTGGCCGCGATGGCGGTAATCGGGCCCGTCGACGGTCACCACCGCGAAGGTCGCCGCCAGCGCCTGGATCTCGCGCAGGAAGTCCTCGGCCGAGAACCGACCCTCGCCCAGCGCCTCGGGCAGCGTGTTGCTGGTGGCAACGACCGTGGCGCCGGCCTCGGTGACCTCCCGTAGCAGCCGCGCCATCAGCACGGTGTCGCCGGGATCGTCCAGCTCGAACTCGTCGATACAGATCAGGTCACAGGTAGACAGCGCCTCGACGGTCCGGCGGAACCCCAGCGCCCCCACCAGATGGGTGTAGGTGACGAAGCTGCCGTACGCCTTCGGCCCGGTGGCGGCGTTCCAGGTGGCTGCCAGCAGGTGGGTCTTGCCGACGCCGAAGCCGCCGTCGAGGTACAGCCCGCGCCCCGGACGCAGGGTGTGCCGGCGTGGCGGCAACCGCAGTCGGCGCTGGGCCCTGGTGCTGGACAGCGACTGGGCCAGCCCGCGCAGTGTCTGCTTGGCGGCCGCCTGGAAGGGGTGCGCGGGGTCGGGAAGGTAGCCGTCGAAACTGCTGTCGGCGAACCGCGGCGAGACGACGAGGCGGGCCGGTAGGCGGTCCACGGCTACGTCGGGAACCCGGCCGGCGAGCTGAGGCATCACCGCGACGGTAGCGGGATGACATTTACCCCTGCACCGGTGTGGAATGCGGGGGGTACACGGGTTGTTCGCGTGAGCAGACCGTCACCCGCCCGCACCCGCGCATCCGCCGCACCCGCCCGACCGACCCCCCACTCGACACGCTGGAGGCCGCCAATGCCCATCGCCCACGACTCCGACCCGTCGCTGACCGAGTACGCCCACCCCGAACGCCTCGTCACAACCGCGTGGCTGTCCGAGAACCTAGGCACGCCAGGCCTGGTCGTCGTCGAGAGCGACGAGGACATCCTGCTCTACGACACGGGCCACATCCCGGGTGCGGTCAAGATCGACTGGCACACCGAGCTCAACGACCCGGTGACCCGCGACTACGTCGACGGTGAGGGCTTCGCCAAGCTGCTGAGCAGCAAGGGCATCTCGCGTGACACCACCGTCGTCATCTACGGCGACAAGAGCAATTGGTGGGCCGCCTACGCACTGTGGGTGTTCACGCTGTTCGGCCACCCGGATGTTCGACTGCTCAACGGCGGACGTGCCCTGTGGGAGGCCGAGGGCCGTGAGCTGACCACCGACAAGGTCGAGATCGACGCCGCCGAATACCCGGTCATCGAGCGCCAGGACGCCCCGATACGCGCCTTCAAGGACGAGGTGCTCGCCCACATCGGCCAGCCGATGATCGACGTCCGCTCACCGCAGGAATACACCGGCGAGCGCACCCACATGCCCGCCTACCCCGAGGAGGGCGCCCTGCGCGGCGGTCACATTCCGGGTGCGCAGTCGGTGCCGTGGGCCCGGGCGGCCGCCGAGGACGGCAGGTTCAAGTCGCGCGCCGACCTGGAGGCCATCTACACCGGCGAGAAGGGCCTGCAGCCCACCGACGACGTCATCGCCTACTGCCGGATCGGTGAGCGTTCCAGCCACACCTGGTTCGTGCTCACCCACCTGCTCGGCTTCGACAAGGTCCGCAACTACGACGGCTCCTGGACCGAATGGGGCAACGCCGTGCGGGTCCCGATCGTCAAGGGCGAGAGCCCCGAGGGCACAATTGCCGCGTGACAACGCCTCGCATTGACGACCTGCCACCGCGGCTCGCGGCCATCGTGGAGGAGTTCCAGGAGCTGGACAAACCCCAGCGCCTGGAACTCCTGCTGGAGTTCAGCCAGGGGCTGCCCCCGTTGCCCAGCCGGTACGAGGAGCACCCCGAACTGCTGGAACCCGTCCCCGAGTGCCAGTCGCCGATCTTCGTGGTCTCCGAGGTCGAGCCCCGTGAGGGGGACGACCCGCAGGTGCGCGTCTACTTTCGTGCCCCCCGGGAGGCGCCGACCACGCGCGGCTTCGCCGGCATCCTCGCCGAGGGCGTCGACGGGCTCAGCGCCGCGCAGGTGAGCGCACTGCCGGACGACGTCTGCGCCCGGCTCGGGCTGGAGGAGGCGGTCAGCCCGCTGCGGCTGCGCGGCATGACCGGCATGCTGCGCCGGATCAAGCGCCAGGTCGCCGAGCGTTCCGTCGCGGCGTGAGCGGCGAGCCCGCAGCAGCGCTGCACATTCTGCTCGGGCCTGGCGCGGGCGGCACCATCGAGCCCGAGGACCTCAGCGCGCTGGCGGACTGGTACCTGCAGTCGCCAGCAGGATCCGGCCGCTACGTCAGGGCCTCGATGGTCAGCACCGTGGACGGCGCGGCCGCCGTGGCTGGGCGCTCCGGCACGATCAGCCCGCCGGTCGACCGGGCGGTGTTCCGCGCGTTGCGGGGGATCAGCGACGTCATCCTGGTCGGCGCCGGGACCGCCCGGGCGGAGAACTACGGGCCGTGGCAGGTTCCCGACGCGCTGGCCGCGACGCGGAATAGCCGTGGGCAGGCCCTCGCGCCGGTCATCGCCCAGGTCAGCCGCTCCGGCCAGGTACACACCGGCCGAGGTCTCTTCGAATCACAGCCAGGCCTGCCGCGTCACCTGGCCATCGTGGCCCAGCCGGGCGAGGCGGCGGGGTCCCTCCTGGCCGACCGGGTCGGTGCCGACGCGGTCATCCACGCCCCGGACGGCCACGGTGGCGTGGACCTGGGGCAGGCACTGCAGGCGCTGGCCGACCGTGGCCTGACCCGCGTGCTGTGCGAGGGCGGTCCCGCCCTGCTCGCTGCCATGGTCGAGGCGGGTCTGGTGGACGAGCTGTGCCTGACCGTCTCACCACTCATCGGTGTCGGCGACTCGGTGCGCATCGTGCAGGGCACCGCCGACCAAGTCCCTCGCACCGCCGCCCTGCACGCCCTAGCCGCCAGCGGCTCGACCCTGCTCACCCGTTGGCTGATCGGGCCGGCGACGCCGCCCGCATCGTCCGATTAGGCTCACCGACGTGGCCCGGACCCGCACGCCGCAGGTCACCACCTCGTCGTTGCTGGCGGTGCTGGCGGTGCTACTGCTGGGGGTTGCCTCGCAAGCGGCGTCGAGGGGTGGCGCGACAGGGCGGGATTGGTGGTCGCGCTGGAGCGCTGCCGAGCTGGAACGGGACGTCGCCGGCGAGGTCGCCGCAGCGGGTGCCGGCTGGCTCGCGCGTCCGCTGCAGATCCTACTGGCGGTGGCACTGGTCGGGCTGACCTTGCTGCTGGCTCGCCGACTGCTGACCTTGCTGGCATTGCGCCGGATGGCGGCACGGGAACGCGGCCAGCCGGGGCTGCTCGGTGGCAGGCTCAGGTACGCGGCGGGTGACACCGACCACGCGGCGTACGCCGATGCCCTCGCCGATGCCGCGTTGCTGGGGGCCGGTTCACTCCACACGGCTCTCGCGTCCGGCGCCCCGGGAGCGGTGTCCGACGCGGTCATCGAGTCCTGGGTGCTGCTGGAGTCGGTCGCCGCGGACGCCGGGGCAATTCGCCGCAGTCCCGACACGGCCGCCGAGTTCGCCGACGGCCTCCTGGCGCGCCGGATGGTCGGCCCCGACGCGCTGGGGGCACTGTCGGAGCTGTACAGCCGGGCGCGGTTCTCCGACGAGCAGCTCGATGCAGCCGATGGCAGGCGCGCGAGCGCAGCACTGTCGGCGCTGCGCGGCGACCTCCTCGAGGCGGCGCGATGAACCGACGACTGCTGACCGCCCTGGTCGTGGTACCGACGGCCGGCGCCGCAGCCGGGTTCGTCACCCTGCTCGCGGGCCTGCGGGTGCTCGATGCCGTGGCCGCGGCGGTGTGTGTCGCGGTGGGATGCTCCGGGGTGCTGCTGGCTGCGGGCGAGACGGTCCGGTGGCCCTCCCCCGCCGGCCCAGAACGGACGTCGGCGGGATGGCATGACGTGCGGCTACTGGCCGAGACGCTGTCGAGCGCCGGCTCGGACTCCGCCCTGCGACGCCACGTGACTGCGAGGATCAGCGCCGCTCTGCCCCTCGACCCCGCACGGCCCAGCCCCGCGGAGGAGAGCGACCGGCGCAGCGGCGTCACCCGGCGCCAGTACGAGGCCGCCCTGGCACAGTTGCGACGGACGGGACGCCCATGACGACCACGTCCAGCTCCGCCGGGTTGACGCAGATCACGCCGCTGCCACCCAACGAGATCGCCGGCCTGGCCGCGGCCGTTCTGGACCGGATCTCGACGGTCGTCGTCGGCGCCGACCGGGCGCTCGCGCTGGCGCTGGCCGCCGTCCTGGCCCGGGGCCACGTGCTGTTCGAGGACGTCCCCGGGCTGGGCAAGACACTGGCGGCCAGGACGCTGGCAGCGGTGCTCGGGTTGTCGTTCCGGCGGCTGCAGTGCACCCCTGACCTGCTGCCCGGCGACGTCACCGGATCCTTCGTGTTCTCCCCCGGCAGCAGCACTTTCGACTTCCACCCGGGGCCTGTCTTCACCGGCCTGCTGCTGGCGGACGAGATCAACCGGGCCACTCCCAAGACCCAGTCGGCGCTGCTGGAGGCCATGCAGGAGGCGCAGGTCACGGTAGAGGGCAGCACGTTCGCACTGCCGCAGCCGTTCCACCTCCTCGCCACGTCCAACCCGATCGAGTACGAGGGCACCTTCGCGCTGCCGGAGGCGCAGCTCGACCGCTTCCTGGTCCGGCTGGAGTTCGGGTACCCCGACGACAACCGGGAACGGGAGATCCTGCGCCGCGCCCTGCGGGCCGGCGCGTCGCCCACATTGCCCGGGCCCGTCATCGACACCGCCACATTGCTGGCCGCCCAGGCCGGTATGGAGACCGTGGCCGTCGAGGAGGATGTCATCGGCTACTGCGTGGCCATCGCTGCCGGCACCCGCCAACACGCCGCCGTCGAGGTCGGTGCGTCACCACGCGCAACGGTCGCGCTCGTGAGCGTCGCCCGGGCGCTCGCCGCCATGGCCGGCCGCGCGTTCGTGCTGCCGGACGACGTCAAGCGAGCCGCCGGGCCGGTCCTGGCGCACCGGCTGACGCTGACCCCGGACGCGTGGGCCCGCCGGGTGCGCAGTACCGCCGTCGTCGAGGACGTCCTCGGTGCCGTGGCGGCACCCGGTGCCGCCCGCTCGCTGCGGGTCGGTCACCGCAGCGTGCCGTGAGCGCCGGCACGGGATGGCTCGCGACTCGGGCGCTGTCGCGTGGCCTGGCGGTCGGTGCGGCGTCCGCCGCCGCCGGGATCTGGTTCGGCCGGCCCGACGTCGCCGTCACCGGCGGTGCCCTGGTGCTCGCGGTGGCCCTGGCGAGCGGTCCCGGCCCCCCCCGTAGCAGCGCGGGGCTACGGGGGTCGGCGCCGGCCGCCGTGACATCAGGGGACACCGTCGTGCTGCAGCTCTCGGCGACGACACCGCCGGGCACCCAACTGCTGACGGTTCGGCTGCCCGACCCGGAGCGACCGGGCTTCATCCGTAGCCTGACGGTGGCGACACCGTCTCAACTGACCACCCTGGAACGGCGGTTCAGCGTCACGGGCTGGGGCAGCCTGCGGCTGGCCCGCCCGGACTGGGTCGCCGCCACGGGCGACGGCTTGTTCGTCACTGGCCCGGTCGAGGCGCGTGAACTGCGGGTCGCGGTGATCCCGGCACCGAGCGCGGGCGGCGGCGTCGCGGTGCCGCCGAGGACATCCGGGCAGCTCGGAAGTCACCGGGCCCGGACCCCCGGCGAGGGTTCGGAGGTCCTCGGCGTGCGCGAGTTCCGGCCCGGTGACCTCCTGCGCCGGATCGACTGGCGGGTCACCAATCGCCGGCTCGCCTCACGGCATCCCGCTGTGCGGCAGGCGGCGCTGTATGTCCGGACGACGGTGGCCGAAACCGACAGCGAGGTGCTGCTGCTCGTGGACACCAGGCTCGATATCTCCCCGGCGATGGCCGACTGGGACCTCGACCTGTCCCGGCGCGCCCGCGAGGCGAGCCGGCCGCCGCTGCCGGTGCGGTTGCTGCGACGGCTGCGCTCCCGGCTGTCCCGGGTCGGGCGACGCGAGGCCACCCCGGCCCGCCCGCCGGACGCTCCCCCGGCCCTGCGTCCCGCCGTCGCAACCGCCGGCGGCAGCCTGGATGCGACGGTGGCGGCCGCGGTGTCGGTGGCCGCCGACCACGTCCGGGCCGGTGACCGGGTCACCCTGATCGACCTCGGCCGGCCCCGCGCCAGCCTGGCCGCCGGCGCAGGCCGACGTCACCTGGACCGCATCCGCTTCCGGCTCGGTCAGGTGACCGTGGACAAGCTGGGCGTGTGGCGGCCGGGCTCATTGGGTCCCTCGATCGCCCCGCTGCTCAACCGGTCCGCCTCGCATGCGGTCACCGTGGTCGTCTCGGCGTTCTACGACGCCGAGATCGTCGATCTCACCGTGTCGCTCGCCCGCGGCGGCCGGGACGTGGTGGCCCTGGACACGGCGCCCCGCACGGTCGTGCCCGATCCCCGAATGCCCTACTCGGCGGAGGCGCTGGCCCTGGTCCTCGCCGAGCGGCGGCAGCGGTTGGCGCGGCTGCGCAACGCCGGTGTCAGCGTCCGGGCGTGGCTCGGCCCGGACGACCGCGGCCGGCCGAGCGAGACCACCGGTGCGCGAGGGCCCGGGCGGGGTCACGCCCCGGTTCGCCGGGCAAGCCGTCGATGACCGCCTCCGCCCTGCCCCAGGCTGCTCGCGCGGTCTCGGTGCCGGTCACCCTGCTGCGGGTCGTGCTGCTCGCGGCCGGCCTGGGGGCGTGGGCGGCCAGTGGGGTGCCGATGGTGCTGACGCAGGCGCCGCCGTGGGCGGCCATGCTGATCGCGGTCGTCGCGGCTGTGTCGGTGGTGCTGCTCGTCACCAACCCCGGCAACCGAGGACCGGCCGGGTTTCTGCTGGTGGTGATCATCGCCCGGCTCGCCGTGGCCCCGGCCCTGCTGACCTGGCCGCAGACGATGCTCGCGGCGGCCTTCGTCGCGGCCGTCGTCGCCTGCCACAGCCTGGCGGGGCTGTGCGCCGTCCTGCCGGGCGACGGTGAGGTCGCCGTGCGTGCGCTGTTGCCGGGAGCACGCCGCCTGGCCCTCGTCACGGCCACCGCTTCGGCGGCGCTGGTGATACCCGCTGTGAGCGGCGCCGTCTCCGCCGAGCTGGGTCTGGTGGTCCTCGTCATGGCCGCCGGTGCGGTGCTCGCCGTGATCGTCCTGGCGACCTCGGCGGCCCGCCGCCGGTGAGGGCGCGCGATCCGGTTCAGAGCTTCGTGACGAACTCCTCGACCAGGGCCTCCCAGCGCTCGGGATCGATGTTCCACTCCTTGGTGTGGTAGGCCCCCCGGAACGAGGCCAGCGTGACGATGTCCGGTCGGGCGTTGGCCAGCGCACGGCTGGGGCCGGAGGGGACGAACTCGTCGTCGTCGGAATGGATGATGAGCATCGGGGTGCGCAGCTCGTTGGCGCGCGCGACCCAGTCGAACCGGGTGAGGTCGACCGGCCCCTCGACGCCGAACAGGGCACCGGCCTGCTTCTGCGCCAGCGCCGCCAGTCCCAGCCGAGCCACCCACACCGGCAGCCGGTTCACCCGCGCCTGGTGGTCCAGGACGTTCTGCCAGTCCAGCACCGGCGCGTCGAGGACCAGTCCGGCGATCCGTCCAGCCGTGCGCGAACGGGACAGCAGTTGCAGGCCGATCGCCCCACCCATCGACCAACCGACCACCACGACCCGGTCGGCACCACGGGCAAGCGCGAGCCTGACCGCCGGCTCGACATCGGCCCATTCCGTGTCACCCAGGTGATACCGCCCACCGGGGATGACCGGGGTGTCGATGTCGTTGCGGTAACTCGGTACCACCGAGTCGATGCCGAGCCGATGGAAGACGGTCAACCCCCGCAGGCACTCCTCCCTCGTCGCGCCGCGCCCGTGGATGTGGACGGCCCAGGTGCGCGACGGGACCGGGCCGGACGGCACCACCCAGGCGGGCAGCTTCCCGACAGCGGTGTCCAGGTCGACGGCTTCGAAGCCCAACCCCAGCGCCGAGTCCGGGTTACCGGCGAAGTAGTACTGGTCCCACCGAGCCGGACCGACCCGCATCGAGCCCATGTCGACAGCGGTCAGCGTGCGCGTGACGGTCGGGCCGTCCGCCCGGATCACCTCGCCCAGCTGCAAGTGCGTGGCGCGGCCCCCGATGAACAGGCCGTACCTGCCACCGGCGACCGTCTCGTCGGAGGCGCGGATCGTGACAGTGCCCGGACCGACGCTCAGCACCTCGGTGTCGTCGACCTTCTGGCGCACCGGGACCAGCAGCCGGCGGACGAAGTACCCGGCACTGGCCGAGACCGCCACCGAGGCCAGCAGGGCCCCGGTGACGGCCGCGCCGACCAGGACGAGGATGCGGGTCAGGCGCCGGGAGGCGCGACGGATCCGGCGGGGATTGGCAGCCACCCGCTCAGTGTCCCAGCCCCGCCGGGGCTTACGGATCTGTGACGCGGGGAACAGCGGGCATCGGCGGCGCCGTTGGACCGGGTGTGACCGACACGACGAGGACCAGCTACCCCAAGGGACGCCCCGACGAGGAATGGCGGGAAGCCCTGAGCCCGCAGGAGTACCAGGTGCTGCGGCGAGCGGGCACCGAGCGGCCGCACGTCGGGGAGTACACCGACCTCAAGGAGGTCGGGGTGTACTCCTGCCGCGCCTGCGGCACCGAGCTGTTCCGCTCGACCGAGAAGTTCGACAGCCACTGCGGCTGGCCGTCCTTCTACTCCGCGCTGGCCGGGGACCGGGTCGAGGAGATCACCGACCGCGCCGGCGGCATGGTCCGGACCGAGGTCCGCTGCGCCGCGTGCGGGTCACACATGGGCCACGTCTTCGCCGGCGAGGGCTACGACACCCCCACCGATCTGCGCTACTGCATCAACTCGATCTCGTTGCGTTTCGAGCCCGCCTGAAAGCGGCGGCGCGTCACAATTAGGGCAGGGTGGCGATGAGCGCGGCGAGGTCCATTCGGGGGCCTGTGTAGAAGGGGATCTCCTCGCGGACGTGGCGGCGGGCGCCGGTCGCGCGGAGGTCACGCATCAGGTCGACGATGCGGTGCAGTTCCTCGGCCTCGAAGGCCAGGATCCACTCGTAATCCGACAACGCGAATGACGAGACGGTGTTGGCGCGCACGTCCGGGTACGGCTTCGCGGCGACGCCGTGCTCGACCAGCAGGTCACGTCGCTCGCCGTCGGGCAGTAGATACCACTCGTAGCTGCGGACGAACGGGTAGACACAGATGTAGCCGCCCGCCGGTTCGCCCGCCATGAACGCAGGGACGTGGCCGCGGTTGAACTCCGCCGGGCGGTGCAGCCCGGTCACCGACCACACCGGGCGCAGCGCCGCGCCCAGCGTCGAGCGGCGCAGACAGTGGTAGGCGGCCTGCAGGGTCTCGATGCGCGGTGCGTGCCACCACACCATGAGGTCGGCGTCGGCGGTCATCCCGCCGAGGTCGTACCAGCCGCGCACCACCAGGCCGTGCGCCTCGGCCGGTGCCAGCGCCTCCTGCAGCTCGCCGGCCAGCCCGGCCCGCTCGCCCCCCGTCGGCCCCTCGGCAGCGAAGACCGACCACATGGCATAGCGGATCGTCGCGTTGATCTGGTCTGCCGCGTCCTGATCGTGACTCATCTGGCGCCCTTCATAACGTCGTGAATCGTGACTGACTCGTGTCGTCGAGCTCGTCGAGGCTGGCCCGCCCGGTGAGGTCGATGATCACCTTCGACGCGGCCGCCCGGCCGGTGGCGATACAGGCCGGGATGCCGACCCCGGCCAGGACAGCACCGGCGAGCGCCAGCCCGGGGTGGCCGTCGACCTCTGCGGACACCCTAGCCATCGCGCTGACGTGGCCGACCGGGTACTGCGGCAGCGCACCCGGCCAGCGGGCCACGACCGCGTCGGCGACCCTCAGCTGGACACCGAGCAGCACGCCGGCATCACGCCGCGCCAGCGCCACCAGGTCGGTGTCGCTCAGCCCGGCCCCGCCCGGCTCGCCCGCCCGGCCGATGGAGGCACGGATGATGGCGAGGGTGGGGTCCTGCGCGGCGACCCAGCCCCACTTGGCACTGGAGAACGTCATCGCCTTGACGGCGAGGCCACGCGCCGACCCTTCGACGGCGGGAACGAGAACGCCCGAGGTGGCATCGTCGGGCAGTCGGCCGACCGGCAGTTGATCGACCGGCACGGCGAGGGCGACGACGGCGACGGCGGCGAGGTCGATCCCGGCCAGTCCCGCCGCGGCGCCCGGCGCCACTGTGCTGAGCAAGCGGCCGGCGACTGGGGCCGGCGTTGCCAGGACGACGCCCGCGGCGGGTCGCGTCCGTAGCCCGCCGTCGGCCGTGCGGGAGGTGACCGACCAGGCGCCACGCTCACGGGCCACGCAGACGACACCCTCGCCCAGCCAGACCCGACCACCGGCGGTGGTGAACCGGTCGACCAGGCTGGTGACCAGGCGGCCGACCCCGCCGCTCAACCCCCCGAACACCGGAGCCCGCCCCGGTCCTACCGCCCCGGTCACCGCTCGCACCGCTGCCCGCAACGTCGAGCCGGCCTTTACCGCTACGACCAGTTGTGGCAGCGTCGCCTGCGCCGACAGTGCAGCAGCACGACCGGCATAGACCCCACCGAGCAGCGGATCGACCAGCCGCTCCACCACCGCCTCACCCAGCCTCTGCCCCACGAATTCCGCGACGCTGACGTCACCGGTCCACGCCACGTCCACCTCGGCGACAGCGCGCTCGATCTCCTCGGCAGTCAGGACGCCGGCCAGCAGGGCCGGGTCCGCGGGCACCCCGAACACGGTGCCGGGGGCCAGCGGGTGCGGCACCCCGTCGCGATGGATCATCGGCGTACTGCGGGCCGGGTGCACCAGGTCGCCCCACAGACCCAGCTCGGCCACCAGGTCGAGCGCCTCCGGCCGGCGGGCCAGGAACGATTCTGCGCCGAGATCGACGACGACTCCCCCGACCTCGCCGGTCAGCAACGGACCACCGCACCGGCCGGAGGCCTCGACCAGCTCGACGTCGAAACCGGCCAGGCGCAACTCCCACGCGGCCACCAGCCCGGCGATCCCGCCACCCACGACGACCACCGGGCCGGAGGCCGTGGCCCCATCCAGGCTCATCCTCGGCTCACTGCCCGGGGGGTGCGTCAGCCGGGTCGAAGCCGTGCACCAGGTCGACCAGGCGGGCCAGCTGGTCAGGGTCGGTCTGAGGCAGCACCCCGTGGCCGAGGTTGGCGATGTGCCCGGGCGCCGCCCGGCCGGCACGCAGCATGTCCAGCGCGCGGGGCGCCACGGCGTCCCAGGGTGCCAGCAGCATGGCCGGGTCCAGGTTGCCCTGCAGCGGACGAGGCCCGACGGCCGCGGTGATCCGCCGCTGCGCCTCGTCGAGCGGCAGGTGGTAGTCCACGCCCATGACGTCGGCTCCAGCCGCGGCCATCGAGCCCAGCAGCTCCGCTGTGCCCACACCGAAGTGGATCCGCGGCGCGCTCGAATGCTCCGCGACCTCCGCCAACACCCTCGCCGAGTAGGGCGCCGCGAACCGCTCGTAGTCCGCCCGCGACAGCGCCCCCGCCCAGGAGTCGAACAGCTGCACCACGCTGACCCCCGCGCTCAGCTGGGCTACCAGCGCGGTGGCCGCGATGCCGGCGATCCGGCTCAGCAAGGCGTCCCACAGGCCCGGGTCGGAGATCATCAGCGCCTTGGTCCGCTCGTGGTGCCGGCTCGGGCCGCCCTCGATGAGGTAGCTGGCCAGCGTGAACGGCGCACCCGCGAACCCGATGAGCGGGGTGCCGCCGAGCTCGGCCACCAGCATCCGGATCGCCTCACCGACCGGGGCCATCGCGGCCGGGTCCAGGTCCGGCAACGCGTCGACCTCGGCGGCCGTACGCACGGCCCGGCCCATCACCGGGCCCACCCCCGGCTCGATCCGGACATCGATGCCGGCGGCGGCCAGCGGCACCACGATGTCGGAGTACAGGACCGCGGCGTCGACGCCGTAGCGGCGCACCGGCTGCAGCGTGATCTCGGTGACCAGTTCCGGCATGGCGCAGGCCTCGAGCATCCCGACCCCGGTCCGCGACGCGCGGTACTCCGGCAGCGACCGCCCGGCCTGGCGCATGAACCACACCGGAGTGGTGTCCACGGGCAGGCCGCGACAGGCCCTGAAGAAGTCCGAGGCTGCAGGATCCGGCACGACCCGATCGTCTCAGACCCCGCCGCCCCGGCGCGGATCGCCCAGGGTCGCCCGCCGACGGATTACCCTGACCAGGTGGCGATCATCGAGACCATCCGACGGTCCGACGGGTCACGATCCGCGCCGGCCGCCGGTGCATCCCCCACCGGTGCGGGTGACGATCTGCCGGCCGCCTTCGCCACCGCGCTGGCTCAGATTCGCGGCGCCTCGATCCGCTCCGACGTCATCATCGAGGAGGTGCCGCCGCCGCGGCGCGTCGCCCCCTTCGCCGTCGCTCTCGACGGCCAGATCGATGTCGAGGCCGTCACCAACCGGTTGGCGAGGCCCCGGGCCGGCGCCCTTCGGCCGGTGTCGCAGCACGCCCGGCACCGCCCGGTCGATCACGACCGTGACGACAGTGACGACAGTGACGACGGGGACGGGATCACGGCCGATCTGGCCGACGCTGGTGGCCGGTTCGTGTTGCTGCACGATCCCGCCCGGCCGGTCGACTGGCAGGGCGACCAGCGGGTGATCGCCCTCATCAAGGCGGTCGTCGAGCCGGAACTGGTCACCGACCCGATGCTGCCCGACATCGCGTGGGCCTGGCTCGGTGAGGAACTGCGATCCGCCGGGGCGCAGTGGAGCGAGCTGGGTGGCACTGTCACCCAGGTGTCCTCCCGCTCCTTCGGCGCGCTGCAGAGCCGCCGAGCCAGCGTCCAGGTGGAGCTGCGGGCCTCATGGACCCCCACGGGCCCGATGGACGCCCATGTCGTGGCGTGGGGGGCGGCGCTGTGCCGGTTCGCCGGGGTGCCGCCGATGTCCCCGGACGTCATCTCCCTCGATTCCCGCCGGGGCACTGGGCTGAACGGCTGATCAACCCCTCGGGGGCACCCGTGGGGGAGCTCAAGCGGGTCATCCGGGTTGCCGATGCAGGGCAGGAGTGCTGGACGGAACCGGCGCCTGACCCTGGAGGCTTCCATGACGGTGATGACCGATCGGGCGCGACTGCCACTCACCCGCGGCCGGTTCACCGCGGCTGTCGTCTGCGCCAGCCCCCAGTTGCGGGAGTCGCTGGCGCGGGCCTTACGCGCCCTCGGTGCCGCGGAGGTCGAGACGCTCTCACACGTCGGTCATGCCCGGCGGTTGGGCCGTGGGCGGCCTGGTTCGCTCATCGTCGCCGACGCGCAGCTGCCCGACGGCTCCGGCATCGGCCTGGTGCACGACCTGCGGCCCTTCGGCTGGACGCGCTCCGTGGTCCTGTCGACCTCGACGGACCCGTTCGCGGTCCGCGGCGCGGTCGGTGCCGGCGTGCGGTGCTACCTGGTGACCACCGGGCCGCAGGCGACGCCCGACCCGAAGGTCAACGCCGATCTCGACCAGCTGTCGGCCCGCGAGCTGGAGGTGCTGCAGCTGGTCGCCGACGGGCAGTCGAACAAGGACGTCGGCGTGGCACTGGGCCTGTCCGCATTGACGGTCAAGAGCCACCTGGCCCGTATCGCGCGCAAGCTCGGCACCGGCGACCGGGCCGAGATGGTGGCGATGGCCATGCGCGGCGCGGCCATTCACTGACGCACCTGGGCGGGCGCCAGGTCCCGGGCGAACATCCCTGGGCGGCACCCAGCGTCGCCGACCACTTACTCTCGTGGCTGTGGCATCACCGGAGCCGGTCGCGAGCGAGCCGGAACCGCCACTGTTGAGCGAGCCGACCGGAGGCGTGCCCGAGGCCATCGTCAGCCAGGACGCTTTGGACGAGGCCGTCGCCGGCCTCCAGGCGGAATCGGGACCGGTCGCCGTCGACGCCGAGCGCGCGTCGGGCTACCGCTACGGGCAGCGTGCGTACCTGGTCCAGCTGCGCCGTGGCCAGGCCGCCCCCGTCCTGCTCGATCCGGTCGCCGGCCTGGACCTGACCGGGCTGGCGGACATGCTCGACGGGCCGGAATGGGTGCTGCACGCCGCCAATCAAGACCTGCCGTGCCTGGCCGAGCTGGGCCTGGCGCCGCGACTGCTGTTCGACACCGAGCTGGGGTCGCGGCTGGCCGGCCTGCCGAAGGTGGGACTGTCCGCCGTGGTCGAGCAGCTGCTCGGGGTCCGATTGGCCAAGGAGCACTCCGCGGTCGACTGGTCGACCCGGCCGATGCCGCAGTCCTGGCTGCGCTACGCGGCCCTGGATGTGGAACTGCTGCTGGACCTGCGCCTGATCCTGCGGGAAATGCTGGAGGCGCAGGGAAAGCTGCACTGGGCCGAGGAGGAGTTCGCCGCCGTCGCTGCAGCGCCGCCGACCCCACCCCGGATGGACCCGTGGCGGCGCACCAGCGGGATGCACACCGTCCGCAACCGCCGTAATCTCGCCGCTGTCCGGGCGCTGTGGCAGGCCCGGGAGGACATGGCACGCGCCCGCGACCTCGCGCCCGGGCGGCTGCTGCCGGACAGCGCGATCGTCGAGGCGGCCTTGCAGATGCCCTCCTCGGCCGCGGAACTGGCCGCCCTGAAGGTCTTCTCCGGCCCGGCGAACCGGCGCCTGGCCGCGGTCTGGCTCGGCGCCATCGAGCGCGCCCGCCGGATGCCGGAAGCGGAGTTGCCGATGCCTGCGGCGGCGCCCGAGGGACCGCCGCCGGTCCGGTCCTGGCCCGAGCGCGACCCGGCCGCAGCGGCGAGGCTGAGCCGGGTACGGCCTGCCCTGGCGGACCTGGCGGCCCAGCACCGGCTGCCCGTGGAGAACCTGCTGTCCCCCGACACCGTCCGCCGTCTCGCCTGGCAGCCGCCCGAGGAGCTGAGTGTCGACGCGGTGGCCGCGACGCTGCGCTCCCGAGGGGCACGGCAGTGGCAGATCGAGACGACCACACCGGTACTGCTCGCCACACTGCTCGCTGTGCCCGAACCGGTGGTTGTTACCAACGGGTAGCATCGGCGCCAGAGCAGGCGCGCCGCAGCGCCTGACCGCCAACCGGGAGGTCCCATGCCAGGTCAACTGCGCGACGTCGTGTTCGTCGACGGGGTCCGGACGCCGTTCGGCCGGGCCGGCGAGAAGGGCATGTACGCCCAGACCCGGGCCGACGATCTCGTGGTCCGTTGCATCCGCGAACTGCTCGACCGCAATCCTGCGCTGCCCCCGGAGCGGGTGGACGAGGTGGCCGTCGCCGCCTCCACCCAGACCGGTGACCAGGGACTGACGATCGGGCGGACGGCCGCGCTGCTGGCCGGGCTGCCCCCGTCTGTGCCCGGCTTCGCCATCGACCGGATGTGCGCCGGCGCCATGACCGCCGTCACGACGACCGCCTCGGGGATCGCCTTCGGTGCTTACGACGTGGCCATCGCCGGCGGCGTTGAGCACATGGGACACCATCCGATGGGCTCCGGCGCCGACCCCAATCCCCGGTTCGTGGCCGAGAAGATCGTCGACCCGGCGGCGCTGGTGATGGGCCGCACCGCGGAGAACCTGCACGACCGCTTCCCGCACCTGACCCGCCGGCGGGCCGATGCATTCGCCGCGGCCAGCCAGCACAAGCTTGCTCAGGCCTATGCCGACGGCAAGATCCAGCCCGGGTTGGTGACGATGGCGACCCGGCACACCGAACGCGGCTGGGGCCTTGCCACCACCGACGAACCGCCACGGCCGGAGACCACCGTGGAGGGCCTGGCCGGGTTGCGGACGCCCTTCCGGCCGCACGGCCGGGTCAGTGCGGGCAACGCCGCGGGCCTGAACGACGGCGCCACCGCCTGCCTGCTGATGGCCGCCGACGTCGCCACCGAACTGGGACTGAGCCCGCGGATGCGGCTGGTCGGTTACGCCTTTGCCGGAGTGGACCCCGAGGTGATGGGGGTCGGGCCGGTGCCCGCGACGGAGAAGCTGCTCGCCCGCACCGGGGTCGCCATCGACGACATCGGGCTGTTCGAGATCAACGAGGCGTTCGCCGTGCAGGTGCTGGCCTTCCTCGACCACTTCGGGATCGCCGACGACGACCCGCGGGTCAACCCCTGGGGCGGGGCGATCGCGGTGGGTCACCCGCTGGCCTCCTCCGGCGTGCGGTTGATGACCCAGTTGGCCGCGCAGTTCGCCGAGCGCCCCGACGTCCGGTATGGGCTGACCGCGATGTGCGTCGGCCTGGGCCAGGGCGGTGCCGTGCTGTGGGAGAACCCGGCGTTCGCCATGACATCCGAAGGAGCCGCCGTCACAGAGGGAGCCGCAGCATGAGCGTCAGCACGAGCATCGACCGCGACGCCCTGGTCGCCGCCTCCGAGGGCGAGCTGGTCACCAGCACCCACGTGCAGCACGTGGCATTGCCCGGCGGCCGCACTCTGGCGCTGCTGACCATCGACAACGGCCATGACCACACCAAGCCGACGGTGCTGGGCCCGATCGGGCTGTTCGGCCTGGCAGACGCGGTCGACGGACTGCGCGACGCCATCGTGGCCGGTCGGATCGACGCGGTCGCGGTCACCGGCAAGCCCTTCGTGTTCGCCGCGGGCGCCGACCTCAAGGGCGCCGCCCGGATCGTCACGCGCACCCACGCCCTGGGCATCGCGCAGCTGGGCCACGACGTCTTCCGCCGGTTCGGTGAACTGGGCGTGCCGACGTTCGGTTTCGTCAACGGCGCCGCTCTGGGGGGCGGCCTGGAACTGCCGCTGAACTGCACGTACCGGACGCTGTCCAGCGGCGTGACAGCGATCGCGCTGCCGGAGTGCTTCCTCGGCCTGGTGCCCGGCTGGGGTGGGGCGTACCTGCTGCCCCGGCTCATCGGCGCCGAGCGGGCCCTGCAGGTCATCTTGGGCAACCCGCTGAGCCAGAACCGGATGCTCCGCGCCGAGCAGGCCTACGCGCTCGGCATCGCCGATGTGCTTCTGGAACCGGCCGACTTCCTGGAGCGCAGCATCGCGTGGGCCGCATCGGTCGTCGGGGGCGAGACCGTCGTCGAACGCGTGGACCACACGGTCGACGCAGCCGGCTGGGACGCTGCGGTAGCCGCGGCCCGGGACTTCGTCGACGCCAAGCTGGCCGGCGCGGCACCTGCCCCCTACCGCGCCCTTGACCTGGTCGGGGCCGCCCGCACTCGCAGCCGCGACGAGGGGTTCGCGGCCGAGGACGACACGCTGGCCGACCTGCTGATCAGCAACGAGTTCCGAGCCGGGTTGTACGCCTTCGACCTGGTGCAGCGCCGCGCGAAGCGCCCGGTCGCTGACCCCGGCAAGGCGCTGGCGCGGCCGGTCACGAAGGTGGGCCTGGTCGGGGCCGGGCTGATGGCCAGTCAGCTCGCCCTGCTGATCGCACGCCACCTCGACGTCCCCGTGGTGATGAGCGACCTGGACACCGAGAAGGTCGAGCGTGGGCTGGGCTTCGTCGCAGCGGAGATCGACAAGCTGCTGGCCAAGGGCCGGATCAGCGGTGATGCCGGCAACCGGATGAAGGCCGCGGTCACCGGCACGACCGACCTGGCCGACTTCGCCGACGCCGACCTCGTCATCGAGGCGGTCTTCGAGCGGCTGGACGTCAAGCAGCAGGTGTTAACGCAACTGGAGGCGGTGGTGACGCCCGAGTGCGTGCTCGCCACCAACACCTCCAGCCTGTCGATCGCCGAGATGTCGGCGGGCCTCGCCCACCCCGAGCGGGTCGTCGGCATCCACTTCTTCAACCCCGTCGCCGTCATGCCGCTGGTCGAAGTGATCAGGTCCAAGGCCACCGATGACGCCACGGCGGCGACCGCCTTCGCATTCGCCGCCTCGCTGCGCAAGTCGTGTGTCGGCGTGGCCGACGCGCCGGGCTTCGTGGTCAACCGACTGCTGATGCGATTCATCGGTGACATCACCGGCGCGCTGGACACCGGCACGGACCCCGCGGTGGCCGACCAGGCGCTGGCACCGCTGGGCCTGCCGATGAGCCCCCTGGTGCTGGTTCAGCTGGTCGGCCCTGCAGTGGCGATGCACGCCTCGCAGACCATGGTCGACGCCTTTCCGGACCGCTTTACGGTGGCCGACAACCTGCGCCGGATCGTCGATGCGGGGCTGCCCGGGGTGTGGTCGTGGGATGGCGCAGGCAAGCCGTACCTCTCCGAGGAGACGCGCGCCGTCCTGGAGTTCGGTGACTCCCCCGAGACCGGCGAGGAGTTGCGAGCCCGTGCCCTGAACGCGCTGGCCCAGGAGATCCGGTTCATGCTCGACGAGGGCGTCGTCGCGGAGCCCGCCGACATCGACCTGTGCATGCTGCTCGGGGCGGGCTGGCCCTTCCACCTCGGCGGCATCACGCCCTATCTGGACCGCGAGGGCATCTCCGAGCGGGCGACCGGGTCGCGGTTCCTGGCACCCGGCGTCGCCGACCCGGTGCTGACCGACTGAACTGACCACCAGATCGAGGGTCGTCACAGCAGGTCACCGAGGTCGCCCCGACGCGGGCTACCCGTCTCCGGCGCCGACGTTCACGCTGGTGAGGTGGACCGTCCGTGTACGCCCCCCGGCCGTCACCGCGGCGGCACGTGGGACGTCGCGCTGCGACAGGCCATGCTGGCGGTCGCGGTGATGGACGACCTGGACGTCACCCCGCACGGTGACGGCTTCGAGGTCGCCCGAGACGGCCTCCTGACGTGGGAGGACATCGCCACGGCGTTGGGTGACTGGGCCAAGCACCCTGCTCACCCGGTCAGCCGCGCCCGGCTGGCCACGCTGATCACTGCGGCGCGGCTGGTCGCCGCCGGTGGTCCGGCCGCCCTGGCACGGTCGATGCAGGTCCATGTGGAGCCCGCTGCATCGGTGCTGAACCCAGGCAGCGCATGGCCGGTGGAGCGGGTCGGCGCCGGTCCGTTAGTAGCGGGGTGGGGGCTGGTGGGCGTCGCCGGCACGGAGCTGACCCGGCCGCTGCCGCTGTCGCCGTCGATCCGGGCCGCGATCCGGGCCGCCATCGTCGCCGGCGATCTGCAGTGGTCGTCGAGGCGTGCCGACGTCGACCGGTTGACCGACCTGTTGACCGAGCGGTTGGCCCAGGACGTCGCCGCCGGTCGCACCGTCGTGCTGCGGCCGCAGCGGCGCACCGACGTTCCGACGCTTTTGCTGTCGCGGGGGCTGCGGTCGTGGCTCGCGGCGCGGGACGGTTCGGGCATGGCCGCGGTCGCCGTCCCCACCCGCAGCCGGGGCTGGAGTGACCTCCGCCGCATCGATCCCGGCTTCGTGCGGGCTGCCTGGTCGGCGACCGAACCCCTCGACCGTGGTTTCGAGGCGGCCCTGCTGGTCACCGCTGACGACGCTGTGCTGCCCCGCGGGGCCTCAGCGGGCGGGGTCGGACACGCCCTCGGCTCGCCGCTGGCCGATCCCCTCGTCCATCCCGTTGCGGCTCATCCCGGTCGGCACTGAACCGGTCGGCACAGAACTGGTCGGCACTGAACCGGTCGGCACTGAACCGGTCGACACAGAACGCCGGGCCGTCTCCTCGATCAGCCGCCGCGCGATGTCCTGCGGCTGCAGGCCGCAGCCGGCCAGCACCTCGGCGCGCGACCCGTAGTTCAGGAACTCCTGGGTGATACCGAAGCCGATGACCGGGGTGTCCACGCTGGCGTCGGCCAACTGCTGCCGGACGGCGGCGGCGACCCCGCCGATCCGCCCGGAGTCCTCGACCACCGCGACCAGGCGGTGCTCACGCGCCAGCTCGACGATCGCGTCGTCCAGCGGCTTGACCCATCCGGGATCGACGACCGAGGTGTCCAACCCCTGCTCGGCCAGCCGGTCGGCGACGACCAGGCAGGTCTGCGCCATCGCGCCGACCGAGACCAGCAGGACGTCAGCCGGCACCGAGGAGCACTCGCGCAGCACGTCGACACCGCCGATGCGGCGCACCGCGGGGATGTCGTCGGGTAGGGCTCCCTTGGGGAACCGGACCGCCGTGGGCGCGTCCGAGACGTCCAGTGCCTGCCGCAGCTGGGCGCGCAACCGGGTGCCGTCCCGGGGCGCCGCCAACCGCAGGCCCGGCACCACCTGCAGGATCGACATGTCCCACATGCCGTTGTGGCTGGCTCCGTCGTCGCCCGTCACCCCGGCCCGGTCGAGCACGAAGGTCACGCCGGCGCGGTGGAGCGCGACGTCCATGAGGACCTGGTCGAACGCGCGGTTGAGGAAAGTGGCGTAGACGGCGACGACCGGGTGCAGCCCGGTCAGGGCCATGCCGGCGGCCGCGGTTGCGGCGTGCTGCTCGGCGATCCCGACGTCGAAGACCCGATCCGGGTAGGCGGCGGCGAACCGATCCAGCCCGACCGGGATGAGCATGGCCGCGGTGATACCGACGACGTCGGGCCGTTGTGCCCCGACCGCCACCATTTCCTCGGCGAACGCCGAGGTCCACGACGGCCCGGACGACTTCAGCTTGGCTCCGGTGAGCGGGTCCATCGCCGAGATGCCGTGGAAGCGGTCCGCCTCGTCGGCCTCCGCCAGCTCGTACCCGCGGCCCTTCTGCGTGATGACGTGGACGATGACAGTGCCACCGAACGCCTTGGCATGCGTCAGCGCCTGCTCGACGGCGGCACGGTCATGACCGTCGACGGGGCCGACATACTTCAACCCCAGGTCGGAGAACATCGTCTGCGGCGCCACGAAGTCCTTGACAGCGACCTTCGCTGCGTGAAGCGCACCGAACGCGAGCCGCCCCACGGGGCCCCGCTCGTTGAGGTTGCGCTTGCCCCAGCCCAGCACCTGCTCGTAGGTGGGCGACGTGCGCAGGGCCGACAGATGCTCGGCGAGCCCACCGATCGTGGGGGCGTAGGAGCGCGCGTTGTCGTTGACGACGATAATCAGTGGCCGGTGGCGGCCGCCGGCGACGTTGTTCAGCGCCTCCCAGGCCATGCCACCGGTCAGGGCGCCGTCGCCGATCACGGCGACGGCATGGCGGCCGGTGATGCCCTGAACCTCGAAACCGCGGGCAATGCCGTCAGCCCACGAGATCGCCGTCGAGGCGTGCGAGTTCTCGACGATGTCGTGCTCGGACTCCGCGCGCGACGGGTATCCGGACACGCCACCGCGCTGCTTGAGCTGGGACAGGTCCCGCCGGCCGGTGAGGATCTTGTGGACGTACGCCTGGTGGCCCGTGTCGAAGACGAGCCGGTCACGGGGCGAGTCGAAGACCCGGTGAAGGGCGATGGTGAGCTCGACGACACCGAGGTTGGGCCCGAGGTGTCCGCCGGTCGCGGTCACGGTCGCCACGAGGTGTGCCCGGATCTCCTGAGCCAACTGGTCGAGCTCCGCGGCGGTCAGCTCGCGGAGATCACCGGGGTTGTGGATCCGGTCGAGCACCGACGCCGGCGCGGCGTCGGAGGAGGTGTCGTTCACGGCGCCTCTCCTGGTCGGCGGGTCGTCGATGTGCATCGACGCCCAGGTCGCTTGAGTCTACGGAGTTGCTGCGCCCGTCGTGCACCCGCCGCCGAGCATCACAGCCTGGGCACGAATCTGACGTCGGACAGTGCCTGCTCGACCAGCCGCGCTGCCCGCAGGTCGGCCATGAGCAACGTGGACTCCTGGTCGAGCGCCAGCAGCACCTGCGCAAGGGCGCGAGCATCGACCCGGGCGGTTGCGGTGCCACCCAACTCTGCCCGCGCGGCCGCGATCGCCTCGATGACTGCGCGGGACTCTGCCTGGACGTGGCGCACCGCCAGCCAGGCGAGCACCCGGGGTTGCCGCCGCAACACCGGGTGGTCTCGGTAGCGGGGCGGGCACAGCTCGAACAGCCAGCCCGGCGCCCGGGCCGCGAACTCCTGGGTCCCCGGTGGTGGCAGCGACGGCGGCCAGCCGGGCGGTCCGCCGACCACAAGCTCTGCCTACCCCGCGGGTTGACGGCGGCGCGACAGTGCGTCGACGATTGTCAGAGGGAGCACCATCTCGTAATGATGTACTGCGCTCAGGACTCTTCGGTGATCAGTGGCAGGCCGCTGCCGATTAGTCCGCGCATTCCAAAGGGATGGACTGTGCCTCATGCCCTGTGTCAAGCTGGATAAACCTCGTAAGCACTGGTACAACCGCTACATCCCGATCGCTTGTACCAGGCGCCCGCGCCGTAAGAGGTCAGCACGTATTGCCTTTCGGGGTACACGAAAAGTATGTCATTGGTAGGTACATATATGCCATCCGCATCTTGCCAGCCACATTTTGTCTTGGAGTTTTCCCCAGCGTACAGACGGCATCGAGGGGAGTCCGAGCGGCAACTGGTTGTCCCCCAGTTTTGACAAACTACGAACGACGCTCCTGTCTGATTCTTGATGACTAAGTCGCCGACGGCCGCGTTAGCCGGGGATGCGACTCCACCGAAGGCGAGCGATGCGATCACTAGTACCAGAACCGTGCGGATCCTCTTCATGATCGTCCCACTTTCTGTAGTAAATCTGTAACAATAGTATGGCCCGATTTGAGTAGAGGTGTCAATAGCGTCAGTGCTTTCAGGTTCGCGATCAGAGGCAGACCCCTTCGGCTCAAGATCACTCGGGTGGCGGCGTGATCTTGGACCTGCTGAGTCTCACTTAGACCGGATCCACCGCTGGACCTTGGTCAGGGCCTGTTCAAAGTCGTCGGTGCGGCGTGGTGTCGCGGGGACACGCCGGTGA
>CAZEYA010000026.1:0-31023 GCA_964516515.1 uncultured Kineosporiaceae bacterium | reverse complement strand
CCGCCGCCGCGGTGTGCTGTACGCCTCGGTCGCCTCGGCGGGCCTGGTGGGGATCGTCGGGACGGCGGCCAGTGGCTGGATCGAGACCAATGCCTCATGGACCGTGCTGGCGGCGCTGGCGATCGCCGCGGCGGCGGTCGCCGCCGCGATCGGATACGCGCTGGGTGGCATGGACCGCATCCCAGCCATTCGATCGGCCGTGTTGAGTGCGCTGCTGGCGGGCGGCGTGGTCTTCCTCGACCTCCTGCTGCGCGCCTTCCCGAGTTACAAGGACGCCGTCAACGGCCGGGTGGTGGCCACCATCGGCGAGCGGACGCCCAACTTCACGGGGACGTTCTGGGAGGTCCAGATCGACCTGGCGACGCACCTGGTCCTGCCGACAGCGGCGCTCATCCTCATCTCGTTCGCGACGTACACCCGGTTCACCCGGGCATCGATGCTGGAGGTGCTCAACGCCGACTACGTCCGGACCGCCCGGTCCAAGGGGCTGACGGAGCGCACGGTCGTCGTCAACCACGCCTTTCGCAACGCCCTGATCCCGGTCGCCACCCTGGCGGCCATCGACTTCGGGAGCGTGCTGGGCGGTGCCGTCATCACCGAGACGGTATTCGGCCGCAAAGGCCTCGGGTCGCTGCTCATCGACTCCGTCCGCAACGTGGACCCCAACCCGGTGATGGGGTGCTACATCGTGCTGGCCGTCAGCATCGTCGTGTTCAACATGCTCGCCGACATCACCTACGCCTACCTTGACCCGAGGATCCGGCTGTCATGACCGCAGAAGCCACCCCGACCGCAGCCGAGGAGCCCACGCTGGTCGGCCCGCTCCCCGGCGTCGAGGTCGAGCGCGAGTTCACGGTCAAGGCCCGGACCCAGGGCGAGCTGGTGCGGCGCCGGTTCTTTCGACATCGGGCGGCGATGATCGGCCTCGTGGTGCTCCTCGGAGTCATCCTGCTGTCGGTGACCTCGATCGGGATCGGCCCTGTCCCTGGCTGGTGGAACCAGGATTACCTGGCCACCGGGTCCTCGGTCGACGGTGGCCGACCGACGCTGGATCTCACGCCGGAGGTTGTCGACGGTCAGCGCGAGTTCATCGGACCGCACCCGTTCGGGCAGGAGAACACCGGCCGCGATTACTTTGCGATGACGATGCGGGGTACCCAGCAGTCGCTGTTCATCGCCTTCAGCGTCGGACTGATCAGCGTTCTGTTGGGAACCCTGGTCGGGGCGATCGCAGGCTATTTTGGTGGCCTGTTGGGAAACGTCCTGATGCGAATCACCGACCTGGTGATCACCCTGCCGCTCATCGTGGTGGCTTCCGTGGTCAGTTTCCGCTTCGGTGGCGCCGGGGTCGGGGCCCTCGCCCTCGTGCTCGGCCTGCTGGTGTGGACCCAGCTGGCCCGGCTGATGCGCGGCGAGGTGCTGTCGCTGCGCGAGAAGGAGTTCGTCGAGGCTGCCCGCGCAATGGGCGCGGGGCCGTGGCGGATCATCGGTCGGCACATCCTGCCCAATGTCGTGGGGACGATCCTCGTCAGCGGGACGCTGTGGACGTCTTCGGCGATCCTGCTGGAGACGGCACTGTCGTTCCTCGGCGTCGGGGTGCGGGCTCCGGATATCTCGCTGGGGAGTCTGATCTCGGACTACCAGGCGGCTTTCCAGACCCGGCCGTGGTTGTTCTGGTGGCCGGGCCTGTTCATCATCCTCATTGCGCTGTCCATCAACTTCATCGGCGACGGCTTGCGGGACGCCTTCGATCCGCGGCAGAACCGGGTACGGGCATGATCCGGCCAGCGGGAAGGACCGCAGTCGACGGCTACATCGACGACCTGCCGGCGACTCGGCCCGAGGGTGTCGTGCTGTCGGTGCGCAACCTCACCGTCGGGTTCCCCACCGACGACGGCATGGTGCAGGCGGTGCGGGACGTGAGCTACGACGTGTCGGCGGGCGAGATCCTCGGCATCGTCGGCGAGTCCGGCTCGGGAAAGTCGGTCTCCAGCCTCGCGGTCATGGGCCTGCTGCCGAAGTCGGCGCGGATCACCGGATCCGCCACGTACGGTGGCGCCGACCTGCTGCGGATCAGTCAGGCCGCCCGGCGCTCGCTGCGCGGCCGCAAGATCGCCATGATCTTCCAGGACCCACTGTCCTCGATGAACCCGGTGCACACCGTCGGCGCCCAGATCGCCGAAGCGGTCCGCTCGCACGAGGCAGTCAGCCAGAAGGTGGCGCTGGAGCGCGCGGCGGAGATGCTGGACCTGTGCGGCATCCCGCAGGCCACGCGACGGCTGAAGTCATACCCGCACGAGTTCTCCGGCGGGATGCGCCAGCGGGCCATGATCGCCATGGCCATCGTCAACCGCCCGGAGCTGATCATCGCCGACGAGCCGACGACCGCCCTCGACGTGACCATCCAGGCTCAGGTACTGGAGAAACTGTTCGAGGTCAAGGACACGGTCGGCGCCGCCCTCGTGCTCATCACTCACGACTTGGGCGTGGTCGCCGGATCGGCGGATCGCGTCCTCGTGATGTACGCCGGGCGGGCGGTCGAGAAGGGCGGCGTGGACGAGGTCTTCTACAGGCCGCGGATGCCGTACACCGCCGGGCTGCTCGGATCCATCCCCACGCTCGGCTCTTCCGGTGAGCGGCTGACCCCGATCGGCGGGGCGCCGCCGTCACTGCTCAACCTGCCCAAGGGCTGCCCGTTCATCCCGCGCTGCCCCCTGGCCGGACCCGACTGCTCCGTGGCCGAGCCGGATCTCACCGTTACCGACGCAGCCGGGCACGAGGCTGCCTGCTACCACTGGGACCAGGTGGCCGCCCTGGAGGACCCGAGGATGCTCCACCATCCGGCGGTCATCGCCCAGATCGTGACCCCCGAGACCGCGCCGCCGCGGGGCACCCGGGCCGCCGAGGCAACCCCCATTGAGGGCATCGCGTGAGCGTCGGCCAGGCGCCCCTGTTGGAGGTCGACGACCTCGTAGTGACGTTCCCGATCCGCGGTGGCGGGGTGATTCGGCGCACTGTCGGGTCGATCCAAGCCGTGTCGGGTGTCTCGCTGCGGCTGTCGCCGGGCGAGACGCTCGGCCTGGTCGGCGAGTCGGGGTCGGGCAAGTCGACGACCGGGCGGGCGATCCTGCAGTTGCAGCGGCCGACCGCTGGTGCGGTCCGGTTCGAGGGGCGCGAGCTGACCGGGCTGTCCTCCGGTGAGATGCGGCCGCTGCGCCGGCAGATGCAGATCGTGTTCCAAGACCCGCAGGCCTCGCTCAACCCGAAGATCCCGGTCAACGACGCCGTCGCGGAGCCGCTGCGGATCCACGGCCTGTGGCGCGAGACCGGCCCGGACCGGGTCGCGGAACTGCTCCGGCTCGTCGGCCTCAACCCCGAGCACGGCAACCGCTACCCGCACGAGTTCTCCGGCGGCCAGCGGCAACGGGTCGGCATCGCCCGGGCGCTGGCCTTGGAGCCGAAGTTGCTGATCCTCGACGAGCCGGTCTCGGCGCTGGACGTGTCGGTGCAGGCCGGGGTGGTCAACCTGCTGCAGGACCTGCAGGACCGGCTCGGTATCGCCTACCTGTTCATCGCCCACGACCTGTCGGTGGTTCGCCACATCAGCGACCGGGTGGCGGTGATGTACCTCGGGCGGATCATGGAGACCGGCCCGAAGGAGATGCTGTACAGCTCGCCCAGGCACCCGTACACCAAGGCGCTGCTATCCGCCGTGCCCGAGCCCGACCCGGTCAGCGAGCGCGAGCGCCGCCGGATCATGCTCACCGGCGACGTGCCCAGTCCCGCGGACCCACCGTCGGGTTGCCGGTTCCGCACCCGGTGTTGGAAGGCGCAGGAGGTCTGCGCTGGCGACCCGCCCCCGCTGGTCGATCACGGCGGCGGCCAGCTGGCCGCGTGCTACTTCCCGGAGAACGTCTAGCCGTTGTCAATGTGTCATACTGCCTCTACGGTACTTTGACTGGAGAAGCGATGTCTCGAACAACCATGAGCCGCAATGGCCGTCTAACGGTACCCGCCGACGCTCGTCGCCTCCTGGGGATCGATGACGAGACGGAGTTCGAGGTCGAGGTAGACACCGAGAACGACGCACTCGTCCTCAGGCCGTCTTTGCTGCTTCGTCGAGAAGACGCTTGGGCCTACACCCCGGAACACCGGGAGCTTGTAACCGCCGCGCGGCGAGACATAGCTGAGGGTCGTGTCGGCAGCTTCACCGAAGCTGATCTCACGCGTCTGGGCGACGACAACGGTTGACCGAAGACTTCGCGTATCAACGAATCGACTTCACCGACACGTTTCTTCAGACGTTCGCATCCAAGGACTTCAGCTCGGCCGAGCGCGCCGCATTTCTCAAGGCGCTGCGTCTCCTCGACACGGACGAGCGGCACCCATCGCTGCGTGTTCACCAGCTCCGGGGGGATCGTCAAGGCCTGTGGTCGGCGTCAGCGACCCAGGTGCTGCGGCTGACCTTCGAGCGCCGCCCGGATGGTCGCAAGACAATGATCACCTGCAGTCGGCACTACGACCGCTGAGCTGTAAGGGTGGGAGTCAGTCGTCTCGGCCCTTGGGGCTGCAGATGCAGACCTCGTTGCCGTCGGCGTCGGCGTAGACCCACCAGCTCGGCGCGAACTCCTCGCCCGAGACCAGTCGCCCGCCAGCCGCCTCGACGGCGGTGCGGCGGGCGGGGACCTGGCGGAGCGGGACTGTGACGTCGATGTGCAGCCGGTTGCGGCCCGCGGCGGGGGAGTCTGTGCCCTGGAACCAGATCTGCGGCAGCACCCCGCTCGGATCGGTGATCACGATTGCGTCACCGTCACTGCTCGCGGGCACGTCCAGTGCGGCGGCCCAGAACGGCGCGATCGCGGCGGCGTCGGCGGTGTCCACCCCGATCTCGACGATCGCCGGCTTGGCCGCCATGGCCGTCGCGCCAGCCCGGCCCGCGATGTCGCTGATCCGGTGCGCGAGCTCGATGTCCAGCTGGGTGACGCCACCGGAGTCGTGCGTGGACAGCTGCCACCGCAGCCGCTTCCATCGCAGGTCCACGTCCGGGTGATGGTTCATCTCCTCCGCGACCTCGAACACCTCGGCGATGATCCGCACCGCGCTGGGCACGTCGGGGGCATCGTGCCGCGCGTGCAGCACCAGGCCGGTGAGCTCCCACCCGGGCAGGTCCTGCAGCTGGCGGGTCACGTCGTCGAAGGTCAATCGTCGCTGGGCCATGCCGCCCACCCTGACGCGCCCGGGCCGGCACGGCAAGACGCCCGCCGTCGTGGCAGTCTTCGGCGGTGCCCGACACACTCATCGTCGCCGCCGCCGTCGTCGACTCCCTCGCCGCTGCGACCCGGGTGGTCAGCGCCCGCCGGACCGAGCCACCACGCTGGGCCGGCTGGTGGGAGTTTCCTGGCGGCAAGGTGGAGCCGGGGGAGTCGCCGGTGGCGGCGCTGCACCGTGAGCTGGCCGAGGAGATCGGGGTCACTGTCCGGTTGGGGGCCGAGCTGCCCGGCCCGGCGCTGATCGACGGGGCGCGACCGTGGCCGATCGACGAGGGTCTGCTGATGCGGGTCTGGTTCGTCGAGGTCGTGACCGGGGTGCCGCGTGTCATCGACGACCACGACGAGCTCCGCTGGCTCAGCGTCGACGAGCTGGACTCGGTGCCGTGGCTGCCCGGCAACGTCGGGGTGCTGCAGGCCGCCCGGGCGTTCATGCGGCCATGACCGACGACGACGAACTAGCAGCCCGGGCGGCAGCAACCGCCCGGGCGCTGCTCGTGCGGTCGATGCACGACGCGTCCCCCGCCGAGCGCCGGGCCGCGGCCCGGCTGGGTCGCCTCGTGGCCGACGACGCCGGTCGGGGGTTGCTCCTGCACCTCACCGACCACGTCGTCCGGATCCGCGATCCGCGCCGCTCGGTCGAGGCGTTGCGGCACCTGGTCGCCCGGGGCCTGCCGGCCTCGATGGGCGCCGTCGACCGGGTGGGCTTGCGGCTGCTGGCGCTTGCCGCCCCACTAGCGGCGCGGCCGGTGCGTCGGTTGGTGGACTGGCGGGTCGGCCGTGACACCAGCGCGGTGATCGTGGACCTGGCGGATCCGGGTTTCTCGGGCTACCTGCGGCGGCGCGCGGCTGAGGGGTTCGCGGTGAACGTCAACGTGCTCGGTGAGGCGATTCTGGGCGATGCCGAAGCCGAGGAGCGCTGCCGCACCCTGCTCGCCCTGATCCGGCGCCGAGACGTGACGTACGTGTCGGTCAAGACCTCGGCGGTGTGCGCCAACCTCGACGTGCTCGCCGAGGCCGATTCCCTCACCGCCATCGCCCAGCGGCTGCGGCAGCTGTACCGGGCGGGGCGCAGCGCCAGCCCGGCAACGTTCGTCAACCTCGACATGGAGGAGTACCGCGACCTCGACCTGTCGCTGCACGCCTTCATGGCGGTGCTCGACGAGCCGGAGTTCGCCGACCTGTCGGCCGGCATCGTGCTGCAGGCATACCTGCCGGACTCCCACGACGCGCTGCGCCGGTTGTGCGAGTGGGCGACGGCCCGCCACGCCCGGGGCGGCGCCGCCGTCAAGGTCCGCCTGGTCAAGGGCGCCAACTTGGGGATGGAACGGGTGGAGGCCGAGCAGCACGGCTGGCAAGCGGCTATCTACCCCACCAAGGCCGACGTGGATGCCTCCTTCAAGGCGCTGCTGGACCGGGCAATGCCCGCAGTCCAGGCGCGGGCGCTGCGGGTCGGGGTGGCCAGCCACAATCTGTTCGACATCGCGTGGGCGCTGACCCTGCGTGAGCAGGCGGGCGTGGCGGACCGGATCGAGATCGAGATGCTGGAGGGGATGGCGCCGCCGCAGGCGCGGGCGGTCCGCGACGCCGCCGGCGGGCTGCTGCTGTACGCCCCGGCGGTGTCACGACGCGAGCGCGACGCGTCCACGGCCTACCTCAGCCGCCGACTCGACGAGAACTCGGGACCGGAGAACTTCTTGCGGGCGATGTTCGGGATCACCCCGGACTCCCCGGCATGGGACGAGCAGCAGCAGCGCTTCCGGCGATCGGTGGCGCTGCGCCACCACATCTCGACCGCCTCCCGCCGGGCCCAGGACCGGGCCGCGCCGGTGCCGGACCTGCCGACCGACGGGTCCTTCGCCAACGCCCCTGACACCGACTTCACCGTCGCCGCGAACCGGCGCTGGATCGCCGCCCACCTCGCCGAGCCGCCCCCGCCGCCCCCGCCGCTCGTGGCGTCGCAGGAGCGGGTCGATGAGCTCGTGGCCCGGGCGCTCGTGGCCCAGCATGCCTGGGCGGCGCAGTCGTGGGCCCACCGCCGCCGCGTGCTGGGCAGCATCGCCACGGTGATGGAACAGCAGCGCGGCCGCGCGCTGGCCGTCATGGCCCACGCCACGGGCAAGACCGTGCGGGAGGGCGACCCTGAAGTCTCCGAGGCGGTCGACTTCACCCGCTACGCGGCGCACCTCACCCTCGACCACGAACGGCACGAGGCCGCGGGCGCCGATTGGCAGCCGCACCGGCTGGTCGTGGTGGCCGGGCCGTGGAACTTTCCCTACGCCATCCCCGCCTGTGGCGTGGTCCACGCGGTCGCGGCCGGTGCGGCGGTGGTGCTCAAGCCGGCGCCGGAGGCCCGCGAAGTCGGGGCGCTGCTGGTCGAGCAGGTGCTGGCGGCGGGAGCGCCGGCGGACCTGGTCCAACTGGCCTGTACCCCCGACGACGAGGTCGGCCGGTCGCTGATCACGCGGCCGGAGGCCGGACTGGTGATGCTGACCGGCAGCGCCGAGACCGCCGCGACGTTCCTGTCCTGGCGCCCGGCGATGGCGCTGTCGGCGGAGACCAGCGGCAAGAACGCGATCGTCATCACCGCCGCCGCCGACCTCGACCAGGCGATCCGGGACCTGGTCCGATCGGCCTTCGGACACGCCGGGCAGAAGTGCTCCGCCGCGTCCCTGGCGATCGTCGAGGCGTCCGTCTACGACGACCCCGCATTCGCGGCCCGGGTGGCCGACGCGGTCCGCAGCCTGCCGGTCGGAAGGGCGACCGAACTCCGTTCGGTGGTCGGCCCGCTCATCGGGTCTCCTGCCGGGAAGCTACGGCGAGCCCTCACCACCCTCGACGCGGGCGAGTCCTGGCTGGTCGAGCCACGTCAGCTCGCCGGCGACTGCTGGTCGCCAGGGGTGCGACGAGACGTGCGGCCGGGCTCGTGGTTCCACCTGACCGAATGCTTCGGGCCGGTGCTCGGCCTGATGCGCGCGCTCGACCTCGACCATGCGATCGAGCTGCAGAACGCCACCGAGTACGGACTGACCGGTGGCATCCAATCCCTCGACGCCGCCGAGATCGAGCACTGGCTGGCACGAGTCGAGGTCGGCAACGCCTACGTCAACCGGCACATCACGGGCGCGGTGGTGCGGCGGCAGCCGTTCGGTGGCTGGAAGGGGTCCTCGATCGGGCCGGGCAGCAAGCCCGGTGGCCCGCACCACCTCGCCTCGTACGGCACCTGGACCACCCCGCCGGCGGCGGCGGCAGTCGCGGCGGCATCCTACGAAGCGGCCTGGCGGTCACGTCTCGGTCGGGGGATCGACGCCAGCGGGTTGGCGTCGGAGGGCAACGTGCTGCGATACGTGCCGCTGCGCCAGGTCATCGCCAGGGTCGGCCGCTCCGGGGATGCACCGGTGGCCCTGCTGCGCGAGGCCGCCCGGGTGTCCGGGGTGAGGCTGGACGTCTCGAGCGTGGCGGAGCCCGAGGCGGACCTCCTCGACCGGCTGCCCGTGGCCGCCGGTGACGTCCGGCTGCGGCTGCTCGCCCCCGCCTCGGACGCCCTGCTGAGCGCCGCCCATGCGCGGGGCGTCACGGTCGACCGGGCGCCGGTCACGGCGATCGGGGAGCTGGAGCTGCCGCACTGGCTCAAGGAGCAGGCGATCTCCCGGACGCTGCACCGGCACGGCCTGCTGCCGGGCACGGCCGGTCAATGACTGCGGCTGGTCTCCCACAGGTCGATACCCGAGTCGACGGCATGCTCGTCGATCGCGGCCAGCTCGTCGGCGGTGAAGTCCAGCCGGTCCACCGCGGCCACGTTGTCCTCCAGCTGGGCCACGCTGCTCGCACCGATCAGCACCGAGGTCACCCGGTCGTCACGCAGTGCCCATGACAGCGCGAGCTGTGCCAGGGACTGACCCCGGCCCTGCGCGACCTCGTTCAGGCCGCGGATCCGGCCCAGGTTGTCCGCGTTCAGCATGTCGGGGTCCAGTGACGACTGCCGGGCCGCGCGGGACCCTTCGGGGATGCCGTGCAGGTACTTGTCGGTGAGCATCCCCTGACCCAGCGCGGAGAAGGCGATGCACCCGACGCCCTCGGCGCCGAGGGTGTCCAGCAGCCCGCCCTCTATCCAGCGGTTGAGCAGCGAGTACGACGGCTGATGGATGAGGAGCGGCACGCCCATCTCGCGCAGCAGGGCGCCGGCGTCGGCGGTGCGCTCGGGGGAGTACGACGAGACTCCCGCGTACAGCGCGCGGCCGGAGTTCACCGCGGTCGCCAGAGCCCCCATCGTCTCCTCCAGCGGGGTGGTCGGGTCGTAGCGGTGGCTGTAGAAGATGTCGACATAGTCCACACCCATCCGGTCCAGGCTCGCATCGAGGCTGGACAGGACGTACTTGCGGGAGCCGCCGCCCTGGCCGTACGGGCCGGGCCACATGTCGTAACCGGCCTTGGTCGACAGCACCAGCTCGTCGCGGTAGGCGGCGAGGTCCTCGGCGTAGATCCGGCCGAAGTTGAGCTCGGCGCTGCCGTAGGGCGGGCCGTAGTTGTTGGCGAGGTCGAAGTGGGTGACTCCCAGGTCGAAGGCCCGGCGGAGGATCGCCCGCTGGGTGTCCAACAGGTCGACGTCACCGAAGTTGTGCCACAGGCCCAGGCTCACCGCCGGCAGGTCTAGGCCGCTGCGCCCGCAGCGGCGATAGGTCATCGAGTCGTAACGGTCCTCAGCAGCGGTCCACGGCATGCAAGCCATCCTCGCCGATCTACCGTCGGCACCGTGATCAGAAGGTTGTCGCGAGCAGGCCGCGGTGCTCACGAAGGATCTCCGCGAGGGTGCGGTAGCCGACCTCTTCGAATAGCACCGTCAGCTGGCTGTCCTCGACGCTCATGGCGATCCCCGCGCCCCATTCCTCGTTGACGTGCTCGTACTCCGTTATGGCGAACTCCTGCCTCAAACCGACCTCAGTCTGGTCGAGGCGCTCCGCTCTGCCCCGGGATGAGTCCCGTGAGCAGGTCGATGATCAGTTGGTGCCCAGCTGCGGTCTGGTCCAGTTTGCCGCGCACCTCGGCGAATCCGATGCGCATCGCGTTCTCCAGCCGGTCGAAGCGTTGGTCGACCTGGTTGAACCGTTGGTCGACCTGGTCGAACCGGCCGGTTGTCTGCAGTCCGAGACCGTTGATCGCCGTGCGATTCGCGTCGACCTTGATACCAAGGTCGGCCAGATCGCGGTCCCGGGCGGCGGCAAGATGTCGGGCTGCCGCCGCGTCGGCGGCCACCACGTCCATGCGGGCCTCCAGCGCGGTGAGACGGGACTCGACATCGGCCATCGCCCCAGATTACCGACTCCGGCGTCCGGACATCAGGGTGAATCGCGACCTGTGGATGCGCGCTCGATCCGCCGACGCCCGCTGCACCGCCCCGCCGGGGAGCATTACCGTGCCTGCATGAGCGGCATCAACCCGGCCGGGCTGCACCACGTCACGGCCATCGCCTCGGACCCGCAGCGCAACGTGGACTTCTACACCACCGTGCTGGGGCTGCGTCTGGTGAAGCAGACAGTCAACTTCGACGCGCCGGACACCTACCACCTGTATTACGGCGACGAGGCCGGGCGACCGGCCTCCATTCTCACGTTCTTCCCGTGGATCGGGGTATCCGCCGGGCGCCAGGGTGCCGGCCTGACCACCTCCACGGCGTTCAGCGTGCCGGCGGAGTCGCTGGGCTGGTGGCAGCAGCGTCTGGCCTCGCTCGAGGTCGACGCCGACCGTCCGGTCCAACGCGACGGCGAAGAGGTGCTGCGGCTGCGCGATCCGGACGGTCTGGTCATCGAGCTGGTGGCCTCGCCGGGTGACAGCCGCTCCGGCTGGGACGGCCTCGCGGCCATCCCCGCCGAACACGCCGTGCGCGGACTGCACTCCGTGGAGCTGTCGCAGCAGTCGCTCGAAGGAACCGCGAACCTGCTCACCGGGCTGCTCGACATGCGGCTGAGCGGTCACAGCGATAATCGGGCCCGCTTCGCGATGGGCGACGGCGGTGCCGGAGCTGTGGTCGACGTGGTCGGCGGGCTACGGTCGCGTGGGCTACGCGCCGGCGGCACCGTGCACCACATCGCGTTCCGTGCCCCGGACGCGGCGACACAGGCGCGGTGGCGAGACGAGCTGATCGAGGCTGGCGTGGCCGTCACCGAGATCCTCGACCGGCAGTACTTCACGTCCATCTACTTCACCGAGCCCGGTGGGGTGCTGCTGGAGATCGCCACGGACTCGCCCGGGTTCACTGTGGACGAACCGCTGCTGGACCTCGGCCGGTCGCTGAAGTTGCCCCCGTGGCTGGAGCCGAGCCGCGAGCAGATCCAGCGGTCGCTGCCTGCGCTGCGGGTGCCCACCCGGGAAGGCACCGAAGGGTGAGCGGCGGCCTCGACCGTGCCCACGTATGGCTGCCGGGCTCGGGCCCGCCGTTGCTGCTGCTGCACGGCACCGGCGCAGACGAGCACGACCTGCTGCCGCTGCGTGAGCTCCTGGCACCAGGCGCGCCGACGCTGTCCCCTCGGGGCGCGGTGTTGGAGAACGGCATGCCCCGGTTCTTCCGACGACTCGCGGAGGGGGTGTTCGACGAGGACGACCTGCGCGCCCGGGTCGACGAACTCGCCGACTTCCTGGCTGCCGCCGAGCAGCGTTACGGCATCGCGGCCGGCGCCTGGATGGCGGTCGGCTTCTCCAACGGCGCCAACATCGCCTCCACGCTGCTGTTCCGCCGCCCCGAGACGCTGGCCGGTGCGGTCCTGCTGGCCGCCATGGTTCCGCTGCGTGACGGGCCGGGCGACGCCGACCTGAGCGGCAAGCGGGTGGCCGTGGTGAACGGCACCCGCGACCCGATGGCCACCGCCGAGCAGACCCGCACGCTGGTGGCTCAGCTGCGGGGTTGCGGTGCAGAGGTGTCCGAGCTGGGTCACGACGGCGGGCACAACCTTCAACCCAGCTCGTTCCCTGCCATTCGGGCGTTCCTGGCGGCGGGTGCCGTCCAGTAGGTGGGCCGGCGTCGGCGATGTTCGCTGGCTGCCTACCGCGGCCGAGCCTCGGTCGGGATCTGGTCCCGCCGGCGATGCCGCAGCGACATCGCGAGGGTGACCAGGCCGATGCTCACCCATACGGCGTTGAGCGTCGCAGCCGACCACACCTCGCCCTCGACGGCAGCCACCCCCAGGCCGCTCGATCCGTAGACATTGAGCAGCTGGAACGCGACCCCCTTGCCCGAGAGCCGCCCCGCAGAGACCAGGCCATAGGCCAGCAGCAGCGAGACTGTGCCGCTCCAGCCCAGCACCGCGGCGATGAGCTCGAAGGTCACACGGCACCGATCACGGCGTAGGCGCGCACCGGGCTGGTGCCGAATCGCCGGACGGGCAATGCGGCGGCATGCAGCCGGATGCCGGGGTCACCCGGCAGGTCGACCAGCGCGGCGAGGTTGGTCAGGTGCTCGAGCACGGGCACTGCCGCTGCGAGCAGTGCGGTGTGGGCGGGGCGCGACCGGCCGGTCGCATCGTCGATGTTGACCGAGTCGATGCCGACCAGAGCCGCGGCCCGTTCGACCAGCCAGTCCGCTGCCTCACCGGTCAGGTAGGGCGCGGCATCGCCGTACGTTGGCGTCCCCCAGTGCCGGTCCCAGCCGGTCAGGACGAGCACTGCCGTGCCCGCCACCGCATCAGGGTTCAGCGCCGCCGTGAGGTCTGCGGCAGTGACCGCCCGGTCCTCAGCTCCCCGGTGGTCCACGAGCAGGACCGGCACGTCCGCCATCGACTCCAGCGGCAGGTCCGCGAGGTCCGTGCCGCCCTCGAAGCGGTGCCACGGGGCGTCCACGTAGGTGCCGGTGTTGCCGACCATGTCGATCCGGGCGATCTCGAACGTCGTTCCTTCCTCGTACACCGCCGCCGACGCCTCGCGGGACAGGTGTGCCGTGATGCGTGGTCCGGGCAGCCCCGGATAGGTGGTCATGCCCTCCTCGATCGGGTGGCTGAGGTCCACGATCATCCGGCGGATGGGAATCTGGGGAAGGGCCATGCCACGAGCATGGCGGAAGCCCCGAGCCCGATGTCGGTGGGGCGGGCAGACCTGAGGGACAATGGTGCCTCGTGACCGACACCGTGACCTCGACCAGTCCCGCGAGCGCCGCCGGGCCGCCCCGCCGGGCGGACCTGCGCAACGTCGCCATCGTGGCCCACGTCGACCACGGCAAGACCACTCTGGTCGACGCCATGCTGTGGCAGTCCGGCGCGTTCCGGGCCAACGCCACCGTCGCCGAACGGGTCATGGACTCCGGTGACCTGGAGCGCGAGAAGGGCATCACCATCCTCGCGAAGAACACCGCGGTGCATTACACCGGTGCCGCCGCCGCGCTGGCCGGGGCGCCCGACGGGGTCACCGTCAACATCGTCGACACCCCCGGTCACGCCGACTTCGGGGGTGAGGTCGAGCGCGGGCTGAGCATGGTCGACGGCGTCGTGTTGCTGGTCGACGCATCCGAGGGCCCGCTGCCGCAGACCCGGTTCGTGCTTCGCAAGGCGCTCGCCGCCCACCTGCCGATCATCGTCGTGGTCAACAAGGTCGACCGAAGCGATGCCCGGATCGAGGAGGTCGTCGACGAGACCTTCGACCTCATCATCGACGTCGCCGACGGGACCGGGGTCGACGCCGAGGCGCTGCTGGACACCCCCATCGTCTACGCCTCGGCGCGGGCCGGTCGCGCCTCGCTCAACCGTCCCGTCGACGGTGGCATGCCCGACACCGACAGCCTGGAGCCCTTGTTCGCCACCATCCTGGAGCGCGTACCAGCCCCCATCGACAACCGCGACGCCGTGCTGCAGGCCCACGTCACCAACCTCGATGCCTCGCCGTTCCTCGGCCGGCTCGCGCTGTGCCGGGTGCGCTCGGGCACCATCCACCGCAACGACTCCCTAGCGTGGTGCCGCACGGACGGGTCGGTGCAGCGGATCAAGGTGTCGGAGCTGCTGATGACCAACGCGCTGGAACGGGTGCAGGTCGACCAGGCCGGCCCCGGCGACCTCATCGCGGTCGCCGGCATCCCCGACATCATGATCGGCGAGACGCTGTCCGCCGCCGACAACCCGCAACCGCTGCCCCTGATCAGCGTCGACGAACCCGCGATCTCCATGACGATCGGCACCAACACCTCACCGATGACCGGGCGGGCGCGTGGCTCCAAGGTCACCGCCCGGCTGGTCAAGGACCGCCTGGACCGGGAGCTGGTCGGAAACGTGTCGCTGCGCGTCCTGCCCACCGAGCGCCCCGACACCTGGGAGGTGCAGGGTCGCGGCGAGCTGGCGCTCGCAGTTCTCGTCGAGCAGATGCGCCGGGAGGGCTTCGAGCTGACCGTGGGCAAGCCGCAGGTCGTCACCCGCGAGATCGACGGCAAGCTCCACGAGCCGGTCGAGCACATGACGATCGACGTCCCCGAGGAGTACCTGGGTGCGGTGACGCAACTGCTGGCAGTCCGCAAGGGCCGGATGGAGCAGATGGTCAACCACGGCACCGGCTGGGTCCGAATGGAGTTCCGGGTGCCCGCCCGCGGCCTCATCGGGTTCCGCACCGAGTTCCTCACCGACACCCGCGGCACCGGTATCGCCCACCACGTCTTCGACGGCTACGAGCCGTGGGCGGGGGAGATGAAGACCCGCCCCAACGGCTCACTGATCGCCGACCGCACCGGGGTGGCCACCAGCTTCGCGATGTTCAACCTGCAGGAGCGCGGGTCGATGTTCATCGAGCCCGGCACAGTGGTCTACGAGGGCATGATCATCGGCGAGAACTCCCGCGCCGACGACATGGACGTCAACATCACCAAGGAGAAGAAGCTCACCAACATGCGGCAGTCCACCGGCGACGAGCTGGAGCGGTTGGTGCCGCCGCGGCTGATGAGCCTGGAGCAGTCCTTGGAGTTCGTCCGCGACGACGAGTGCGTGGAGATCACGCCGGAGGCGATCCGGATCCGCAAGAGCGACCTGAGTCAGGTCGAGCGCGGCCGGTCCAAGGGTCGAGCCAAGAAGCAGACCTGAGCCGTCACAGCGTGGCGTAGACGACGATGTTGTCCTCATAGCTCCGTGCGGCCCTGTCGAAGTCTCCGCCGCAGGTGATCAGACGAAGTTCGGCGCCGGGCGTGGGCCCGTAGAGCGCGTCGGCGGGCACGACGTCCTTCGGGTACTGCTCGACCTTGGCGACGCGGAAGGTCACGATGGAGCCGTCTTCGCGGTGCACGATCACCTCCTCGCCGATCGCGACGTCGCGCAGTCGGTAGAACGCCGCCGGTCCGTCGGTGGAGTCGACGTGACCGGCCAGCACGGCAGGCCCCGGCTGGCCGGGCTGCGCCGAACCGGTGTACCACCCGGCGGTGTCGAAGTCCGTCGGCGCCGCGACGGCCCCGGTGGGATCCAGCCCGAGGTCGATCACGAGGGCGTCGATGCCGACGGACACCACGGCGACCCGGACCGGGTCGGATGCTTCCATCGGTTCGCTCGGGGCCCCGACGGGCGCAGGGTTGAGGTCCGTTGTGGCCCACCGTTCAGCATCGTCCGAGGGCATCTGGGCGGCCTGTGGTGCGGTCACCTCGGCGGGTGCGCTGGACGCCTCAGGCGCAGCGCGCGTCTCGTCCGAACCACAGCTGACGAGGGCGGCGGCCACCGCCAGGGCGAGCGCCGCCCCCGACGGCCGGACCCTCATGACCGAGCGGGGCGCGCCCGCCGCAGCAGCTTGGCGCCGGCCAGGATGACGGCCACCCCGGCCAGGACGGCGGCCAGCACCACCGCGCCCGAGACCGCGAGGCCGATCGGGGTCGGCGCGGCCGTGCCCCCGGCGCCCGTCGCCACACCGCCGATGTCAGGCGCGGCCGGGGCGCCCGCGGCGTCCATAGTCAGCGACATGGCCGAGGCGTCCCCGATCGGAGTGAGGCCGCCGGAGTCGACGATGGCGGTGAGGTCGCCCGTGGGGCTGTCGGACTCCAGCAGCAGCAGCGTGCTGACCGAGCCGGGCTGGAGGTTGACGCTCATCGCCGCGCCGGCCGGAACCTGCTCGCTGACGACGTCGAGGATCCACGGGCCGGCGGGTACCGAGGCGTAGCCGGTGACCGAGGCGAATTCGGCGTCGCGGACGATGACCGGCCCGTCGACAGCCTGCAGGTCGACGCTGCCGGCGTCGGAGTCCGCATGGATGAAGCGGACCCGGGCCTCACCGGCCGCCGGCGGCGTCAGGTCGTCGTCGATCAGCACGCTGCGGACGTCGCGCCCCGCGTCGATACCGGCGACGGTGTACGCGGCGCCGGGCTCGAGCACGGCCGACATCGTCAGCTGCGGCGCGCTGTCGGCAGACGCACCGGCAGCGCGCCAGCTGAACACGTAGCTGCCGGGTGCGGTCCGGATGTAGTCCGACATCGCGCCGTATCCGACGCCTTCGAGCAGCACGGTCTGATCCCCGTTGAAGGGGGTCGCGTAGACGTCCATCGGCCTCGTCGTGGGCGAGAGGTGGGCCAGCCGCAGCGATGCCTGGTCGCCGGTCGCCGGTGCAGGGGTGGTAGCGGCCGCGGGCAGCGCCGCGGTGGCCGGCAGGGCGAACACCACGGCCACGGCGGCCACGAGTAGGTACCGCAATCGCATGAGTCCTCCTGGAACAGCTCACGAGAGGTCCGTTGCCGTTGCGGCAGCGGATTGGGCAATCCAGGCGATACCTGTCGTCGCGTCATCCGGGAGATCACACGACACCGCGGCGGGTCGGGAACATCCGCCGCCCAACGATCGTTCGACGATATATCGTTACCACACAACGTGGTGCGATGAGAGGAGAACGATCATGAGACACCATCACAACCCGCGATCCTGGGGATCGCGGGACCAAGGAGCCCAGATGGCTCCCCCCGGGTTGGCGCATCGCGAAGGTCCCGACGGCACCACCGACGAGGGGCCCGGCTTCGGCCGACGGTTCGGCCAGGGCTTCGGGCACGGCTTCGGTCCCGTCGGTGCCGGGCCGGGCTTCGGCCCCCGTGGACCGCGGGGCGGTCGCGCCCGGCGTGGCAACGTCAGGGCCGCGGTTCTGGCGCTGCTGGCCGAGCAACCGCAGCACGGGTACCAACTGCTCACCGAACTCGAGCACCGAAGCGGCGGTCGGTGGAAGCCGAGCCCGGGTTCGATCTACCCGGTCCTGTCACAACTGAGCGACGAGGGCCTGGTACGGCCCGAGGAGGTGGACGGCCGCCGCGTCTTCCACCTGACGCAGGCCGGGACGGCCGCTGCCGCTGCGGCCGAGGCCGATCCGAAGCCTTGGGACTCCCAGGGTGACAGCGACCGCGTGGATCTGCGGGGGGCGTTGGGCGGCCTCGCCGGGGCCACCCGCGAGGCCGCTCGTACCGGTGACGCCGCCCAGGTCCTCGCCGTCCGCGAGATCCTCGAGGAGGCGCGGCGCGCCGTGTACCGGATCCTCGCCGACGGGCCCGCGACGGGAACAGCCGCGGCCGACTGACCTCGCCGTGCCGCACCATGGAGGCATGTGCCGGAACATCACCGAGCTGCGCGGTCTGGATCCCGCCGCCACCGACGAGGAGGTCCAGGCAGCTGCACTGCAGTACGTCCGCAAGGTCACCGGGCTGCGGGTGCCGCCGGCGGGATCCCTCGCCGACTTCGACGTGGCGGTGGCGGCCGTGGCCGCGGCGACGGCGGGTCTGCTCGCCATCCTGCCCCAGCGGCGCCAACCGCCCACAACGGTGCCACCGCTGCGTCGTCCCGAGGTACGGGCCAGACTGGCCGCGACCGGTGGCGGGCCCAGCCAGTAGGTTCCCGATCGCCGGTCGTGCAAGATGCGCGGATGCGGCATTCGGGCGACACGGGACAGGAACGGCTGTTGGCCTCGCTGCCCGATCTGGCCGTCGACGATCTCGATGCTGTCGTGGCAGGAGTGCTGGCCGGGCTGCCCTGGGCAGATAGTGCGAGCGTGCTGCTCGCCGACTACTCCGAAACCGTACTCATCCCGCTGACGAGGGACGCACGGCGGTACCGCGACGCCGAAGTGCCCGTTGAAGGCAGCATGGCCGGGCTGTCTTTCACCCGGCAGGAGCCCGTGGCGGACTCCGACGGGCGAGGGGTGTGGGTGCCGCTGACCAACCGCTGGCGACGGCTCGGCGCGGTGCATGTGGTCGGCCACGACGTTCTCGACGAGGAGCAGGTTGCGCGGGCACAGCACGCGGTCGGCCTGCTGGCCATGATCATCGATGGCGCCTCAAGGGCCACCGATGCGTTCGCCCGGGCGCGCCGATTGGCGCCGCTGAGCCTGACCGCCGAGATGCAGTGGGAGCTGCTGCCGCAGTTGTGCATCGCCACCTCCGGTGTGACGATCGCGGGCCGGTTGGAGCCGGCCTATGAGGTCGGGGGTGACAGCTTCGACTACGCAATCAACGGTCGGCGCGCCTACTTCGCAATCTTCGACCCGCTGGGCCACGACCTGCGCTCGGCGCTGTTGTCCACCTTGGCGGTGGGCGCCTACCGCAACGCCAGGCGGGAGGGGACACCCCTGGCGGGAATCGGTCCGGTGCTCGACCAAGTGGTGCGCGGCGCGTTTCCCGACTGCTTCGTGACCGGCCTGCTGTGCGAGCTCGACATGGACTCCGGCGCGCTGTCGGTGGTCAACGCGGGCCATGAACCGCCACTGATTCTGCGCGACGGTCATGTCCGGCAGCTGTCGATGACCCCGGCGCGACCGTGGGGCATGTATCACGAGGACGGGACGTCTGGTCCGCCGGTCGTTGCGGAGCGGCTGCAGCCGGGCGACCGCATCGTGCTGTTCACCGATGGGGTGACCGAGGCCCGGGGCGATCGGGGGGTGCCGTTCGGCATCAAGGGTCTTTCGGATCACCTGATCCGGGAATCGGCGGCGCCGCATGTCGCGGTGGAGCTATTGCGGCGGGTCCTGGACGCCGCCACCAGCAAGGCCCGGCCGCACGACGATGCCACCGTCGTGCTTGCCGAATGGCGCGGCCCCGCCGCCGTCCCGACCCTCGGCGGCTGACGTCGCCTGGCCCGCCAGCGCACTGAGGATCTGCCGCTCCAGGTCGACGCCGCCGGCCGAGAGCACGTCGTCCAGCGACCGGGGCCGTGGCAGGTCGACGTCGATCACGGCTTGGACGGTGGCCGGACGCGGCCCCAGCACGTACACCCGGTCCGAGAGCAGCACCGCCTCCCGGATGTCATGGCTGATCAGCAGTACGGTCCAGCGCTCGGCCTGCCACAGCCCGGCCAGCCACAGCTGCAGGTCGGTGCGGGTCAGCGCGTCGAGCGCCCCGAACGGCTCGTCGAGCAACAGCACGTCCCGGCCCTGGGCCACCGTGCGGGCGAAGGCCGCCCGCTGCCGCATCCCGCCGGACAACTCGTGCGGGTGAGTGCGGGCGAAGCCGTCCAGGCCGAACGTCGGCAGCAGATCGCGGGCGCGGGCGCGGGCGCGGGCGGGGCTCACCCCTTGCACCTCCAGACCCAGCGCCACGTTCCGCTCGACGGTCCGCCACGGCAGCAGGGCGTCCGCCTGCGGCATCCACGCCAGGCCCCGGTTCGATCTGTCGGGCGAGCGGCCATCGAGCAGAATCCGGCCGCCGGTGGGCTCCAGCAGGCCAGTAAGCAGACCGAACAGCGTGGACTTGCCCGATCCGCTCGGCCCGACGATCGACACGAACTCGCCGCGGTCGACATGCAGCGACACCCCACCGAGCACCTCGACCGGGCCCGATGCCGAGGCGAACGTCTTGCGCAGGTCGGTGACCTCGATGCGCGGTGGGCTCATTGGTCGCGTCGCCGGGCGTCGGCGTACCACGGCATGACCGCGCGCTGCACGGCGACCGTCGTCGCGAAGAGCGCCAGGGTCAGCGTCGCGCAGACGGCGACCGCGGCCAGCACCAGGTCGGGCCGGAACGAGTTCCGCGCGGCCTGCATGTAGACGCCGAGGCCACCGGTCGGACTGGCGTACTCCGCGAAGATCACGGCGACCACTGCATACGTGATGGAGATCCTCAGTCCCGTGAAGAACGACGGCATTGCCGCCGGCAACCGCAGCAATCGGAACTCCGTCCACCAGCCGGCGCCCATGGTCCGCAGCAGTGTCGTCGTGTCACGGTCACTCGACGCGTACCCGTCCAGCAGCCCGACGACGACAGGAAAGAACGTCACGAGTGTGACCAGCAGGATCTTCGGCGTGAGACCGAGGCCGAACCACAGCACCATCAACGGGGCGAGGACGATGATGGGCAGTGTCTGACTGCCGATCAGCAGTGGCATGATCGCGCGCCGGGCCGGACGTGACCGGTCCAGCAGGACCGACAGCACGAACGCCACCGCCAACGACACAGAAAAGCCGAGCAGGACGCCGACGACGGTGGGCATCGTCGCCCGTGCCAGGTCGCCCCGGTCACTCCACCCGGCCTCGGCCACCGCGGTCGGCGGTGGCAGCACGTCGTCGCCCAGGGGCCCTGCCGAGGCGTAGACCTGCCACAACACGATGAGACCGAGGGCGGCCAGAACCGGCGGCAGGGCATTGCGCACGTTCCCATCTTCGCTCCCTGCCCGACCAGCCCCGTGCTGTGGCCGCGAGGCGGGATGCGACGATCGCGCTCATGACGTGGACAGGACCGAGCCGTCTGGTGACGGCTATCGGCGCTCTGCTGGTGCTGACGCTGGCCGCCTCCTGCACTGGTGCGGACGGCGAGGAGACAACCGGGACCCCGGTCAGGGTGGCGCTGGACTTCTTTCCCAACACCAACCACATCGGGATGTACGTCGCCGACGAGCTCGGCTACTACGACGAGGCGGGCATCGCCCTGGAAGTGATCCCGTACGCCGGGACCTTCCCCGCAGTCCTGCTGAGCAACGGCCGGGCCGACTTCGGGTTCTCCTATCAGGCCGATATCGCCTACTCGCGCTCCGGTGGCAGTGACATCCAGCAGGTCTTCGCCAACGTCGCCCGCTCCCAGTACGCGATATCGGTGCGGGCCGATCGCGATGACATCACGCGCCCGCGGGACCTCGACGGCAAGATCTACGCCGGTTTCGGCACGGCGGACGAGGTGCCTGCACTGACCTTTGTCATCCGGGCCGACGGCGGCACCGGTGACTTCACGTCCGTCCCGCTGGACCTGGCGGCGTACGAGGCGATCTACGCCGGGCGGGCCGACTTCACCTACAGCGTCAAGACCTGGGACGGCATTCAGGCCGACCTTGCCGAGCGCCCGGTGAAGTACTTCGAGTTCGCCGACTACGGCTTCCCGGCGCAGTACAGCACCGCGATCGCCGCCTCCCAAGCGTGGCTGGCCGATAACCCGGATCTGGCGCGCGCGTTCCTCGCCGCGACACAGCGGGGCTATGAGTACGCGGCGGCGGACCCCGCCGAGGCCGCAGATCTGCTGCTGGCGGCCGAGCCCGACGCGTTCGCGAATCCCGAGCTGGTGCGCGCCAGCGCGCAGGTGCTGGCCGCGGAGGACTACTACACCGACGGCTCGCCGGCACCGATCGGCACCGTCGAGGACGCCGTGTGGCAGGAGTACGGCTCGTTCCTGTTCGACAACGGACTGCTCACCGACGCCGACCGGGACGTCCTGACCGAGGAGCCGGACTGGGCGCAGTACTACACCAACGACTACCTGCCCGCCCCGTGACCCTGGGCCTGGCAGCCGCGACGGACCGGGTGGTGGCCCTGGCGGTCGACGCCCTGCCGACCGTCGGGCCAAGGGTGGCGGTCGCGATCGATGGCCGTTCCGGGGCCGGCAAGACCACGCTGGGACGGGCGGTTGCCGCCGCCACGCGAGGCTTCCTGCTGTCGATGGAGGACATCTATCCCGGGTGGGACGGCCTCGCCGAAGCGTCGCGCCGGATCGTCACCGACGTGCTGCAGCCGCTGTCCGCCGGTGAACAACCGTCGATCCGGCGCTGGGACTGGGGGAGCGGAGCCGCGCGGGACCGCTGGCCGCTGCTCGTGCCCGGTCACGCACCGCTCGTCATCGAGGGGGTCGGCTCATCCCCGCTCGCCGCCCGGCCCTACCTGGCGGTGCGGGTGTGGCTGGACGGGGACCCGGTGACCCGCCGGCGACGGGCGCTCGCCCGTGACGGTGAGACCTACGCCCCCCACTGGCAGCGCTGGGCCGTCCAGGAGGAGGCGTACCTGGCGGCCGAGCGGCCCGACGTCGGGGCCGACGTGGTCATCACGGCACTGGACGGCCCATGAGGCAGGATCCGGGCATGCCCCCGCGCCGCATGCTGCTCGTCCACGCCCATCCGGACGACGAGACGATCAACAACGGCGCCACGATCGCCGCCGCGGCGGCTTCGGGGGTCGTGGTCACCCTGGTCACCTGCACCCGGGGCGAGCTCGGCGAGGTGCTGCCGGCCGATCTCGCGCACCTCAAAGGTGACCCGGACGCCCTCGGCGCTTACCGCGAGGGCGAACTGGCGGCGGCGATGGTGCGCCTCGGTGTCACCGATCACCGCTTCCTCGGGGCGGACCCGGCACGGCCACCCGTCCGCTACCGCGACTCCGGCATGGTGACGCTGCCCAGTGGGCAGGCGGGCACGCCTGCCGACCTGGACCCGCGGGCCTTCGCCGCGGCCGATCTCGACGAGGCGGCCGCGCACCTCTGCGCGGTGATCGAGGAGATCAGGCCGCAGGTCGTGCTGACCTACGACGCCGGCGGGGGCTACGGCCACCCCGACCACGTGATGGCACATCGGGTGGCGATGCGGGCGCTCGACCTCGCCGAGTGGTCCGTGGCCAAGGTGTACGCCTCGGCGATCCCGCGCTCCCTCGTACAGGCCTACATCGAGGCCATGGGAGAGGCCGCCGGCGGCTTCGGTGCCAACGGGGAGTTTCCCAGCATGGTCATGGCCGACGAGGACGTCACGACGGCGATCCAGGCCGAGCCCGCCCGCGAGGCGAAGCTGGCTGCGTTGGAGTGCCACCGCAGCCAGCTCGTGGTGGACCGCGCGACGGGCACAGCGACCCAGGACGACGGCTTTGCGCAGCCGGTGCTCGGCACCGAGTGGTACAGCCTGCTGCGAGGCACGCCGGCGGCACCCTTCGACGCCGACGGTCGGGAGCGCGACCTCTTCTCGGGTACGGACTGAGCGACGTCAGGCTCCGCGCGGGTGCGTGACCGCACGTGTCGGTCGTGAGCCGAGCGGGTGAGACAGGGCGGGCATCCGGGTCGGCGAGGCTCGCCCGGCGTGATCGTCGCCTCGTGGTTGCGCAGCATGGCATGACCCGCCGTGCCGGTGGTCGTCATCATCGGAGGAAGCCGTGGCCCAGTCGCGCCGCCCTGCCCATCGCGCCGTGCAGCGCGACCCCGCCGACGTCGGCCGGGTGCGCGAGCAGCTGCGGCGGCAGCGGCTGGGCTGGGTGGCCCTCGTGCTGGCCGTGCCGCTGGTGTGGTTGTGGCTGCGGCTGCTGACCGGACGGTCCCAGCTGCCGCAGCTGCCTGAGCTGGACCCGATCTATCTGATGACCGGGCTGTTCTTCGCGGTCCTCATCGCCGTCCTGCTGGGCAGCTCGATCGTGGCCGGGCGAAGTCCGCACGTGATGTACCGGCCCGAGCAACTCGATGTCGGCATCGCCGATGTCCGCGGCCTCGGCCCGCTGACCGAGGACGTCGCCCGCACCCTCGACCTGTTCCTCGCCGGGCGGACCTTCCGCCGCGACATGGGCGGCACGCCGCGGCGGGGCCTGTTGTTCGAGGGGCCGCCCGGTACCGGCAAGACCTACCTCGCCAAGGCGATGGCCCGCGACGCAGGGGTGCCGTTCCTGTTCGTCTCGGCGACCTCGTTCCAGTCGATGTACTACGGCGCCACCTCCCGCAAGATCCGCTCGTACTTCAAGGCGTTGCGTGCAGCCGCCCGCCGGGAGGGCGGGGCGATCGGGTTCATCGAGGAGATCGACGCGATCGCCACGGCGCGAGGCGGCGTCGCGAGCCGGACGGCCGCCAGGCCCGGCTCGGGGGAGCTGGGGTGCGGAGGTCTGGTCGGCCTGCCGTTCGCGACTGCGACGACCGGACCGGTCACCAACAGCGCCGTGGTCAGCGAGGGAGTCGGCGGCGTGGTCAACGAGCTGCTCATCCAGCTGCAGTCCTTCGACGCGCCCACCCCGTGGCAGCAGGTGTGGGGCGGCGCGGTGGACTCGATGAACCTGCTGCTGCCCGCGCACCGGCAGCTGCGACGGCCGGCAGTCGAGGGCGCCGAGATCCTGCTCATCGCCGCCACCAACCGCGCGGACTCGCTCGATCCCGCTCTGCTGCGGCCTGGTCGCTTCGACCGCCGGATGACGTTCGAGCCGCCCGGTCAGGCCGGCCGTCGGGAGATCATCGACCACTACCTCGACCGCAAGGCGCACGACGCCGACCTCGACGGAGATGGCCGGCGCGATCAGCTGGCCGGACTCACCCAGGGCTACACGCCGGCGATGCTGGAGCAGTTGCTCGACGAGGCGCTCATCCAGGCGCTGCGCCGCAACGCCCCCGTGATGGCCTGGCCCGACCTGGTGCAGGCCCGGTTGCTGGTCGAGGTCGGGCTGGGCCAACCGGTGGCATACACCGTTCATGAGGAGCGGCTGATCGCCACCCACGAGGCCGGTCACGCCGTTCTCGCCTGGCTGCTGGCGCCCCACCGCCGCCTTGAGGTGCTGACCATCATCAAGCGGAAGTCGTCGCTGGGGATGCTGGCCCACGGTGACAGCGCTGACGTCTACACCCGTTCCGCCTCGGAACTGAAGGCTCTGATCAGCATCGCCTTCGGAGGTCAGGTCGCGGAGGAGTCGTTCTTCGGGCAGGTGTCCACCGGGCCGAGCAGCGACCTGGCGTACGCCACCACGGTCGCGGCCCAGATGGTCGGCGCGGCGGGCATGGCCGGATCGCCGGTCTCGCTGGCGGCCTGCGACGGCGGGCCGGGCCAGGCGGGTCTGGTGACCCGGGTACTCACCGACCCGGCCGGCCGGGAGTCGCTGGAGGTCCTGCTTCGCAGCTGCCACGACGACGCCCGGCTGGTCGTCGAGGCCAACGCCGGCCTCGTGGTGGCGTTGCGGGACGCGTTGCTGGTGCGCCAGGAGCTGGTCGGGCACGAGATCACCGATGTGCTGGAGGAGGCGGCGAGGACCCCTGGCCCGGGAGCCTAAGCTCCGACCTCGTGGGTGTGGCGGGTCGAGCGTCCGGTGCGCGTCCGGCCCGCCTGCTCGGCCTACTGGCGATCGGTGTCGTCGTGGGTGCTGCCAGCGGGGTCCTCGGCACGGCCTCGCACCTGTGGACAGACGGTCGATGGCCGTGGGGGTTGGGGCTCGCTGTCGCGCTGGTGATCGCCGTCGACATGACCTTGCTGGCGGCGGCACCACGCGCCGTCCTGGCGCTCGCGGACGCCGCTGGCCGCGCACTCGTCGTTGCCGTCGCGCTGCTGCGTGGCCACGGGGGGGATGTGGTGCTGCAAGGTGGCTGGGTCAGCGAGGTGTGGATCCTGCTGGCGGTGCTGATCCCGGCTTTCGCGGGTCCGCCGCTGGCCACGATGTCGGCGGTTCGTCGGGCTCGTTCCGGACGCGCCCGATGATGGCTGGACCATCACGCCGCTAAGCTCCGCTCAGACCGCCTCGGTCAGGGGTTCGCCGGGGGGCGCACCGCCGACGCAGCCGAGGGACAGATGAGCGACGACAGGGGTCAGGGCACCGTCCCGTCCGCGAGGACCGTGACCGGCAGTCCGCGAACCACGAGCAGCGGCCCCTGGGTTGCGCAGCGGTCGCAGACGCCCGGACGTGTTCAGCCCCGGGCCGGCGCGGCCGAGAGCTCCGCCGACGACGGGGTCTATGTCCGACCCAAGGGCGCCCGGCGTCGAGGCCTGGTTCCGGCGCTCGTGACGCTCGGGGTCCTGCTGCTGCTGACGCTCGGGTACATCGGCGCGGCCTCCGCGCTCGCCGACCAAGTCCCGTTCAACAGCACCATCGGTGGGGTGTCGGTCGGCGGTATGGGCAGCGAGGCTGCCGTCGCCAAGCTCGAGGAGGAGTTCGCCGGCCGGGCTACGGCACCGATCGAGGTGAGTGCCGGGGAGGCCTTCGACACGCTCGAGCCTGCCGCTGCCGGCCTGGCGGTCGACGCAGCCGGCAGCGTCGCTGACGTGACCGGCTTCTCGCTGGCGCCGTCGCGGATGTGGCAGCACATCGTCGGGGCTGGACGGGTCTCGGTCGACAGCGCCGTGGATGACGCGGCGCTGACGGCGGCGCTGACCGATCTGGCATCGCGGGTCGACACGGCACCGGTCGACGGTGCCGTGACCTTCGTCGCGGCCGTCCCACAGGCGGTCACACCGGTGCCGGGTCAGCGCGTCGACGTGGCAGCGGCAGCGTCGCTGCTGAGCGAGTCCTGGCTGACCGCGGCGCAGCCGATCGCGATCCCGACGACCGAGGTCCCGCCCGCGGCCGACCAGGCGGCGGTCGACGAGGCGCTGACGCAGGCGGCGAGCGTGGTATCCGGCCCGGTCACCGTGCGCGCCGGGGGCCGCGACGTCTCCGTCGCCCCCGCCCTGTTCGCCGACTCGCTGTCGTATGCCCCCGACGGGTCCGGTGGGCTGGAACTGCAGGCCGACGGCGCCGTCCTGCGCGACGTCGTGCTGTCGCTGGATCCTGCCGTCGAGACCGCACCGGTGAACGCGTCGGTGTCGTTGGAGAACGGGGCGCCAGTCATCGTGCCGGCCGTCAACGGTGTCGTGCTGGACCCCGCCGTGCTGGCCGCCGCGGTCACCACGGCGCTGGCCGATGACCGGGTGGCCCTGGTCGAGGCCACCGGCGAAGAACCCGAGATCACCACCGCGGAGGTCGAGGCGCTGGGCATCAAGGAGGTCGTCTCGACGTTCTCCACCCCGTTCCCCAACAACGCGGCACGCACCGAGAATCTTCGGCTGGCGACGGCCACGATCACCGGCACGATCGTCATGCCCGGCGAGGAGTTCAGCCTCAACGAGGCGCTGGGCGAGCGCACGGCGGCGAAGGGCTACGGCGAGGCGGGTGCGATCTCCAACGGCCGCTACGTCTCCGACATCGGGGGAGGGGTGTCGCAGGTGTCGACCACCCTGTACAACGCCACGTTCTTCGCCGGCCTCGAAGACGTCACCCACAAGCCCCACAGCTTCTACATCTCGCGCTACCCGGAGGGGCGGGAGGCGACACTCAACTGGGATCCGCGGGTGGAGAACAAGTTCCGCAACAACACCGACTTCGGCATCCTCATCCAGGCGTACGTCGCCGACGGACAGATCACCGTGACGTACTGGTCGACCAAGGTCTGGGACGTGGAATCGGTGACGTCGCAACGTTCCAACTTCCGCTCGCCGGAGACGATCTACGACACGACGTCGGGGTGCGAGGCGCACGAGTCCTCGATCGGCTTCGACGTGTCCGTCACTCGGATCTGGAAGCAGGGCGGGGTCGAGGTCGACCGCGAGACCAAGACGACGACCTACCTGGCTGCGCCCACCGTCATCTGCGGCCCGAAGCCCTGACGGCTCGTGGCGGTACGGGCTTGCCGGCCACCACACTGCCCGGCGGTAGCCGATGCTCGGCATCGTCTCGATCCGCGATGACCACCACCGTGCCGTCGGCCTCGATGCCGCTCAGCACGCCCAGCACGTCAGACATCAGCGGACCCTCGCCCAGCCGGTACCGCACCACGACCCGGTGGCCGATGGCGCCGCGCAGGCCGGGCGGCAGGGCCGCCGGGCCGCTACCGGTGCTCACGAGGACCAGTGAACTCCCTCCCGGCAATGCGCATGCCACCGGGTACCACCCGGTGCGCGACGTAGGTCGCCGGGTCGGGCATGCTGTAACTGCCCGGTGGGCGGATCGGAGGAGTTCACAGTGACCTACGTCATCGCACAACCCTGCATCGACCTCAAGGACAAGGCGTGCATCGAGGAATGCCCCGTCGACTGCATCTACGAGGGCAAGCGCTCTCTCTACATCCACCCGGACGAGTGCGTCGACTGCGGCGCCTGCGAGCCGGTGTGCCCGGTGGAGGCCATCTACTACGAGGACGACGTTCCCGAACAGTGGAAGGAGTTCTACACCGCCAACGTCGAGTTCTTCGTGACCCTCGGCTCCCCCGGTGGAGCGGCCAAGATCGGCGCGATCGACGCCGATCACCCGATCGTCGCCGCCTTCCCGCCGCAAGAGCACTGAGCAGGTCTGGCCTGGAGAGCTCCGAGGTGGGGCCCGCGGTCTCGGCACTGCCGGACTTTCCCTGGGACTCGCTGCTCGGACATGCGGAGCGGGCGCGCTCCCACCCGGACGGCATCGTCGACCTGTCGGTCGGCACCCCGGTCGACCGCACCCCCGAGGTTATCGAGCGAGCACTGGCTGCGGCGGCGGACGCCCCCGGCTATCCGACGGTGCGCGGCCGCCTGGACCTCCGAGAGGCGGTTGCGGCGTGGTTCTCACGTCGTCGAGGCGTGCCGGACGTGATGCCCGGCGCCGTGTTGCCGACCATCGGGTCGAAGGAGTTCGTCGCCTGGCTGCCCACGATGCTGGGGCTCGGACCGGGCGACCTCGTCGTGCACCCTGAGATCGCATACCCGACGTACGACATCGGCGCCAGGCTGTGCGGCGCGACCCCGGTCGCGGCCGACAGCACGCTGTCGCTGGGACCGCAGAATCGGGTCCGGCTGGTGTGGCTGAACTCGCCCGGCAACCCCACCGGGCGGGTGCTGGGCGTCGAACACCTGGCCAAGGTCGTCGAGTGGGCCAGGCGTATTGGCGCGGTCGTCGCCGCCGACGAGTGCTACGCCGAGCTCGGCTGGGACGTCGCGGAGGTGCCGAGCCTGCTCGACCCGAGGGTGTGCGACGGCGACCACACCGGCCTGCTGGTGGCGAACTCACTGAGCAAGCGCTCCAACCTCGCCGGCTACCGCGCCGCCTTCGTCACCGGCGACCCGGCGCTGATCGAGTCGCTGCACCAGCTCCGGCGGCACGCCGGGATGATGATGCCCACCCCGGTGCAGGCCGCTGCTGCTGTCGCGCTCGCCGATGACGCCCATGTCCGGGCGCAGCGTGCCCGCTACGCCCGCAGGCGGGAGTTGCTGAAGGCCGCGGTCGTCGCCGCGGGGCTGCGCATCGACCATTCGGAGGCAGGGCTGTACCTGTGGGCCACCGATCCCGACCAGGAAGACGGCTGGGCGACCGTCGGGCGTCTCGCCGACCGCGGCGTCCTCGTGGCGCCGGGATCGTTCTACGGCCCCGCCGGCCGTGCCCACGTCCGGATCGCGCTGACGGCGACTGACGAACGGGTGGCCGCGGCCGTGGCTCGTCTCCCGTCAGCAGAGTCTGCGGCAGCAGCATCACGAGGTACCGTCAGGTGACCGGTTTGCAAGCCTCGGCCGCACACCCCGCGCCGCGCACCCGACGGGAGCAATGATGACCTCCCCCGCCACGTCAGCTCGGGCTGTGTCCGATCAGGCACCGTCGGATCAGAACGGGTACACCCTCACGGGGCCGGCAGGCTCACTGGCGCTGCCCGTCCTGCCCGCCACCGACGGCGCCCATGGCCTGGATGCCTCCAAGCTGCTGTCGAAGTTGGGACACGTCACCCTCGACTTCGGCTTCATGAACACGGCGGCGTGCGAGTCCGCGGTGACTTACATCGACGGCGATGCCGGAATTCTGCGGTACCGGGGCTATCCGATCGGGCAACTCGCCGAGCAGAGCACTTTCGTCGAGACGTCGTTCCTGCTGATCTACGGGCATCTGCCGAGCCAGGACGAGCTGGCCGCTTTCACCCACCAGATCACCCGGCACACGATGCTGCACGAGGACCTGCGCCGGTTCTTCGAGGGCTTTCCCGCTGATGCCCACCCGATGCCGGTGCTGTCCTCGGCGGTGAGCGCGCTGTCGACCTTCTACCAGGACAGCCTCGACCCGTTCGACCCCGAGCAGGTCGAGATCTCCACGGTCCGGCTCCTGGCGAAATTGTCGACGATCGCGGCGTACGCCTACAAGAAGAGCATCGGCCAGCCGTTCCTGTACCCGGACAACTCGCTGTCGCTGGTCGACAACTTCCTCCGGCTGACGTTCGGCATCCCGGCCGAGCCCTACGAGGTCGATCCCGTGATGTCCCGCGCCCTCGACACGCTGTTCATTCTGCACGCCGACCACGAGCAGAACTGCTCCACGTCCACCGTGAGGCTGGTCGGCTCCGCCCACGCCAACCTGTTCGCGAGCGTCTCGGCCGGCATCCAGGCGCTGTCCGGTCCGCTGCACGGCGGCGCCAACCAGGCGGTCCTGGAGATGCTGCTGCGGATCCGCGACTCCGATGACACCGTCGAGAGCTTCGTCGCCCGGGTCAAGAATCGCGAGCCGGGGGTGCGGCTGATGGGGTTCGGGCACCGCGTCTACAAGAACTACGACCCCCGGGCAGCCATCATCAAGAAGACCGCTGCCGAGGTGCTGTCGGCCCTGGGCCGCAGCGACGATCTGCTCGACATCGCCCAGGAGCTCGAGGGCATCGCGCTGGCGGACGACTACTTCATCGAGCGCAAGCTGTACCCCAACGTCGACTTCTACACCGGCCTGATCTACCGGGCGATGGGCTTCCCCACCAAGATGTTCACCGTGCTGTTCGCGCTCGGTCGGGCGCCGGGCTGGATCGCCCAGTGGCGGGAGATGATCTCCGATCCCGCCACCAAGATCGGCCGCCCCCGGCAGGTGTACATCGGCGAGACCCAGCGCGACTACACCCCGCTAGACC
>CAZEYA010000025.1:0-31293 GCA_964516515.1 uncultured Kineosporiaceae bacterium | reverse complement strand
CACACCGTGCTCGCTCGCGAGCTCGTGCTGCCGCCCCGGGTCACGCTGGTCACCGACCCCGAGACGGTGGTCGTGTCCTCCAGCGCGGCCCGTGGCACCTCGGGCGACGACGAGGACGCCGATGCCGGCGAGGCCGGCGCCTGAGCGAGACGTGGCTGATCGTCGGTCTGGGTAATCCCGGGGCGGAGTACGCGGGCACGCGGCACAACGTGGGTCAGCTGGTGATCGACGCCCTCGCCGGTGGGCAGCGCTTCAAGGCCCACCGCGCGCAGGCCGCGATCTGCGAGACCCGGATCGGTACCGGGCCGGGGGGGTCCCCCGGCCCGCGTGCCGTGCTCGCCAAACCCACCACCTACATGAATCTCTCTGGTGGGCCGGTGGCGGGACTGGTGAGGTTCTTCGATGTCGGGCCCGACCGCGTGGTGATCGTCCACGACGACCTCGACATCGACTTCGGTGCCGTGCGGCTCAAGCGGGGCGGGGGCGAGGGCGGCCACAACGGGCTGCGCTCGATCAGCAGGTCCCTGGCCGACCCGGGCTACCTCCGGGTGCGGGTCGGGATAGGCCGACCGCCGGGGCGGATGGACCCGGCCGATTTCGTGCTCCGGGGATTCTCGGCGACTGAGCGTCGCGAGGTCGAGCTCATCGTCGTCGATGCCGCAGATGCTGTGGAGTTGTTGCTGCTCAACGGCCTGGAAGCCGCGCAGACCCGCTACCACAGCCGATCGTGATGTGCCGCCCGACATGACGGGGCACGCTTGTCCCGTTCGAACTGTTATCTGGCGTTTCGTACGCGACATGAACTCCGGGTGAACGCCTGGCACCAGGTCCGACATGCCGCTATGGTCCTGCGACGTCCAGTATGTGACGGTCGTGGCAGCTCGGTGGGGTCACGCGGATCGAGAGGCAAGGCTTCGTGCGCAAAGCAGTTGTGTCAGCAGTTCTGGGGGTCCTCGCGCTGGGGGCCGGGTTCGGTAGCTTCACCGTCGCGGGGAGCGCGCACGTGCCGCAGGTGTCGGCAACCTGCGATCTCCTGACGGTGAATTTGACGAAGTACAACGACAGCGGCACCAACACCGTCAAGGTCGTCATCGACGAGGCAGTCGTCGAGGAGACCGAGTTCGACCGCGAGTTCAAGAAGAGTTACCCGGTCGAGGGCGAGGGGTACGACTACAAGGTCTACGTCACGGCCCACGACGATCCGGACGGTACGAAGGGGTGGACCAAGACGTACAAGGACCACGTGGCTGCGTGCCCGGCTCCCACGGACACGCCCACGACGGTGACCAGCGCGTCGACGACCGCCACCACGCAGACCCAGCCATCCGAGACGACCACGGCGACCACGGCGACCAGCGCGTCCAGCACTCCCGTCACAGCAGGCACCACCACGACGCGGCCCACGACGACGACGACCTCGTCGGTGGCGGCCGTCGTCACCACCAAGGCGCCGACGACGGTGGCCGCGGTCAGCCTGCCTCGTACCGGCGCCGACGGCACCTCGGCCATCCTGGGGATCTCCGCAGTGCTGCTGCTCGGCGGTAGTGCTGCCGTGTGGCTCACCCGGGGACGAAAGGCCGCGCCGGCACATCGCGTCTGACGCAGCACTGCGCAGAGCGCGGGATGGCACGAGCCATCCCGCGCTCTTGCGCTGTCCCGAACCAGTAGCCGTGCCGCTGTCGCCACGTGTCGGTGTTGCTGGGTTTCAAGGTTTTGATGACGTTTTGGTAAACACGCCCTCGTGCGTGGCGGCATATGGCTAGCGTCTTCCGCGTGTCACACGATCCCTTCGTCCCACTTGCGACCTGTGGCTCAGCCGAGGTCTCGGGTGAGCAGCTCCGCTGCGTCTACCGGGTGGTCGTAGTGCAGTCGCCACACCCTGGCCGCGCTGACCGTGGCAGCCGCGGACAGCAGGAAGCGCCGGGGCTCCCGGTAGTGGTTGAAACCGAGCGCCACGATCGTCGACAAGCCTTCACGGCGGGGCAGCTCGCTCAGCCGCGCCACCCCCACCGTGCCCCGGCGCGGAAGGACGATGTGGGCCACTGCCGTCGGCGCGGCGGTCACGTCGCCGAGAGCGTCCGGTGCGACAAGGAACTCGCGCGCACCGGGGGGACCGTGTTCGCCGTGCGTCTGCTCCGGGCGCATCATCAGTGCCCGCAGGCTCCAATCAGACAGGGCCAGCGGTTTGGGGTAGGGGATCGCGCGACCGTGATCATCCATGACGAACGCCTCGTCGGAGACATAACCGGCACCGGCGCGGCACAGCGCCGCCGCGAGAGTCGACTTCCCAGCACCGGACACGGCCGGTATCACAACGGCACCGCCCGGCAACTGCACCACGGCGGCGTGAACGGCCGGGAAGGGGCATGCTGCCACGGCAGCCCGATTGATCTCCGCGCAGCCAGCCGCGAGATCGGTCACATCCACCGCCACCTCCGCGGATTCGTCGGCGGTGAGGGGGCCCGGCGCACCGCGCTTCCCGGCAGCCACCCCGATTCGAAAGTGACCCCACAATCGTGACGCGTGATCGATGCTCGACGGCGAACCGCCAAGGACGACCGTCAGGGACCGGAAGAAGGCGATTCGCCTCGTCACTGAGCCACCCCGGTCCTTTCCACCAGTCCCTCGAGGATGAGCAGCGCCACAGCCTGGCCCACTCCCGCCCGGACCTCGCCCAGGTCGGCGCCATACGCGCCGGCCAGCAGCTCAGCGATGCCCTCGACATCCAGCGTGCCGTCGCAGAGAGCGAACACGTCGCTGGCGGTGCCATTGAGCATCACGACGCGGTCGGTGACGGGGTTGTAGGCGCTGACCTCACCATCGATTTCGACCGTCGTGAGGTCGGCTTCGGTCCTGCGAAGCGTCTCGGTCATTCGGTGATGCTAGGCGCAGCAAGTCGTGGGCTGTCCGCAATGGCCCCCGAACACGCGTCGCCCGATTCGTCCGATTTCGCCTGGTGCAGCGATTACGTTCTGTGCCGCGGTTCCGGCTGTGAGCAATCGTTGCGCGTCCGCGCAGGGGAGTTTTCCCTTGTCGTCGGCACGGCGCACACACGCCGTCATACAGTTCCAGATGTCCTGAGTGCTCAATGTTGAGCCGTTTGAACCAGGCAACGGCCGACCAAGAGAGAGGACGACAGTGATCGACCACAGTTTGATCGCAGGTCACTACGCGGCTCCAGTGATCGATGCTGGCAGCCCCGACTCGATCAGGGATACGAGGATCCCACGTTCACCGTCATCGCGTCCGACGGGCACACGGCGGCTGCGGATCGCAGCGACCGGGGCGCCGATCGCCCGGATGGTCCATGTGCTGCATCTCAACGACGCCGTAGCGGTCAGCGTGGCCGCCGCAGGCGTGGTGGGCGTGTTCATCGACCGTAGGGCGCACACTCTCGGGGAGACGTTCGGCTGGGCGGGGATGACCGTGATCATGGCGGCCGTGCTTTGGATGGCGGCGCTGTCCCTGGCTCGCGCCTACGAGCCCCGCTACCTGCTCTCCGGTTCGGCCGAAGTGCATCGGGTCGTCATCGCCGGCGGGATGCTCGCCGTCGCGGTGCTCAGCGTGGGATGGCTGCTGCTGGACCGCTCGGATGCCCTCCCGGTGCTGGCAGGTCTGGTGCTGACACTGCTGGCCACGCTCGGGGGTCGCTGGGTCATCCGAATGCGGGTCCAGCGCAGCAACCGCGCGGGAGCCGCCATGGTGCGGGTGGTCGCGGTCGGTGACACCCTTGAGCTGCGGGGCCTGGTCGATCGCATACATCGCAATCGTTATCACGGCTGGGATGTGGTGGCCGAGTGCGCACTCGATAATCGTGCGCGCGCGGACGCACCCCTCGATGCCCGCATCGAGGACATCGTCCAGCATGCCCGGCTCTACGATGCCGACCTGGTGCTGCTGGCCAGCAGCGGCAGCGCGCGGCTGCGATCGGTGGCCCAGTTGCAGCGTGCGCTGCACGGTGAGGGACGGGATTTCGCCCTTGCGCCGCCCCTGGTGGAGGCCATCGGTCCACGGCTGTCCGTCGGCTCGGTCTGCGGGCTGCCGGTGCTGCGGATCGCGGCCCCGGAGATGTCGGGCCCACGGCGATTGGTGAAGCAGATCGCCGATCGTGGCGCCGCCCTCATCGTCAGCCTCCTCGTCCTGCCGGCAGCCGTGCTGCTCGCGCTCGCGATCCGGCTCGACAGCCCTGGGCCGGCGATCTTCCGGCAGACCAGGGTCGGTCGCGACGGTCGACTCTTCACGATCTGGAAGTTCCGGACGATGTTCGTCGATGCCGCCGAACGGCAAGCGGCCGTCGACGCCCTCAACGAGGGGGCGGGCCCGCTGTTCAAACTAAAGCGGGACCCGCGGATAACCCGCCTCGGGCGCTTCCTGCGCAGGTCCTCGCTCGACGAACTGCCCCAGCTGTGGAACGTCCTCGTCGGCGACATGTCGCTGGTCGGGCCTCGACCCGCGCTGCCACGCGAGGTCGCCGAGTACGACGACGTGACCCGGCGGCGGCTGCTGGTAGCACCCGGCCTGACCGGTTTGTGGCAGATCCACGGCCGTTCGAATCTGCCGTGGGACGAGACCCGTCGCCTGGACGTGCGCTACGTGGAGAACTGGTCGCTGGGATTCGACCTGTCGATCATGCTGCGGACGATCGACGCCGTCCTCAGGGGTCGAGGTGCCTATTAGGAACGAGCACGTCAGCGTCGTCGTGCCCGCTCACAACGAGGAAACACTCATCGTCCGGTGCCTGGACGATCTCGCCAGGCTGGCCGCCGACATCACCGTCGTGGCAAATGGCTGCGCGGATCGCACCGGGGAGCGCGTCCGCGCCTGGGAGCAGGAGAGCGGGCTGCCCGTTCGTCTCATCGAGTTGCCGGTCCCGTCCAAGACGGCCGCGATCCGGGCGGGGCTGGCCGCCGTCAGGGGAAGACCCGTCGTCATCTGCGATGCAGACATCGACATGCCGCCGGCGTCCTGGCAGGCGATAGTCGACGCCGTGACCACCCCGGCGGCGGTCATAGCGGTGCCTCGGGTCGCCATCCGCACGGCGAACAGCGCTGCCGTCGTGCGACGCTGGGCCACCGTGTGGTCACTGTTGCCCTATGTGCGGGGTGGGGTGGTCGGCAGCGGTGTGCTGGCCGTCAGCGCCGCTGGCGCCGAGCGGATCGCGGACCTGCCTGACGTCATCAATGACGATGGCTGGATCCGCCGCCAGTACCCGCCCGCGCGGCGGATGGCTGTGGACGCGGTGTTCGGCATCCGGGCGCCGTTGACCGGAGCTGCCCTGATCCGGCGCCGGGCCCGCGTCCTGCTGGGTAACCGGCAACTGGCGGCCCTGCTCGGCCCGGACCCGGAGCGCACCCCCCCGCACGGTGTGACGCGACTGCTCCGAGAGCGGGAGATCACCGTGCTCGACGCCGTCGCGTACCTCTGGATCGCCGTGGCGGCACGCCTGGTGGCTGGGTATCGGGTGATCAGAGGGAGGCGGCGGGAGTGGGCGGCTGACCGGACCACCCGGCAGCCGGCGGCGGCGTCATGAGCGGCGCCTCCGCACCGCTGCGCGCCGCGGTGCGGCTGCTCGATCCCAGGACGTGGCTGCACCTGCTCAAGATCGCGAATTTCTACGGCTACGCCCACGTCGAGCAGCGGCGGCGACTGCGCACCGGGGCTGGCCTGCGGATGTCCCCGACGGTCAGTATCCGGAACGGTGAACGCATCGTGATGGGCCGAGAGGTCCATATCGGTGAACGTTGCGCGTTATGGGCCGGTGATGCCACGGGTCGGATTACAGTTGGTGACCACGCACTGCTGGGTCCTGACGTGTTCATCACCGCCAGCAACTACGCCACCACGTGGGGAGCGCCCGTCATGTATCAACCGAAACGTGAGGCCGATGTCGTTATCGGGTCGGACGTCTGGCTGGGGGTGCGGGTGACGGTCGGGGCCGGAGTTGTCATCGGCGACGGCGCCATCATCGGCGCCGGGTCGGTTGTGACCAGGGACGTCCCGGCCGGAGCGATCGCCGTCGGGGCTCCTGCCACGGTCGTCGGGTGGCGCGAGGGCGCCCCACGACCCGCCACGGCGCAGGGCAGCGCGTGACGTCCCCGCCCGCCGTCGCGGCGGCCCGGCCGACCCTGACATCGTCCCGCGAGACGTTTGACGTCTCAATCGTCGTCGTCACCTACGAGGCCCCCGAATGGACGCGCCGGTGCCTGTCGGCGCTGACGGTCGAGGCAGTCCGGTCGAGCCGGTCGATCGAGGTGATCGTCGTCGACAATGCCAGCGGGCCGGCGACCCGCGACGTCCTGTCCGACGCGGGGGGGGCGACCGTCGTCCTGCTTCCGGAGAACATCGGATTCGGTCGCGCCTGCAATCTCGGCGTGGCCCGCTCCAGTGGCCGACTCGTCATGTTGCTAAATCCCGACGCCATCATCAAGCCAGGCGCGATCGACGCCCTGGCGGCCTTCTACGACGACGACCCGGGGCGCGGCATCGTCGGGGGCCGGACGCTGCGGCCGGACGGGTCGCTCGACCCGCGTTCGTGCTGGGCGGCGATGTCGTTGTGGAGCCTCACGACCTACGCCTTGGGACTGAGCCGGCTGGCCAGGGGCAACCGGGTCCTCGACCCGGAGTCGATGGGCGGCTGGCAGCGCGACAGCGTCCGAGAGGTCGACGTCGTCACGGGGTGCCTGCTGCTGACCTCGCGCGAGCTGTGGCAGGCCGTCGGGGGATTCGACGAAGCCTTCTTCATGTACGGCGAGGATGCCGACCTGTGTCGGCGGGTGCGGCAGCTGGGTTATCGGCCGGCGATCACCCCGGACGCGGTGGTGGTGCACGCGGTGGGTGCGTCGTCGGGCACCAGCCTGGACAAGCAGCGGTTGTTGCTGCGAGGCCGGGCCAGCCTGGTGCGGCGGCAGTGGCGCGGCGCGGCGCGGGTCCTGGCCCGGTCGCTGCTCGGCCTCGGTGTGCTGCTGCGTGCCACGGGCTCGCCGCGGGGCGACATGGCGACGTTGTGGCGGGAGCGGGCGACGTGGCGTCACGGCTGGCCCGACACCGGGACGTCATCGGGGGCGTCGTCACCGGTCGCGTCGTCACCGGGCCGGGCTGGGCAAGTCCTCGTCATCATCCAGAACATGCCTTACAGGTTTGACCGGCGGGTCCGGCACGAGGTCGACGCGCTGCTCGGGGCGGGCGTCACGGTGAGCGTGATCTGTCCCAAGGACACCGTCGACGAGCCCGACCTCACCGACGTCGAGGGCGCGACCGTTTACAGCTACCCGCCACCACCGGCGAGCACCGGCGTGCTCGGCTACGTCCGGGAGTTCCTGTACTGCTGGCTGCACACCGCCCGGCTCAGCCGCCGGGCCTGGAGCGACGCCCGCTTCGACGTCATCCAGGCCTGCAACCCGCCGGACACGTACTGGGCGTTGGCCCTGCTCTGGCGTGTGCGGGGCGTGCGATTCGTCTACGACCAGCACGACCTATGCCCGGAGGTGTTCGTCGACCGGTTCGGCCGCCGAGGCCTGCGGGCGCGGGTGCTGCATCGCGGCCTGCTGGCCCTGGAGCGCGCCTCATACGCCACGGCGCACCATGTCATCTCGCCCAACCCCGGCTATGCGGAGATCGCGCGCAGCCGCGGCAGGAGGACGGCCGCCGACACCACCGTCGTCATGAGCAGCCCCGACCCGGCCGTCGTCCGGCGGGGCGAGGGCGTGCCCGAGGCCCGGCGGTGGCGCGGCCGCGAGTTCGCCCACCTCGTGGTCTACGTCGGGGTGATGGGACCGCAGGACGGTGTCGACCGGCTGCTGCGGGCGGCGACGCAGGTGGTGGCCGCCGGTCGGCTCGACACCCGGTTCGTGCTGATCGGGTTCGGCGACGAACTAGCGGGCCTGCAGGCACTGGCGACCGCGTCGGGCCTCGACGACTACGTGCAATTCACCGGGCGCCTGCCGCACGAGGCGGTCCGGGCGTGGTTGTCCAGCGCCGACCTCGGGGTCACCCCCGATCCGAAGTCGGAGTTCACCGATCGCTCGACGATGAACAAGACGCTGGAGTACATGGCGTGCGAGCTGCCCGTGGTCGCCACGGATCTCACCGAGACCCGCCGCTGCGCAGGCGCCGCCGCCGTCTACGTCGACGACGAACGTCAGCTCGCAGCCGCTATCGACCGGCTGCTGGCCGACCCTGGCGAGCGCGCCCGGATGGGCGCCATCGGGCGGGCGCGAATCGAGGGCGAGCTGCGGTGGGACCGCTATGCGACCGCCTATGTCGAAGCCTTCCGAGCCCTTCTCCCGCTCGACCCCGGCACTGCGCCGGGCAGCGAGACCACGACTGTCCCGCCGGGTGTCAGCCTGGCGTTGATCGCGAAGAGAGGCACCTCGTGACCGTTCTGCCGCTGCATGCCGCCCACCACCGTCGCGCCCACCGCCCGAGGCGGACCGCCACCCTGGTGCTGGCGACCGTCGTCGCGCTCATCGCCGGCACGTTCGGCGTCGTCAGTGCCGGTGCCGCCGAGACCACCAGCCTGCAGGTGTCGGCGGCTGCCGACCGCAGCGCCCCGGTGGCGCTGAACGGCGCCACGCTGTCAGGCAACCGGTACGTGTTCGTCACGCCCGAGGCGGCGGTCCAGAAGGTCGACTTCTTCCTCGACAACACGGCCGCGACGGGCACGCCGACCAAGTCCGAGGGCAGGGGGCCCTTCGACTTCGCCGGGACAGGTGCCACCGTCGCGGTCGCCCTGCCGTGGAACACTTCGGTGTTGCCCGACGGCCCGCACACGGTCACGGTTCGGGTGACGCTGAAGACCGCCGCTGTAGAGCTGTACACCGCCGCCTTTACCATCGCCAACGCCGCGCCGACCACTCCTGGTCTGGTCGCGGCCCCGGGGTCCATCGGCGTCTCGGTGCCGCAGGGCAGTGCCGCGACCGACCGCGAGGTCGCCGTCAGTAGTTCGACCGGCGCTCCCTTCACTGCCACCGTGACGGGTTCGGCGCCGTGGGTCGCGCTGTCGATCCTGGCCGACGGCCCGAGCGCGGCGCGGTTGCGGGCCGTGATCAACCCGGCCGGCCTGGCCGCCGGGACGTACTCGGCCAGCGCGGTCGTCAGTGCGCCCGGCCACACCGCGGTAACCATCCCGATCACGCTGACCGTCACCGCAGCCGGCGGTGGCGGCTTCGCGCTGCAGGTGAGCCCGGCCGCCAACCGCAGCGGCGCCACCCCGCTCGCGGGCGTCTCGCTGTCCGGTGACCGGTTCGTGTTCCTCACCCCCGAGGCCGGGGTCACGTCCGTGTCGTTCTACCTCGACAACCCGGCCGCCACCGGCACCCCGGCCCGGGTCGAGAACGGCGCACCGTTCGACTTCAAGGGCGGCACGGCCGCGGCCGCCCTCAGGTGGGACACGTCGACCGTGCCGGACGGTCCGCACACGATCACCGCGAAGGTCACGCACGCCGGCGGCACTGTGACGGTCACGTCCACCTTCGGTATCGCCAACAGCGCCCCGAGGTTGCAGGCCACCCCGACGGCGCTGGCGCTCGGCGCACCCACCACCGGCCCTAGTGCCACCGGTTCGGTGACGGTGTCGTCGAGCAACGGTTCGGCGATCACCCCGAACATCACCAGCAGTCAGCCGTGGCTGACCGCGACCGCCGCCGGCGCCGGCGCCAGTCGTACCGTGACCATGACGGCTAACCCGGCCGGTCTGCCCACCGGTGCGGTCGACGGTGCGCTGACGATCAGCTCGCCCGGCCTCGCGGACATCTTCGTGGTCGTCACCTTCACGGTCACCCAGCCGGGTGCGACCGGACCGCAACTGCGGTGGGGCACCACCACCACCCGAGCCAACCCGCAGCCGCTGGACCAGGCGGTACTCACCGGAAATGTCTTTCCCTTCGTGACACCGTCCGGAGTGACTTCGGTGTCCTTCTGGATCGACGACCCGTCGATGACCACGCCCGTCTACCGCGTGGACAACTCGACCCCCTTCGACCTCGGCGGTTCGAACCCCAACGGGACGGCCAAGCCCTGGAACTCGGCCCAGTTGCCGGACGGCCCCCACACGCTGACGGCAAGGGTGACGACCACCGCCGGTCAAAGCGTCGTCCAGGCGGCCTTCAGAACGGCGAACAACACGAACAGCTTCACGTTCTCGCCCGACCGGATGACGGTCGAAGCGAATCAGGGCTCGCTGCCGCAGACATTCCAGAGCATCCTGACATCGACCGCGCCGGCCACGGCGACCATCACCAGTGACGCGAGCTGGCTGTCGGTCGGCGGTGGGTCGACGTTCGCCACCCCTCGCACCCTCGACGTGACGGTGGACCCGGGAACCCTGTCGCAGGGCACTTACACCGCGACCCTCTCCGCAATGGCCAACGGCGTCTTCACCGGCAAGCTGACCATCAACGTCGTGGTCGGCGGCGACAGCGGGTGCGCCCCCGTCGCCTGTTCCCTGATCAAAGTGCCCACCCCATTCACCCTGAACTGGCTGTACGACTCCGGCAACCTCCTCGACCGCCGTGGGGACGGCACCGGATTCACGTACGTCCTCAACGGCCGCGGTCCCGGCTCGGGGGTCTACGACCGCTCGAAGCTGAGCGTCGACACCCAGGCGTCGACGCTGACCATCGACACGACATCGGGTGGCTTCACCGAGGGCAACCAGGACAACGCGCTGGGCGTGGGGTTCAACGGTCCGCTGCTCAACACGACCATCGCGGCCACGCTGGCTGGGGTGCCGACGACGACGACAGGTCAGTACGAGCAGGCCGGGCTGTGGTTCGGCTACTCGCAGGACAACCTTGCCCGGGTGTCGATCCAGGACACCCCGACCGGCTGGCGGATGGAGTACACCGTCACCGTCGCGGGCGTCGTGAAGTACAAGAGGACCCGACTCGTCGACCCGATCGATGGCCCCGTCAAGTTCTACTTCCTGACCAACCCCGTCAACCGCACGACGACGGCGGCGTACCAGCTGGCCGCGGGCGGTACCTCGACGCTGGGGACCGCGAACGTACCGGGCGAGTTCTTCTCCTTCGACGCCGCGGGGCTCGACCCGCGGATCGGTACTCGATCGTTCACCGGGATCTACGGCAGTGACCGCAGCGGCCCGCCGACGAAGTTCGTCTTCGACGACTTCGGAATCTCTTCCGCGACCCCGGGCGGCGACACTGCCGGATTCGGCTTCAACCGCGTGTCCTACGACTCGCAGTTCCCGACGTCGATGGTGTTCGGTCCGGACGGCAAGCTCTACACCACCGATCTTTTCGGCAGAGTGCACCGGATGACCATCGGGCCCGACCACACGGTCGTCGGTGACGAGACCTTCTCGGTGCTCGGATCGCGGTTGGCCCTCGGGATCACGGTCGACCCGGCGTCGACTCCTGGGAACGTCATTCTCTACGTGGCCCACTCCTCACCCATCACCGATCACGGTGTGGTGGACACGGGAATGATCACCCGGCTCTCGGGTCCGAATCTGTCGATCCGCGAGGACGTGGTCACCGGGCTACCCCGGTCATACGCCAACCACGGTCCGAACTCGCTGCACTTCGGGCCCGACGGCAAGCTGTACCTGGCCTCGGGCGGCAACACCGGTGCCGGCTCGGGCAACACGGCGGGTTCGGAGTTCGGCGAACGCGGCGAGCAGGAACTGTCCGCCGCCCTGGTCGTGGCCGACATCGACCGGCCCGGCTTCGACGGCTCGTGCCAGAACCTCGCCGACATGTACGCACCGGCGCCCTGCGACGTCGAGGTGTTCGCCAGCGGGCTGCGCAACACCTACGACTTCACCCATCACAGCAACGGGCTCGTCTACGGTGTCGACAACGGCCTCGGAGTGGTCGGGACCTATCCGCCGCAGCCCACGGCGCCGTGCTCCGGCTTCGGTGATCCCACGTCATGGACGGTGGGGGGTGACAACCCGGGCACCCAGAACGACGAGCTGAACCTCATCGAGCAGGGCTTCAACTACGGCCATCCCAACCCGGCCCGGGACGAGTGCGTCTTCAAGGACGGTTCTTACCAGGGAGTGTCGGCACCTGCGAACTACCGCGCGGCGTTCTTCGACACTGGTACCAACCGCAGCTCGAACGGCATCATCGAGTACTCCGGTCAGGCGTTCTGCGGCGACCTCGACAAGAACCTGGTCTACGGCAACTACTCGGTGGGTGACAACCTGGTCCGCGTCGAGTTGTCGGCGGACGGCCGCTCCGTCGTCTCCTCGCAGAGCATCGTGGAGGGTCTCAACGATCCGCTCCCGATCACGCTGCAACCCGACGGCACCATCTGGGTGGGTGAATTCGGCAGCGGGCAGATCACGGCGCTCGTACCGAAGGTGACGGGCTGTTGGGCCACCGAATCCGTACTGCCCACGCAGATCCTCGACGCCGGCGGCGCCGGTATCGGTGACAAGCTGTACGTGGTCGGCGGCAAGAACAGCCAGCACCGGGACTCGCTCTACATCTACGACACGCTGACCGACACCTGGTCGAGCGGCCCTGCGTTGCCGGGCGGTGGCGTCGAGAACCCGGCCACCGCGGTGCTCGACGGCAGGCTGTACGTCTTCGGCGGGTCCACGGCCGCCTTCTCTGGTGCGTCGGGGAACGCGGCGGTCTATGACCCGGGCACCAACGCCTGGACATCCCTGCCCGCCATGCCCGTGGCGCGGGGAGGGGCCACGGCGCAGGTGGACAACGGCGCCATCTACGTCATCGGCGGCCTGGGTGCCGACGGCGCAAGCCTGGCGACCACCTCGGTCTTCACGCCGGGCCCGGGCACGTGGACGTCGGGTCCCACCATGGCGACCGCCAGGGACAATCCCGCCAGCGCGGTGCTCGACGGCACGGTCTACGTCTTCGGCGGCCGGACCAGGCTGGCCAACGGATCGGTGACGGCGGAACTGCTCACCTCCGTGGAGACCCTGTCCTCGGGTGCCTCGGCGTGGAGTGCCGGAGTCGCGTTGCCCACCGGGCGGCGCACCGCGGCAGCAGCAGCCCTCGGCGGCAGGATTCTCGTCCTCGGTGGTGAGGTCAGAGCTGACGGTCTGGCCTTCGACACGGTCGAGGTGTTCGACCCCGCTACAGGAGCGTGGACGACGGAGCGTTCGTTGCCCAGCGGCCGCCACGGCATGGCCGCGGGTGTCGCCGGTGGGGTCCTCCACCTGGTCGGTGGCGGTGCCGTTGGCGGCTTCGCGACGTCGGATGCTCACTATGTCTACGTTCCGCACCAGTGATCGCCGATACTCGACGTATGGATGCCCTGGAGATCCTGCAGATCCTGGTCAGGCGATGGTGGGTGGTGCTGCCCGTCATGGCCCTGACCGTCGGCGGAGCCTTCTCCGTCGGACAGAGTCAGCCGCCGGAGTACCAACGCGAGATGGCCATGCTCGTGCTCGGCCCGGCCGAGGCACCGACCGTCGACGGCGAGCCGGGCAGCGTGAGCAACCCCTATCGCGGGGTCGGCCTGGATACCACGGCGCAGGCACTGGCCATCGTGGGTCAGAGCGCGCCTGCCAGGCAGGCGGCCCGAGAGGCCGGCGTCGCGACCACCTACGGTGTGTCGTTCACCCGCAACAGCCCCATCATCAAGATCAAGGCGACGGGTGACGCTCCGGATGCGGTGATCTCCACGCTGACGTTCGTCTCGGGCTTCCTGTCGGCGGAGTTGGAGAAGCGCCAGGGGGCGACGGGTACCTCCCCGGAGAACCTGGTCACCCTCGATGTGCTGGACCCACCCGACGGCCCCATGATCACCGAGAGTGGCGCTGTTCGGGCACAGGTCGCCGTGGGTGCCGCGGGGCTGTTGCTGGCGGTCCTGCTCGCCGTCATCCTCGACCGCGTCCTGCGTGCGCGGCGACGGTCCCCGGACGTCGCCGAGCAGTGGCCGCTGGCGTCACCGCGACCGGTGACCGTGGTCGCGCGGCCGGGAGGTGCGGCCGCCCGGGTGCCCGCCCCCGGCGCGGGACCCCACATCCTCGATGCCGAGGTGGGCGGTGAACGGCGGATGACCGGGCCGAGGTCGGCGGATTCGGTCGAACCCGTCACCCAGTTCGACGACGCGACGATGCGACGTGTGAGACGCAAAGCCGCGCCGTGACAGACGTGGACGTGGCGGCGCCGTATCGTCGCCGTCCGGTCGACCCGGGAGGCGGGACGGTTGCCGGGTCAGGTCCGGTGGCCAGTCGGCCGCTGCCGCCGGCTGCCCGGTTCGAGATGTGGTTGCTCTGCGCCCCCGCGGTCCTCGCACTCGTCCTCCCCGCCCGACTCGTGGTTCCCGGTGTGGGTGCCGAAGGCAGGCCGTCGACCCTCATCGCCATCGGCCTTTTCGCGCTGTGGTTGATCGTCCTCGTCCGTGGGGTGCGGCGGGACAGCACGAGCCCGGCGGCGCGGATCACTCTCGCCCTGCTCTGGGTCGTCATCTTGTTGTCCTACGCCTCAGGTTTCGACCGAACGCTGTCCTCTGCCGAGGCGCTGGCGGCCGACCGGGAGCTGCTGCGCTGGCTGGCGATGAGCGGACTGGTCATCGCGCTGGCCGAAGGGGTCCGGTCGGTCACGGTCCTCACCCGGGTGTTGCAGGCGGCGGTGATGAGTGCCGCCGTGATGAGTCTGGTGGGCATCCTGCAGGCCTTCGGATTCAACATCGTCCCGCTCATCCGGGTCCCCGGCCTCATCCTCAACGCTCCACTCATCGGCACGTCGACGCGTGGTGACGGTGGCCTGGCCCGGGTCGCGGGCACGGCCGCCCACTACATCGAGTTCGGCACCGTCGCCGCGCTGCTGCTCCCGCTGTCGCTGCACTTCTGGATGAACAGCGCGGCCCCTCGCGCCCGGCTCGTCAATCGCTGGTCCGTCTGCTCCGCCTTGTTGCTGTCGGCAGTCCCCTTCTCGCTGTCCCGCACCAGCTTCCTGGTGCTGGCGCTCACCATGGCGGTATTCGCGATCTGCTGGTCCAGGCGGACCTGGGTCAACGCGCTCATCCTCGGTCTGGGTGCCGCGGTGACCTTCCAGACCATCCGTCCTGGACTGTTCGGGACCGTGAGGGCGCTCTTTGTCGGGGCCGAGAACGACCCGTCGGTAACCGGACGCCTGGAGGACTACCCCCTGGTCCTGGCCTACATCGCCGAACGGCCCATCCTGGGCCGGGGTCCCGGCACCTTTCTCCCCGACCTGTACATCCTGCTGGACAACCAGGTGCTGCTGACCCTGGTCAGCATGGGTGCGCTCGGTCTGGCCGCGATCGCTGCGATCCTGGCCGCTGCCGCGGTAGCGCTCGGCAGGGTCATCCGCCTGGCCCGGGTACCCCACGAGCGCTCGCTGCCGTACGCGCTGCTGGCCGTCATCGCCGGGGCCACCGTCGCCTCCGTCACGTTCGACAGCCTGTCGTTCGCGACCTTTGCGACCGTCCTGTGGTTGGCGGTGGGGTCCGCGTTCGGGCTGTACCGGCTGACTGTGGCGAGGGCAGCGGGGCCGCCGCGCAGGAACGTCACCAGCCGCCCACGGGTCCCTCGTTCGGTGATGTCTGCCGGGTTGACGCACGCCGGGGCATCGGACTGGGCGGAACTCCTCGTGACACGGACCTTGAACGTCGGTCTCCTCCCGCCCGCCGGGCCCGCCGGGCCCGCCCACGACGGCGGCGGAGCCGGATCCGGATCCGTGTCGGGCGGTCGTCCGGCTACGCTGCCGGCCGAGGGCGACCCGGCATCGGCCACCGTCGCCGCACTGGATCGCCACGACCGCGCGATCATCGCCGAACCGCTGGTGACGCGGCAGCTGAGGCTGACCATGCCAGCGGCAGCGGCAGTCGAATCCTCGCCATGGCTCGCCCCGCTCACGTCCTCGAAGCACCTGCGATCCACGGTCGCCCGAGGAGCCCGCGCCAGCAGCCTGGCGCAGTTGTTCAAGCTGGTGCTCCAGATCCTGTCGACGATCGTGCTGTTCCGGATCCTGGGTCCGGCGGCATTCGGCATCGTCGGCATGGTGCTAGCCGTCACGGCCCTGGCGGACCTGTTGCGCGAGGCGGGGCTGGCCAATGCGGTCGTGACTCGGGACGTCGTCACTCAGGCGCAGGTGAGTGCGCTGTTCTGGATCAACGCCGGGCTCGGCGTCGCTCTAGCGGGCCTGTTGGCTCTGCTCAGCCGGCCGCTGGCGCTCTTCTACGGTGAGCCTGCGGTGCAGTGGGTGACGCTCGGGCTGTGCGCGGTCTACGTGATGTCAGGTCTCGGTGTGCAACACCAGGCGCTCATGCAGCGCGCCCTGCGCTTCTCCTCCGTCGCCGTCCGCGACGCGGTCGCCCAGGGGATCGCCGTGGCCGTGGCCGTGGGTCTCGCCCTCGGCGGCGCCGGTCTGTGGAGCCTTGTGGCGCTCTACGTGACGGCGGCCACCGTGCGGACGGTGGCGGCGTGGCTGCTGTGCTCGTGGCGGCCGTCGATGCCCCGCATCCGCGTGCCGGGCCTTCGCTCACTGCTCAGGTTCGGACGCGACGTCACGGGTTTCCAGTTGGTGAACTATGCCGCGCGCAACGCCGACAACGTCCTCATCGGCCGGTTCCTGGGCGCTGAGGCGCTCGGGCTGTACGGGCGGGCGTACAGCCTGGTCCTGGTCCCGTTCCAGCAGATCACGCAACCCCTGGGACCTCCCACCATCGCCGCGCTCAGCCGCATGCGAGAGCAACCCGACCGCTTTCGCGGGGCCTACCGCCGCATCCTGTCCACGGCGGCTCTGGCCGGGTTGCCCCTGGTCGCACTCATGGCCGTACTGGCTGACCCCGGCGTCCGGCTGGTGCTCGGCCCACAGGGGGAGGCCGCCACGATCATCTTCCAGGTGCTTGCCATCGCCGCCGGTGGTCAGGTCGTGTCGTCCACGACAGGGTGGCTGTACCTGGCCTCCGAGCGGACCGGGGCGATGGTGCGCTGGGCGCTGTGGACCCGTCCCGTCATCGTGCTCGGCTTCGCCGTCGGTCTCTACTGGGGCCCAGCGGGCGTGGCGGCGTCGTATGCGGTGGTCACCCTCGCGCTGCTGGCGCCGGGCATGGCCAACGCGGCCCGGGGCACCGCCGTTCGAGCCCATGACTGGCTCCTGGCAGCGGCCGCTCCGGCGGTGGTCGCGCTGGGTGCCGCCGCCGGGGCGCTGGCGGGCCGGTTCGCGGGCGAAGCCGCAGTCCGAGCCGGAATCGTCGGGGGTCCTGGTGCGAACCAGGCGCTCGGCGACGCCGTCGTCGTCCTCTGCGGCCTGCTCCTCGGCGCGTTCGGTGCCGCGGTCGTCACCGTCGCCGTTCCGGCGGCCCGCCGGACGGTTCTCGATGTCCACCGGTCGTTCACCGGCAAGCCGGTCGAGGTGGTTCCGGTCGCGCCGGTGCCGGTCGAGACGGTGGGGTCGAGATGACGGTGGGGTCGAGATGACGATGGGGTCGAGATGAGGCGGCTGAACATCACCGCGCGCCTCCTGGTCGAGGCGGCGCGTTGGCGCGGTGCGGCGACGTGCCCGCTTGACCCGGCCGCTGTGGTGGCCGCCGTCCAGCGGGATCGGGGTCCGGTGACCGGGGCGTCCGGCAGCACCCTCGCCACGGCGGCCGAGTGGCACCGGGTGGGACCCGCGCTCGGACTTCTCGTGGAGTCCGCACTCACGCTCGCCGGGCCGGCGGCCGGGCCGGCCCGTGACAGGTCGCTGGTCGAGACGCTCGCCCGCCATCGGCAGGCCGCCACGGGCTCGCATCTGCGATCCGTGCACACCTTGAAGCAAGTCGCGGCGGCCCTGACCGCTGTGCCATGGGTGGCGATCAAGGGACCGGTCCTGGCTCTGCTGTCGTATCCGCGACCCGACCTGAGGTGGTATAGCGACCTCGACGTGGTGGTCGTCCCCGAGTTCTTCGCGGTCGCGGTCGAAGCGCTGGAGGCCTTGGGGTTCGTCCTGCTCGACCGCGACTTCGGGCTCGCCCGCGATCTCGGCGTGGGCCAGCTGCACCTGCGAGCACCCAACGGAACGGTCGTGGACCTGCATCACGACGTCACGCACCGCACGCCCCACCGGATGCGGCTGCGGCTTCCGGTTGAAGTGCTGCTCGACGACCGGTCGCCGCTGCCCGGCGTCCCCGGTGCCTGGTGCCCGCAGGTCGAGGCGAGCCTGATCCACCTCTGCGTGCACGCGGCGTCGTCGGGAGCCGATCGCCTGGGCTGGTTCGCGGACGTCCATCACACGGTCTCCCGACAGGGACCGGACTGGAGCCGGTTCCTCGACCTCGTGGCAGGCACGTACGCCGCGGCCCCGTGCGCCCTCATGCTCGACACCAGCCGTCGCCTGCTGGGGACGCCGGTACCGGACTGGGTGGGGCGTGATCTCCTCGGCGGGGCGGCCGGCGCGGGTATCCGGGCCCTCGGTGCGGCGGCCGACGGGCTGGACCCGGTACCGGGTCGGCGTGCGGAGCGACCCTCACCGGCGCGGGTCCTCGCCCGGGGCGCAGGCGGCAGCAAGCGGCAGACCGCGCAGGGTGTGGCACTCACGCTGGGCTCGGCTGCCCGGCGGCGGCTCGCTCCGGAGGATGCGGATCGGCACTCGGTGATGTCCGGTCCGGGCGCCGACCCGCGACAGCGGGCCGCCTACCTGACCGATGTGGTGTCCGGCCGGTTCCGCCCCGTGGCGTCCGGTCACGTGGGCCGCCACCGATGAGCAGCCGGCCCGCGGCGACGGCGTCCCCACACCTTACGACGACAGGAACGGCGGTAGATCGATGCTGTCCATGACCGGTACGGCTCCGCGGAGCGCCCGATGACAGCGAACGGCTGGGGCGCGCACCCGGATCGCGGCGCCGATGTCCTGATGATCACGTACCGGCGACCCTCGGCGGTCGAACTGACCCTGCCGGCGCTGCTGGAGACCCTCGCGGTCGGTGACCGGTTGTGGCTGTGGCACAACGGGGAACACGAAGAGACGCTGGAGATCGTGAAGAAGTACGCCCAGGACCCCCGCGTGGCGCGATTTCACCACAGCCGGGAGAACGTGAAACTAAGGGCGCCCACCATGTGGTTGTGGGAAAATGCGACCGGTCGGTACTTGTCCAAAGTCGATGACGACTGCCTCGAAAGTCCCGATTGGCTCGAGACCCTCCGGCTGGCACACGAGAGCAACCCCGACCTCGGTGCCGTCGCCGGCTGGCGCCATTACCCGGACGAGTACCGCCCGGAGCTGGCGGAACGGAAGATCGTCGATCTGGCCGGCGGTCATCGGGTCATGCGCAATCTGTGGGTGCAGGGCAGCGGGTACCTGGTGAAGCGAGGTCACGTCGTGCGAGTGGGCGGCCTGCCGCCGAGCGGATCCTTTGCGCAGTGGTGCATGTCCCTGGCCCGGCATGGCGCGACCAACGGCTTCTACTTCCCTTTCCTGTTCGAGGACCACTTGGATGATCCCCGTTCGCAGCACAGCCTGATCCGAAGTGACGAGGATCTGCGGACCAGCGCGCCGCTGTCGGCTGTCCGCAATGATGTCCGGACACTGGCGGAGTGGGATGCCGGGCGGCGTGCCGAGGCCGTCCGCCTCCAGTCGGCTTCCGTCGATCTCCGAGACTACGAGGGATGGCGACTGCTCAGACGCAAGGTCGCGCGTCGAGCCCATGATCTCCTCACGGGTCGGCGCACCGCCTGGTGAGCCATCTGCCTGGCGAGCCAGTGGCCGGGCGCCACCTGTGCTCAGTGACGGGCGGGCGCGCTCATCGCGACGTCGAGCAATTCCGTCAGCTGGCTCGCCGCCCGGGCCCGGACGGGCGGCACGGAGACGGCGAGCCGGGCGCGCACATCCGCTCGTGTTGCGAAGGACTGTCGCAGCACATCCATCGCCTGCTCCAGGTCCAGCTGACGCGCGTCGGCGACCTGGTCGGCGGCATCGCAACTGGCGAACACGCCTCGCGCCTTCAGGCTGTACGCCACGGTGGCGGTAGGTGTCTGCGTGGACAGGCCCGCAATGGTCGAATGCATCCTGGTCCCCATGAACCAGTCCATGGCGGCGATGACTCCCTTGACCTGGCACTGATCGAGACCCGCGGGCGTCACGGCGACGCGGGCCCGCAGGTGCGGCGGCAGCGTTTCGATGACCGCGGACGCCGCCAGGCGATCGGACTCCGGCATCGTGGTGTCCACATGAGGCACGAGCAGGACCACGACCCGGTCGTCGGCAAGCAGCTCATCCATGAAGCGGTGGATCAGCTGGCGGTAGTCCAGCCGGAACCCGAACAAGGCCGACGCATCCGGGTCGTTGTACGTCAACCCACTGACGTTCAACCCCACGAGGATCCGGCCCTCCCGACGCCGAGCCGCCAGAGGCTCGAGAACCTCGGCCGGGGCGTCATGAACCTCGAGGGCGAACGCCATGTCGACGCCTCGACGGTGCACTGCGGGATCCGCGTCCTCACCCATCAGCTCCAGCAGGGCGGCGTGGCTGTCCTCGTCGCGCGCCCACGCCTGAGCGGCGCCCGCCACCAACCGCTTCGCCTCCCGGCGGGTCTCGGGCAACCGGAACGGCCCGTACGTCTGCGGCAGCAGTATCAAGCGGGTCTTCGTCGCCAGTGCCAGACGCTTGGGAACTGTGATCTGGGCGAAGCGCCGCGCGCCGTAGATGTCGCTGAAACTGTCGCCGCCGGAGACGTCGAGAACAGCCTTCGCCTCGCGCACAGCCGTGACCGCGCGATTGGGTAGCCCGAATCGCGCCGCCAGTTGCATCACACTCACGTTGTCAGCCCGCCAGTAGCGCCGGCTGAGGTTGGCGCCGTGCGTCGGGTTCCGGACCGCCGCCCCACCGACATAGTCGCTGCGCCAGCCGGCGCCTTTGCCGTGGTCGAAGACCATGAGTTGCAATTGAGGGTCGTAATGGTGCACGGCAGCGACCATTGAATGCATGAGAGCGCTCACGCCCAGGTTGCCCGAGGACGGGCTGGCGCCGAACAGGCAGAGATCAGGTGCGATGGGGATTGGCACAGGTCGAGTATGGGGTACGGGCGCCGACCGATGGCAGGCCCGGTCGCGTGACGTGCACTCGCGACCGGTTGTTCATGGCACCATGCCGACGTGACCGACCTCGGACCTGATGAAAGGATGGCAATAGCGTCGGATGTGACATGGCCCACGGTTTCCGTGGTCATTCCGGTCAAGGACGACGCGGATCGCCTCCGCCTGGTATTGGGCTGTATCGCGGCGCAGGACTACGCCGGCCCGGTGCAGGTCGTGGTCGCCGACAACGGGTCCGCCACGGACGCCGAAGTCGAGGTGGCACGTGCGATGGGTGCCACCGCGCTGGTCGAACGGGCAGCAGGCTCGTATGCGGCCCGCAACGCGGCACTCACGGCCGCCACCGGCGAGGTGATCGCCTTCACCGACTCCGACTGCCTGCCGCGTCCGGACTGGCTCCGCAACGCAGTCACCGCGTTACTGTCCGCGCAGAGGGGTCACGCCGGCACCGCCGTCGCCGGCGCCATCGAGGTGTTTCCGCGGAACGCGGCCGCGCCGAGCCTCGGTGAGGCATGGGATGTCATGCGCGGCCTGCCGCAGCAGACGTACGCGGCGGCGGGGTGGGCGGCCACAGCCAACCTGGTTGTCCGCCGATCGGTCTTCGATCAGGTGGGCCCCTTCGTGGCCGGGCTCCGCTCCGGTGGCGACAACGAATGGGGTCGGCGTGCCACATCGGCCGGCCTGACGTTCCGCTACGCCCCGGATGCCGTCGTCGACCATCCCGCGCGTCGGGATCTGGCAGCCCTCCTCGTCAAGCTTCGGCGGGTGCATGAGGGTGCGGCCGAGCGGGTGCGGCACGGCGGCGCCGCGGCCCCGATGGTCCACCGGGCGCTGCTGTCGGCGATGCGTCCACCCGTCGGTGCAGCGCGGACGGCGATCCGCTCCGAGCGACTTCCCACGGGACGGGCGCGGGCGACGTTCGTCGTGGCCGAGGTGCTCGTCCGGTGGGCCACTGCCTGGTTCACGCTGCGGGGAGCCATGCGTGGCCGGTGATGCGGGCGATCAGCGACGCCGGACGCCACGCTTGCGAAGCCGGCGAAGCGTACCCAGGGTGGAGCGCAGCTTCTCCCGCAGGCTCAAGCTCCACCAGTGCCCGGCGAGGGCGAATCCTGGAAACGACGGTACGGGGTAGCCGGCGGCGGCCATCGCCAGGCGGCGACCGAAGACGGCCCCCCGGGTCCGCAGCAGGTTGGGCTGTGATGCCGGCAGCCGATCGTCGTCGACGCGTTCCAGCTGGAGGTACCCGGCGGCCATCGCCGCGTGCAGTGCTTCGCGTCCCGCCAGCGTCCGGACCACGACTAGCGAGCGCCCCGGGTCCCCGGCAGTCGGCTGGTACCACGGGTCACCGACGCTGATGTCGGCGAATTCGCCCGTGTGGTCGGGACAGAGGTGGCATCGCCACTGCCGGTGCTTGGCCAGGACGTCACCCCAGGACTCGGCGTACGTCAAGGTTGCGTGCAATGCCCGGCCGTCGGCCTTCGTGCCCAGGACGGTCGCCAGGCCGGGCCACCCGTGCCCCCGGTAGCGCACCGTATCGACGCCATCGGATTCCAGATCGACCCCCATGGCGCTCATCATGTTCAGGGTCGCCTTCGTCGAGGGCACGCCCGCGCAGAAGATGGCCACCGTGAGCCCGAGACACTCGCGGATGGCGGGGTCGAGCGTCGCCGCCGCGCGGGCCCCCGCAATGTCGCACGGCTTCCCGATCAGCATCCCCCGGCTGCCCAGCGTGGCCAGTTCTGCCAACCGTTCCCCCGGGCTCGCCGGGGCGTATCGGCTGCCGAGCGCGCGCAGCACCCCGGCGCGATCAGTGCTGATCGTCGATCGACAGAGGTGGGCCGCCTCGCCCTGCACCACGTGGGCGACGCCCGCGTAGCCCGCGGACTCCAGGCCCCAGAGGGCCAGTGCGGTGGCGGCGCCTCCTGAGGATGCGCGGAACCGGATGTCGGGGTCGGGTGAGTAGCCCTCCCAGACCTCCAGGACGCGGCCCCAGTCCCGCTCCAGTGCCGACGCTGGCCGCCAGCCCGGATCCCGGGGGAGCCCCGCACCCGGGCAGGCGCGCAGGAGTCGTTCCTGCGCCGGATCGGTCACGGCCAGCGGCAGCATTGGACGCATCCCCCGGTCGATGACGTCCGTCATGGAGATCCGCGAGTCGAGACTGGCGCAGACCCCGCAACCGGAACAGAGTTCCGCGGCGACGACCTGCTGCAACGATCGTGGAGCAGTCATGGCTCTGCCGCCCTTCATGCGGTGGCGTGGCATTCCGTCATGGCGTGGTCGCCCTGGGTCTTCCTGGCCGGCGACGGGTGGGTGTCGCGGTGGTTCCGGGCGGGAGCTTATCGTTCCCGTGAGCCGGGTAGTGGCATTGACGTGATCCTTCACTGGTTCATGTGTCACTCTGGCCGGGGAAAAACGAGATCTGGACCGGTTCGGGCGTCGCGGGTGCGCGCGGCTCCCGGCCCCAGCAGAGCGAGTGGAGCCTCGACGTGAAGAAGATGTCCGCTGTGACACGGACGCTGATAGCTCTGCCGCTGGTGGCATTACTGCTGCCACTGACCACGTCGGGCTTCCTCGTGGCGCAACCGCAGCGTCTCCTCGCCGACTTCCACGTGATGGTCTCCGAACGTCCGGACCGCGCGGACGCGGTCCGCCTCGACGGTGCGTTGCTCGCCTCGCGTCCGGCGTACGTCTTCGCCGTCGGCCCACCTGCCGACAGCGTGGTGGAGTTCCGGCTCGACTCCCCAGCGTCGCCTGCGCTGCCATCCGGCGAGCAGACCATCGGATCGCTGAGCGAGGACTCCGGTGCCGCGGTGCCGCTGGACCTTGCCGGGCTGGCCGGTGGGTACGTCCTTCGCGCCGCGGCGGTGAAGGACGGGGTGGCGGTCGTCGAGGCGAGCGCCCGTTTCACCGTCGAGGGTGGGAGCGCAGCGGGTGGCGCGGTCTCCGCGATCGAGGCCCCTGAGCTCGAACCGTTCAGCCTCCAGGTCGCCACCGCTGCGTCGCGGACTCCCGCGGTGCCACTGGACGGTGCGGTCGTGACGCCGACCGAGGCCTTCGTGTTCGCCGCTGGTGTGCCGGCGGGAGCCGAGGTCGCCTTCTCGCTCAGTGGTGACAGCGGCGTGACCGAGCACCGCGAGAAGGAGGCGCCGTACGACCTGATGGGGGAGGCGGACTCGATCCCCCGGCCGTTGTCCGAGCGACCTGGGGTGGTGGGGGTCATGACGCTCGTCGCGCAGCTCATCGTGGCCGAGGAGCTGGTGGACACCGTCACTGCCAGGTTCAGCGCCAACGGTGATCCCGCGGCGGCCGTGGCTGCAGCTGCCGCCACACCGGCTGCTGCCCTTCCCAGCGTGACACCGGCGGTGCCGAAACCCCCGCCCGCGCGGCTGGCCGCCGGGCCGGCCGTACCGGTGATCATCGGTGGTGACTTCCCGGATTCGTCCACCACTGGTGTACCCGACGGGATCACGCTTCGACCTGTGGGCAAAGTGGTCGTGACGGAGCCTGGCACCACGCTGAACGGCCTGCTCATCGACTGCCTGGACGTCAAGGCCGACAACGTGACCGTGGTCAACAGCCGTATCGAGTGTGGGCGGGACACGTACGCGGTCAGCAACGAGGGAACGAACCTCGTCATCCGGGACTCCGAGGTCGACGGGCTCGGCAAGGGCAGCACCTGCGTCGTGCACAGCCGCTACACCCTGGAGCGGGTGGACGTGACGGGGTGCTCTGACGGCCTGCGGGCCAACGGCGACGTGGTGGTCCGGGCCTCTCTCGTGCACGACCTCACCCGCCAGCCGGGCAGTCACAACGACACGATCCAGACCACCAAGGGGTCCAACATCGTGATCACCGGCAACACGCTGCTGCCGTACAACTCGGCCACTGACGATCCCATGAACGCGGGCTACATCCTCAAGGAGGACCAGGGGCCGATCAGCAACGTGACCTTCGTCGGGAACTTCGTCAACGGCGGCAACTTCAGCCTGTACATCATCGGCACGCAGGACATGAGCGGCCTGGTCTTCACCGACAACACGTTCGGCCGGGACTTCCGGTACGGCGTGGTCGGTGGCGTGCCGGATGCGGTGGAGTGGCGCAACAACGTCTTCCTCGACAGCGGTCAGCCGGTGCGCTGACCCGAACTCGGGTAACGGGTGCGAGCGTCGGTCGGCTATCCGGCGTGTTACTCAACTGTGACCGGCGGTCCAGCTGGATGAACCGGACTAATGGGGCGCATGGTGTCGACAGCACGACGCAATGGATCCTCGTGAGGCGTCGCTTGAACCCTTGAGCAGGGGGGATCGCGGAACGTCCCGATCTCGTGACGCTTCGTTACCGCTTTGCTCGTTTGGGAGGTTTCTGTGGTGGTGTGCGGACAAGGGAATGTTCATCCCCTAGGGTCGGAGGTCAGCGGGTCGCGGACCCGCAAGATCTGACCGGCCAGACCTTGTAAGGGGTAAAAATGGAAAAGTTGGACTCGATGCCGCAGCCCGAGGGTGTCTCCCGCCGGGTGGCCCTCAAGCGAGGCGCGCTCGTGGGTGGAGCGGCGCTGTGGAGCGTGCCGGCAGTGCAGGCGCTGGCCACCACTGCCGCCTCCGCCCAGGCGACCAGCGTCATCGACCCGGGTCAGACGTACCCCAGCCCCACCTCGACCGCCACGTCCACCCCGGGGACCCTGGAGACCAGCACCCCGGCTTCGACCAGCGGTGCGAGCACGACACCGGCCAGCACGGCAGCGGACGGCACCGCCGCGGCCGGCACGAGTTCGTCCACCGCAGCCGCGGGGACGTCTGCGGCGTCGACCACGAAGGCCGCAGCCGCTGCCCCCTCGGGTGGTTTGGCGTTGACCGGTGCCGAGACCACTACGGTGGCTGCCGTGGGAGCCGCTCTGGTGGCCGGCGGCGCGGTTGCCGTAGCCGCGTCGCGGAGCCGTGCTTCCGGTCGCCACGCTCAAGCCTCGGAGAGCTGACCCTCCTCGGTACCGATCTTCCAAGCTCCCATCGACGGGGCCACCGCCAGGATCGACGGGGCCCACCGTCAGGGAACCAGCGGTAGCGACAGCGTCGCCCGGGCCGCGGCCCTGTCGCCGCCCTGGGTCAACCGGTGGTCGTCGAGGTCGACGCGGTGCCACAGCAACAGCAGCAGGGCTTCGGCGGTGCCGGATATCGCGGCTGTGGGTGCCTGGCCCGCCCTTCCTGTGATCTGCCACGTCTGCCCCGTGTCGGTCGCCGAGAGCGTGAGCGCCTCCCGTGGCTGGGGAGTCCTGCCCTCGTAGACCCGCCGGGGGACGAGGAAGTCGACGACCTCGGTTATGCCGTCGGCGGCGAGGTCGGGCACCATGGCGTACCGGTCGTCGCCGACCGCTGCTGCCAGGTCCCAGGCGTGCATCGCGGTCTCGTGGGCCTGGCGTCGCCACCAGAAGGCGACCGTGCGTTGCGGCGCGAAGGTCCAGCACGGCTCGGCGGGGTCACGCGACCGCAGGGTGTCCAGCAGCGTCGTCGCGCCCTCGGTGAACCAGGCGAGCAGTTCGCCGGACTCCGTCGGTGCGGCGGGCTGCTCGCCGTTGCGGTGACCCTCGACGACCGCCGTGGTCGCCCACCGGTGAACGCCCCCCAGGTGCTCGACGAGGCGGTGCACTGTCCATCCCGGGCACGAGGGCACCGGGGCCGTCAGGTCCGCCGTCTTCAACTGGTCGGACACCGACGCCACTGCGGTCGTGAGCACCTCGTCGTAGTCGACACTGCGGTGCAGTCGAGCCTGCGGCACGCCATCCCCGCGACTCAGGGCGCGCAAGGATGACAGCGCCTCGTCACGGTCCACCAGCCGGCAACCCAGGGCGTCCCAGCGGTGCACCATCGCGGGCTCCTCGCGGCTGAGCCGCACCCCGCGCCGCAGCAGCACAGGCACCGGCTTGCGTGCCTCGGCCAGGTCCCGCGCCAGGCGTCGCACGAACGTCAGGGAGCGGTTGCGGCGCAGGCAGATCGCGTCGGCTAGCAGCCCGAGCTGCTGGGTGCGAGTCGTCAGCTCGGCGGCGAAGATGCCTTCGGCGATGAACAGTCGAGCCGATCCGAGGTCCAGCCGCAGTGTCCCGGTGCAACGACTGGTCGGGATGTCATAGCCGGGGACGTCGGTCGTGCCCTCGTGGCAGAGGGCCTCGATGGCCCCGACGGCGGCCTCGGCGTTCCACGTGACGGGGTCGTCCCAGTCCGTGACGCCGTCGCCGAACCGCTCTCGCAGCACCGGGTCGTCGCCGTCGCGATAGAAGCCGTCGAGTTCGAGCCGCGGCAGTCCCAGCAGCCGGGTCAGCAGCGTCTTTCCCGAACCGCTGGCGCCGCCGAGCAGCACCACGCGGGCGCGCGGGACGCCCCGCTGCACGGCACGCGGCAGGGGGGCCACGGCAGGCGCCTGCGGGGCGGTCATCGGCCCTTGGGGTGCCACACCGTCTTGGTCTCACAGAAGGTGAGGATCCGGTCCAGGCCGGGGACGGCCCGCCAGTCCTCAGCATGCTCCGCCGGGCGCCGGACCCGCTTGAGGCTGTCGGCGGCGGCGGCCTCCAGCCCGGCCCAGCCCGGCTCGGTGAGCTCGGCGGCGCCGGTGAGGTCGATGCCGTCGACGTCCTCGTGCGCCGCGAGCCAGGGGCCGAGTTCGGCGGCCGATCCCGTCAACGTGTTGACGACGCCCCCGGGTACGTCGGCTGTCGCCAGGACCTCCGCCAGCGTGGCGGCCGGCAGCGGGCGGCGGTGAGAGGCGACCACCACGCAGGCGTTGCCCGCTACGACGACGGGTGCCACCACGGACGTGAAGCCGAGCAGTGACGAGTCCTGCGGAGCGAGCACCGCGATGACCCCGGTCGGCTCGACCACCGAGAGGTTGAAGTACGGCCCGGCGACCGGGTTGGCGTTGCCGGCAACCTGCGTGATCTTGTCGCTCCACCCGGCGTACCACACCCAGCGATCCACCGTGGCCGCGACCATGGCCGCAGCGGAGGCGGCGTCGAGTCCCTCTGCGGCAGCGACTTCGGCAGCCAGCTGGTCGGCGCGACCCTCCAGCATCTCCGCCACGCGGTAGAGCACCTGGCCGCGGTTGTACGCGCTGGCCGCCGCCCATCCCGGCTGCGCGGCCCGGGCGGCGACCACGGCGTCGCGGACGTCCTTCCGGGAGGCGAGCGCGGCGTGCGCGAGGAGCGCCGAATCGGCCCCGGCGGCGTCGGCGCCGCCACCGAAGACCCGATAGGAGCGACCGGACTCGCTGCGGGGGAACGCACCGCCGATCGCGAGCTTGTAGGTCTTGCGGACGTCGAGTCGGGTGGTGACGGCCGCCGTGGCCGTCGCGCTGTCGGTTGCCACGGCCTAGAGCCTACGGGCCGCCGCCTCCCGGCCTACCGACTCGGGTGCCGTGACGTCGCCGGGTCGCTCCTGATCTGCAATGTGCTGGTTGATGAACCGCCCGGGTGCTGGATCGTCAGGCTCGACGAGCAGGAGACCCGGGACTGGCTGAATTCATACCTGCGTCAGATCGTCACCCACGATGTGAGCGGTCACGACACCACCGACCGGCTCGGGCGCCACCTCACCGCACTGGCGGCCTGCACCGCATTCACACCATCGACGTCACCCCGGCGCAGGCGGCTGGTGTGAACCGAAGTACCGCAGCGCTCTACGAGAAGTTGTTCGCAGGGACAGTGGTGGGCGCCGAGAGGTGGACGTGATCATCGAGCGGGGCGCCACGTCACCGCGATCGAGGTCGGCGCTGTCACGGCCCAAATGCGAGGCATCCGATCCGGCTGCGCGACGAGTGGGAGAAGGCATTCTCCGGCGGACTCGTGATGCACACCGGCCCCCGCGGCCGGACTCCTCGCCGGTCACCCTGCCCTGCCGGTAGTCGCCAGGGCTAAAGGGCTTCCAGGTCGAGGGCGGCCCGGACGGCGTGCGTGTCCTGAGCGTCCAGTAACCACAGGGCGGTCCGGGTCAGCGTCTCGACGTCGGCGGCAGGGAACCTCGCGGCGAGGATGTCGACGACCGCCGCGAGGCGGCCCTCCTGGCGGCCCTGCTGACGAAAGGTGGCGCCGATCTCGGTATCGCGGAGCTCGTCGATCATCTCTGGGATCGTGTCGATCATGCCGGTCCTCCTCAACTCCTGGACAAGAGTAGCCCTCAGGTGGGAGGCGAGATAGAGCGCCAGTGTGGTCAGCGACGTCCTGAGATCGCCGTCGTCGAGCGAACCGATACTCCTGACCACGGGTCGAACCAGCTCCGGGTCGCCTCGCGTGAGGGCGAAGGGGGACAGCGCGGGGGTGGTCAGGAGAAGGTCGGCGGGGATCGTGGGCAGGTGGATCAGCCGAGCGGTGTTGCTCAGCCCACCCAGGCGGAACGTCGTGGGCATGGGCGGACCGCTCACCTGCACCAGGATCTGAAGCAGGTCGGTGATTCGGGCGGCGAACCTGGGCGCGGTCATGATCCGGGTCGCGTAGGAGGTCATGCGCCTGCCCATGGTCACGTCGGCGACCTGCTGGATCTCCAGGTGTACGACGACGCCGGTGACGGTGGAGTACACCAGATCGGCTCGATGGGTTCCGGCATGCAGGTCGACCGGTTCAGCGGTCAGGTCGGCGGTGTCGATGTCGACCTGCGCCCAGGCGAACAGCTCGGCCAGCCCGTGCTGGACGGCGGTCTTGGAGTATCCGTCGAAGTCACGGGCAGGGCCTCTGGTCTGTTTGTCCGATCCGGCCACAAGGGTCGATGTCACCATGAAACGTCGCGGCGGCGGCAGCGACGCGCCGCTGCCCCGTTCAGCCTGAGGTGACGTAGGCGGCAAGGCCCTGGCGACCACCCTCGCGGCCGTAGCCGGACTCCTTGTAGCCGCCGAACGGACTGGTCGGGTCGAACTTGTTGAACGTGTTGGCCCACACCACGCCGGCCTGCAGCCGGTCGGCCAGCCAGAGGATCTTCGAGCCCTTCTCGGTCCAGATGCCGGCGGACAACCCGTAGGGGGTGCCGTTGGCCTTGGCCACCGCCTCGTCGGGGGTACGGAAGGTCAGCACCGACAGCACCGGGCCGAAGATCTCCTCCCGGGCGATCCGGTGGGCCGGTTGGACGTCGGTGAAGATCGTCGGGGCGAACCAGTAGCCTCGATCCGGCAGTTCGCAGGGCACCGACCAACGCTGTGCCCCCTCCTCCTGGCCGGCGTCGACCAGCGCCTCGATCCGGTCCAGTTGTTCGGCGGAGTTGATCGCGCCGACATCGGTGTTCTTGTCCATCGGGTCGCCGACGCGCAGCGTGGTCATGCGCCGGGTCAGTCGCGACACCACCTCCTCCGCCACTGACTCCTGCACCAGCAGTCGTGAACCGGCGCAGCAGACGTGGCCCTGGTTGAAGAAGATGCCGTCGACGATGCCCTCGATGGTCTCGTCCATCGGGGCGTCGTCGAAGACGATGTTCGCCGCCTTGCCACCGAGTTCCAGCGTGACCCGTCGCCGGGTGCCGGCCACCGCACGGGCGATCGAGCGGCCCACGGCCGTGGAGCCGGTGAAGGCGATCTTGTCGAGTCCGTCGTGGCCGGCCAGCGCTGCTCCGGTGTCGCCGTCGCCGGGGACGATGTTGACCACCCCGGGGGGAAGGCCCGCGTCGGCGCAGATCTCGGCGAACAGCAGCGCGGTCAGCGGTGTGGTCTCGGCGGGCTTGAGGACGACGGTGTTGCCGCAGGCCAGAGCCGGTGCGACCTTCCACGCGAGCATGAGCATCGGGAAGTTCCACGGGATGATCTGCCCGACCACGCCGAGCGCTCGGGGGTCGGCGCCCAGCCCGGCCCAGGCCAGCTTGTCCGCCCAGCCGGCGTGGTAGAAGAAGTGGGCAGCGACCAACGGGATGTCGATGTCACGGGTCTCCCGGATCGGCTTGCCGTTGTCCTGGGTCTCGACCACCGCCAGCTCTCGGGCGCGCTCCTGGATCAGCCGCGCGATACGGAACAGGTATTTTCCCCGCTCGGCAGCGGCCATCGAGCCCCACGGACCTTCGAACGCCCGCCGGGCGGCAGCGACGGCGGCGTCAACGTCACCCGCCCCGCCGTGGGCGACGCTGGACAGCGACTCCTCGGTGGCCGGGTTCAGTGTCGTCAGGGTGCGGCCGTCGGCCGCCGCACGGAACTCGCCGTCGATGAACAGGCCGTAGGAGGGCTCGATCCGGGCCAGCCCCGCGGACTCCGGGGCGGGAGCGTAGGCGAACGGCTCGGCGCTCGCGGGGAGCGTCTGGGGCTCAGTGTTCACGGGCATCCAATCTGGTCTCGTCTCACTCGGTACCGCTGCTCACTCGGTACCG
>CAZEYA010000024.1:0-31469 GCA_964516515.1 uncultured Kineosporiaceae bacterium | reverse complement strand
CAGGGGGGCGACCAGTTGCCGGTCCACCACGTCAGTGCGCCGACACCGGCAGCGAGCAGCATCACGGCGATCAATGCGCTGAGCACGAATCGTCGCTGCCGCGCCTCGTTGCCGGCGAGGGCCGCCGCGGGAACAGCTGGTGCCAGCAGCCATGCGCCGGGATTCAGCAGGCCGGCTACCAGGGCGATTGCCAGTCCCAGAGCCGCCGCAGGCGGGGTGGTGCGCACTGCGACCGTCAGCAGCATCGCGGCGATGATCAGCAGGTGAGCCCCGAGCGCGGTGACGGATCCGGGTTCTCCGATCCATGCCAGCGACAGCGCCACCACCGCGGAAGTCGTGGCGACACCTGCGACCCCGCCACCCGCCCGGCGCGTCAGGGCCGCGGCGGCCAGTCCCACGGCCACCGCCCCGGCCAGAGCCGGTCCCCGATCGCGAACAGCGTCCAGCGGTGCCCAACCGGCGAGGTCCGACCAGGCAGCAGCGGCCGGCAACCCGGCGGCGTGCCAGATGACCACGCTCACGCGGCCGCTTCGTCTGTCCGGCGACCCGAGGACAACCGGAGCGGACGAGCACCGACCAGACCGCTGACCGTTCCCAGCCACACCGAGACCGCATGAAGTGGCCCAGTGATCACCAGCAGCGCGCCGAGAGCAGCCGGGAACCGCACCGTGGTGGCCCGGTCGAGATCGTCCAGGGCGGCCCAGCGCAAGGCCGCCGAGACGAACCCCACCGCCAGCGGCCCGAGTGCGACGGCCAGGACCTCGCCAGGCACCGCGGCGAGCAGAGCCGCCACCGGCAGCGCAAGCGCGAGCGGGAAATGCGTGAGTCCGTGCAGGACGAGCACGCCGGCTGCCGGTCGGCCGCCGGCTTCCGCCCGCCAGATCATCACGCGCCGAGCCCAGCGCTCCCGCAACTCGCCGAGCGACCCGGCCGCGGGCCGGGACAGGATCACCCCCTCGGAGACACCGAGTACCGCGATGCTGCTGGCCGGCGGAACCGCCCAGACACCGCCCGCCGACTCGGGCCCGACCGGGGCCTCGTCGCCGAGCAGCAATCCATCCGGCTCGACGGCGCGCAGGGTGCCCTGCGACGCGCGCAGCCACGACTCGTGCCACAACCAGCTGTCGGCTGCGTCATGCCACTCGATCCAGGACGGCCCCTGGTGGGTCGGCCGAGCCAGCACGGGCAGCACCAGGATGTCCACCCGCAGTGCGAACCGGTACTCGGCCGCATGCTGCAGCAGCTCAGGCCCGGCCTCGGTGCCATGCGCGAGGAACAGGCTCTGCGCAGGCGCTGGGAAGGGTCGCTCCCGCGGGTCGGAGCCCAGCAGCAACGGACCGGGTACCCGGACGCGCTCCCGCAGGCCGACGAGGGCCAGCCCGGTTGCCAGCGCCGCCACCGCCGCCAGCACGATGTCGAACCCGGCGACGTCGAGGCCGGTGAGGAAGCCCTGGTCTGGCGCTGGGGCATCGCTGGTGGACGCCTCGGGAGGCGCCGTTGCGGTCACCGCCGAGGTGGAGACCGGAATGGTGGAGGGTGCCGCCGACTCGGTGACGACCGGTGCCGGGGTCGCCTGGAGCAGCGGGTCGTCGATCGTCGTGCCCGGGGTCACCAACGGGGTCTGCAGGAGCGCACCAGCGAGGAGCACGGCCACGCCGAGGTGGCGTTGCATGCCTGTTGATTGCTGCAAGACTCCCCCCTCTCCCACGCGCTGCGCGCCGATTCGCGCGCCGTTGCGCACGCGAAAGGGTAGCGATAATCGCCCGATAGGTCGTGCTTGATCTGAGAGCTGTTGCCCGACGTCGTAAAAATGGTGCACAACGTGCCATTAGGGTCTGATGTGGTCCGGCCATGACGATGGAGTTGTGACCGGGCCGTAACTCCCGCCGGTCGCCACGATCACGTCGGCCCGGTCTCGCGATGCGGTGACGAGGACGGCGTTGGCTTCGTCGCTGCCCAGCGTTCTGGCCGCCGCTTGGCCGGCAGGCCAGCCGTGCGCCTCGTGCCGCCGTCGAAGGCGATCGCGCCGCAGCCGATCGTCGAGGTCCACGAACCAGCACTCGTCCAGCAGACTCGCGATCGGCTGCCAGGGTCCGGCGTCGAGCAGCAGGTAGTTGCCCTCGGTGACGATCAGGGGCACGTGCGCCGGTACCAGCATGCCGCCCACCTCGGCCAGCTCGCGCGCGCGGTCGAAGACGGGAGCGAAGCTGCTCTTCCCGCGCAACCGCAGCCGCCGCAGCAGGTCAACGAAAGCATCGGCGTCGAAGGTATCCGGAGCCCCCTTGCGTTCGGACCGTCCGAGCTGCCGCAGCAGGGCGTCGGTGAGGTGGAAGCCGTCCATCGGCACGAGAACCGCGGTGTCGTGGCCCAACCCGGCCACGATTCGGGCTGCGAGCGTGGATTTCCCCGCGCCGGGCGCGCCGGTGATGCCCAGCACAGCGCGATCGTCGGGGCGGGCACGGGCCGCCAGTACTGCGGCCCGCGCCAGCAGGGCCGCGCCGTCGGTGATCGTCGTCGGCATGAGGCCCATGCTGGCACCGAGCAGCGGCGTGGCACGCTGGTCGACATGACGGGGCTGAGCGGCGCAAGCGTCATTGTGACGGGCGCCAGCGGTGCCCTCGGCTCCCGGATCGCGATCCGGTTGGCTCGAGGCGGCGCGAACCTGACGCTCAGCGGCCGCGACCTGCGGCGGTTGACGCAGGTGGCGGCACAGGTAGGGGGTTCCGCGGTGCTCGCGCCCGGTGATCTGATCGCCCCCGGCACGCCCGCCGACGTGGTCGCTGCCGCCCTTTCCGCGCATGGCCTCGTGGATGGTGTGGTGCACGCTGCCGGCGTCGTCGCCTTCGGGCCGTTGGACGACCTCGATGACGACGTCCTCGATGAGCTGATGCTTGTGAATGCCCTGGCACCGATCCGGCTGCTGCGAGCGGCGCTGCCGCACCTGCGCGCCTCGTCCCGCTCGCCCTTTGCCTGCCACATCAGCGCAGTGGTGGCGGAGCGGCCGCTGCCCGGCATGGCGGCCTACAGCGCCAGCAAGGCGGCACTGACCGCCTTCGATGCTGCGATGGCGAGCGAGCTCCGCCGCGCCGGGGTTCGCGTGATCGACGTCCGGCCACCTCATACCGAGACCGGCCTGGCCGGGCGGGCCATCGCCGGCTCCGCGCCCGCGTTGCCGGCTGGCAAGGACCCGGACGCGGTCGCCGACCGCGTCATGGCCGCGATCACCGGCACCGAACGCGAGGTGGACTCGGCCGCCTTCTGATCGTCGGCACAGGTCGGCACCGGTCGGCACCGTCGGCACGGCGAGCCCCCGGGCGTACCCTGGCCGTTTGTGGCTGCAGTCGACTTCCCCGCCGAGATCAACGAACTCCGCACGACGCTCGCAGGCATCCAGCAGGTCGTCGACCCCGAGCGGTTGCGCCAGGAGATCGACCAGCTGACGCGGGACGCGTCGGTGCCCGACCTATGGGATGACCCGGAGCGCGCGCAGCAGGTGACCAGCAAGCTGTCCATGGCGCAGAACGAACTCGAGCGGATCACGCAGGCGGTGCAGCGCATCGACGACCTCGAGATCCTCGTCGAACTGGCCGAGGGCGAGAGTGACGCGGCCTCCTTCGCCGAAGCAGAAGCGGAGATCACGGCGCTGCGCAAGCTGTTGTCGGACCTGGAGATCCGGACCTTGCTGACGGGGGAGTACGACTCCCGCGAGGCGCTGGTGACGATCCGGTCCGAGGCGGGCGGCATCGACGCTGCAGACTTCGCCGAGATGCTGCTGCGGATGTACCTGCGCTGGGCCGAGCGCCACGGCTGGGCGACCGAGGTGTACGACACCTCCTACGCCGAGGAAGCGGGCATCAAGTCAGCCACATTCACGATCAAGGCGCCGTTCGCGTACGGCAACCTCAGCATCGAGCAGGGTACCCACCGGCTGGTACGGATCAGCCCGTTCGACAACCAGGGCCGCCGCCAGACCTCGTTCGCGGGCGTCGAGGTGCTCCCGGTCGTTGCCGAGACCGACCACATCGAGATTCCCGAGAACGACATCCGGGTCGACGTCTACCGCTCGTCAGGGCCTGGCGGGCAGAGCGTCAACACCACCGACTCCGCCGTACGCCTGACGCACATCCCGACCGGTGTCGTCGTCACCTGCCAGAACGAGAAGTCGCAGCTGCAGAACAAGGCGGCGGCGCTGCGCGTGCTGCAGGCCCGGCTGCTGGAACGGGCCCGGCTGGAGCGCCAGGCCGAACTCGACTCGCTCAAGGGCGACGGCGGGTCGAGCTGGGGCAACCAGATGCGCTCCTATGTGCTGCACCCGTATCAGATGGTCAAGGACCTGCGCACGGAGCACGAGGAGAGCAATCCCTCAGCCGTCTTCGACGGCGAGATCGACCAGTTCCTCGAAACCGGCATCCGCTGGCGCAGGACGCTGGAGCGAGCAGCGACGCGCTGACGCCTTTGAGCGGGTACCGTTCCACCCAAGCGCCGCCGAGGTGAGGAGCTGTGCCGTGATGCGACGCTCGTTCGCAGTATGGACAGCGGCACTGGCGATCCTCTCCAGCGGTGTCCTGATGCCCGCCGCGACGGCTGCGACGGCGCCACCCGATCAGCAGTCGGACCCACAGTCGGTCGTGGTCCGCGTCCCTGGTCCCACCGGCACCGCGACCTCACCCGGGCAGGTGTGCCCGGACCTGGGCAGGGCCGACTTCACGTACACCTTCACCACAGTCAGTCGGTCCACGGTGCTGGACGACTGGCGCTCGCCGACACGCATCACCTCCGATGAGCCGCCGTCCCAGGTGACGATCGCACTGGCCGACGATGTCGAGATCCCGGAGGGGCGCAACTGCCGCTACGCGTTTTCGTTGGCGTCCTACAGCGCCACGGCGAGCAGTGACGGCACGCAGTCCGGCCTGGTCCTGTCCGATGTGGCCACCGGGGTCATCGATGCCGAGCGCACAACGTTGACCCTGGTCGTCGCCCTGAGCGGCTGCTTCACCGCGATCGAGCTGTACACCGGCGAGGCCCGCCATGCGTCGCCCTCGGCGGTGCCCGGCGGGGAGAGCGTGGCGGGCTGGGACGGTGACCGGGACTGCGTGGGTCCGGGTGTCGTGGCAGACCTCGTCGTCGTCGCGGTCCCGCCGTGCCCGGCCGCCACCTCGCTGTCTTGGCTGGTGATCAACCCCAACGGCCGGGCGGTCGAGGTGGCGCTGGCCACCGAGGGCGGCTCGTCGCCGTGGTCGGCGGGCGTCCTCGCACTACCCGGCAGCACACCGGTGATCGTGGGACAGCGTCCGGCGCCCGATGCCGTCCTCGTCGCCAGCTGGGTGGACTCCGCCGGCGCCACCCGATCCGCCCGGTCCACGCCCGTTGCGCCATTGGCGCCGGGCACGCCCGAGTACGACGTTCGCTGCTTGGGAGCGAGCGATCCTGCCGTCACCCTCATCAAGACCGCGGTGCCGCCGCCGGGGGAGGCGGTGGCGCCCGGGCGGTCCATGACGTGGACGGTGACCGTGATCAACCAGAGTGCGGTCGCGTTGTCGCAGGTGGCCGTCCTGGACGTGATTCCGGCCTACGCCTCGGTGAGCGATGCGGGCGGTGCGGTGGCCGGCGCCGGCACGCTGTCCTGGGCGGTCGACCTGCCGGCGGGCGGTCGGGTCGCGCTGCACTACAGCGGTGTGGTCGTGGCAGCGGCGCCCGACGGGGTGGATCTGGTCAACACTGCCGTGGTGCCACTGACCGGGCAGGCAGACACCACCGTTCACCCGATCCGGCTCCAACCGGTGGCGTCGGCCTCGCCGACACCGCCACCGCAGGCGGCTGGCGCGGTGCCACGCGGACCGTTGTCGTTCACCGGGGCGGACGTGACGACGGCCCTGCTCGTCGCGGCCTTCGGCATCGTTCTCGGCGTCGCTTTCGTGCTGGTCACTCGGCGGGGGCGGCGGGACCGGACGGTCGATCCACAGGCGGCATGAGCGCGGCTGGCCGCCTGGCATCGCTGTCGCCACGTACCATCGGCCGCGACCATGACCCCGACCGCAGTGGTGATCAGTGATTCTCTTCGACAACGTGACCAAGGTTTACAAGACGGCGCAACGGCCCGCCCTCAACGATGTGTCCATCAACATCGAGCGCGGTGACTTCGCCTTTTTGGTGGGTTCGTCGGGCTCGGGGAAATCGACGTTCCTGCGCCTGGTGCTCAAGGAGGAACGCGCCTCTCGTGGCGACGTCCACGTGGCCGGCCGCGACCTCGCCAGGCTCGCGTCGTGGAAGGTGCCGGGGCTACGCCGCCAGATCGGCGTGGTCTTTCAGGACTTCCGCCTGCTGCCCACCAAGACGGTCTTCGAGAATGTCGCGTTCGCGCTGCAGGTGATCGGCAAGCCGCGCCATGTCATCGACCGGACGGTGCCGGAGGTGCTCCAGCTGGTCGGTCTGGACGGCAAGGAGACCCGTCGGCCGGACGAACTCTCCGGCGGTGAGCAACAGCGTGTCGCGATCGCCCGTGCGTTCGTCAACCGGCCGGCTATCCTGCTGGCCGACGAGCCGACCGGGAACCTGGACCCGGTGACGAGCGTCGGCATCATGAAACTGCTGGACCGGATCAACAAGACCGGAACGACGATCGTCATGGCGACCCACGACCAGGACCTGGTCGACCAGATGCGCAAGCGCGTCATTCAGCTCGACGACGGGCACATCGTCCGCGACCAGGCGCGGGGCGTCTACGGGAGCGGCGCGTGAGGATCGCATTCGTCGCGAACGAAGTCGGTATCGGGCTCTGGCGCAACTTCTCGATGACGGTCTCGGTCGTCATCGTCACGGCTGTCTCCCTGTTCTTCTTCGGCTCCGGACTGTTGTTCCAGCGGCAGGTCGACCAGATCGAGGAATTCACCTACAACAACATCCAGATCTCCATGTTCCTGTGCGGCGCGGTGAGCGACCAGCCGTCGTGTGCCGGGGGTGAGGTCACCCAGGAGCAGAAGTCAGCCATCGAGGCCGATCTCGAAGGACCGGAGCTCTCGCCGTTCATCGAGACCTGGTTCTTCGAGTCCAAGCAGCAGGCATATGACCGCTTCGTGGTGCAATTCGAGGGCTCGGCTCTGGTGGAGGGGCTGACGGTCGACCAGCTGCCCGAGTCCTACCGGGTGCAGCTGGTCGACCCGCAGGACTCCGAGGTGGTGGTCGCCTACTTCTCCGGTCGGGCGGGTGTCGAGGAGGTCAACGACCAGCGGAACCTGCTCGACGGGTTGTTCAACTTCCTCAACGGGGCGCGCTGGTTCGCGTGGGTGTTCGCGCTGGCCCTGCTGTCGGCAGCCGTGCTCCTGGTGGCGACCACCATCAGGCTTGCGGCGTTCAACAGGCGCCGCGAGACGGGGATCATGCGCCTGGTGGGAGCCAGCAAGTTCTTCATCCAGTTGCCCTTCATGTTGGAGGGGATCGTCGCAGCTCTGCTGGGGGCGGTCCTCGCGACGATCGGGTTGTTCGCCGCCGTTCGGGTCATCGTCGGCGGGTATCTGCAGGGCCGGCTCACGGTCACGCCCTACATCGGCCCGCTGGACGTCCTGGCCGTCACACCGGTCCTCTTCGTCCTCGCGATCGTCCTGGCAGGCGTCTCTTCGCTCATCACCTTGCAGCGCTACCTCAAGGTCTAGCCGGCGGCTGCCGATACCTGCCCGGGCGCAGGACAACCTCGCCCGATGCGGAGGTAGGGGAATCGTGTTCGCTCGTCGACGTGCGGCCGCGTGCTGTGCGATGTTGTTGGTGATTCTCTTCAGCGTTGCGGCTGGTCAGGGGGCGGCCGCGGGTGCCTCTCGGGACGACGTGCAGCGCCGGCAGGCCGAGGTCGACGCCCAGCGGCAGCAGTCCGCGGCCGAGCTGGCCGAGATCAGCGACGGGCTGGCGGCAGCGGCGGCCCGGTTGGCCGATCTGCAGGCTCGGGTACCGGCGGCGCGGGAGGCCGTGGCGACCGCGGAGGCGGCTGCGGACACGGCACGGGCACGCGACGCCGAGTTGGCCACCGAGCTGCAGGTGGCCGCCGCACAGATCACCGTGACGACCGGTGAACTGCGAGCACGGCAAGCCGAGACGGACCGCACCGAAGCCGAGGTGACCAGCGTGGTGCGCGAGACCTACGCGGGCACAAACCTCAACACGCTGGCGATGCTGATCGAGGCCGGCGATCCGCAGGAGTACGCGGACATGCTGTTGATGTCCCAGACGGTTCGGCGATCACAGAACGACTCGCTTGCGCTGCTTGCCGTCCAGCAGGCGGACCTGCGCAACACCGAGGCGCAGCTGGAGGCACAGCGCGACCGGCTCGATGCCCTCAAGCGGGAAGCCGAGCAGCAGGTCGCCACGACCGCGGCCGCCGAGCAGGCCGCCGTGGATGCGCAGGCGGCACTGGCCGCCCTCGTCAGCGAGCAGCAGGCAAGCGTCGCAGGCTACGAGGCGGCCAAGCAGGCCGAGGAGAACCGGCAGGCGCAGTTGCAGGCCACCAGCGACGCACTCGCCCGGCGATTGGCCGAGATCGCGGCCGAGGAGGCGCGCGCGGCCGCGGCCGAACAGGCACGGCGGGCGGCGGCCACCGCGCCTCGGGCGACCGCGCCTCGGGCGACCGCGCCTCGGGCGACGGCGCCGCGAGCGACCACGCCACGGGCCGTACCGCCGGCACCGGAGTCGCGAGGCGGGTCACCGGGCGGCGGTTCATCAGGTGGCTACCTCTCCTACCCCGTCGACGCCCGTGTCTCGTCCTCGTTCGGATATCGCTTCCATCCCATCCTGCAGATCCAGCGGCTGCACACCGGCACGGACTTCGCGGCGGCCTGCGGCTCCCCGGTGCGGGCGGCGGCCGACGGCGAGATCGTCGCGGCCGGCTGGGCCGGGGGCTACGGCAACCAGGTCGTCATCGCGCACGGCCGGGTCGACGGCGTCTCGCTGGCGACCTCGTACAGCCACCTGACCTCCTTCGTTGTGACGTCCGGCGAGGTCAGCCGTGGCCAACTGATCGCCTACTCCGGCACCACGGGACTGTCGACCGGCTGCCATCTGCACTTCGAGACCCGGGAGTCGGGAACTCCGGTCGACCCGATGACGTGGCTCGGGTGAGCCCACCGGTCTAACCCCGGCCACCAGCTGGCCTGCAAGGGCCCGATCAAGGCACACTGATCCGATGCCCAAGCCCAGCGGGCGCACCCTCGTCGCGTCCAACCGCAAAGCTCGTCACGACTATCACATCGAGGATGTGGTCGAGGCGGGACTCGTGCTGACCGGCACCGAGGTCAAGAGCCTGCGGGCCGGGCGGGCGTCGCTGGTCGACGGGTACGGCTACATCGACGGCGGCGAGGCGTGGCTGGACGCGGTGCACATCCCCGAGTACGCGGCGGGCACGTGGACCAACCACACGCCGCGACGCAAGCGGAAGCTGCTCATGCACCGGGCCGAGATCGACAAACTGGCGGGCAAGATCGCCGAGCAGGGGCTGACGCTGGTGCCGCTGTCGCTGTACTTCAAGGACGGCCGGGTCAAGGTCGAGATGGCGCTGGCACGGGGCAAGAAGGCCTTCGACAAGCGGCAGGCACTGCGCGAGCGCGACGACCGGCGTGAGGCCGAGCGGGCGATCTCGGCTCATCGCCGCCGGGAATGACGCGGCCCTTCTGATCGCCGTCTGCTACCGATCCCGGGTTGCGGGCGTGCGTCGAAGGGCCGGCGGCAGGTACCGAGCCCCTGGCCCGGTCGCCGCCGCGGTATCGCCCGGGTTGGACAGCGCGCAGCGCCGCAACGACAGGCAGCCGCAGCCGATGCACGTGGTGAGGCCGTCGCGCAACGCCTGCAGCCCGGCGATCTGCTCGTCGAGACGGGTTGTCCAGCTGCCTGAGAGCGCCGCCCAGTCGGCTTTGGTGGGGGTGCGCCCCTGAGGCAGCGTCGCGAGGGCGGCCCTGATCTCATCCAGCGACAGCCCGACGTTCTGTGCCGCCCGGATGAAGGCCAGCCGCCGGAGCACCGCGCGGCCGAAGAGCCGCTGCCTACCCGCCGTCCGCTCAGCGCCGATCAGTCCCTCGCGCTCGTAGTACCGCAGTGCCGACGGTGCGAACCCCGCCCGAGCGGCAACTTCGCCAATAGACAACCGGTCGCTACCCTGCACCATTCTCTCCTTGACTTCAAGTTAACTTCACGTTGCAGAGTAGCCGCATGACATCCAGGACTGCATCCGGCGGCCGTGTCGCGCTCGTCACCGGGGGATCCCGTGGGCTCGGCCGCGCGCTGATCACGAGGCTCGCCGCCGAGGGCTGGCGGGTCGTCACCGACGGCCGGAACCGCGAGGCGCTCAGCCGTGCCACCGCTGTGCTGCCCGGGGCCACCGGCCTGCCCGGCGACGTCGCCGACCCCGCCCACCGCGCCCAGCTCGTGGCCGCCATCACGCGTCTGGGGCGCTTGGACCTCCTGGTGAACAACGCCAGCTCGCTGGGGCCCACCCCGCTACCGGCACTCGCCGACGTCGATCCAGCCGACATGGCACGGGTGCTCGCAGTCAACACGCTGGCGCCGCTGGCATTGATCCAGCCACTCCTGCCGCTGCTGCGCCGCAGCGGCGGCCGGATCGTCGACGTCTCCTCCGATGCCGCAGTGCAGGCGTACGGGGGCTGGGGTGCTTATGGTGCATCCAAGGCGGCGCTGGACCAGCTCACCGCGGTGCTCGGGGTCGAGGAACCACAGGTCCGGGTCTACGCGCTGGATCCCGGCGACATGGCGACCGACATGCACCGCGCCGCGGCACCCGACGACGAAGGACTGCCGACACCGGAATCCGTCGTGCCGGCAATCATGCGCCTGGTCGAGGAGAACCTGCCCAGTGGCAGGTATCGGGCGCAGGCGCTGGCAAGCGCGGTGACCCGATGACGGTGCAGCCGATGGCGGTCACGGCCGTCACCGGGGTCACGGGCGTCGCCGAACCGCTCACCGACTTCGAGCTGCCCGCTCAACGCGAGGCCGTGGCCCCGCCGGAGTGGCGCGGCCTGCCCCGTGACGGCGTGCGGCTGCTCGTGGCCAGGCCGGACGGCGCTCGTCACCGACGGGTGGCTGACCTCCCGGGCGAGCTGAGTGCCGGTGACCTGCTCGTGGTCAACACCTCTGCCACGGTCCCCGCCGCCCTCGACGCCCGCCGCGGATCCGGCGGGGCGTGCGTGGTTCACGTCGGCACCGAGCTGGACGGCGGCGGCTGGGTGGTGGAGGTGCGGCGGCCCGACGCGGGCGGTCCCGCGAGCGACGTGACGCCTGGCGAGTGGCTGCAGCTGCCCGGACACCTCACGCTCGCGGTGGTGGCGTCCTACCCGCGAGCTGGGATCGAGGGATCACGGCTGTGGCTGACGTCCCCCAGCGACGCGGTCGGGCTCCTCGACTACCTGACCCGCCACGGCCGCCCGGTCACCTATGCCTACCTGCGAGGGTCGTTCCCACTCACGGCCTACCAGACGATCTTCAGCGACAGCCCCGGCAGCGCCGAGATGCCGAGCGCGGCCCGGCCGTTGACACCCGAACTCGTGGTGGGTCTGGCGGTGCGAGGGGTAGCCGTGGCGCCGGTGCTGCTGCACTGTGGGCTCTCCAGCGCCGAGGCCGGTGAGCCTCCCGCACCGGAGCGGTTCGCCGTGCCGGCCGCGACCGCGCGGCTGGTGAACTCGACGATCGCGGCCGGCGGGCGGGTGGTGGCGGCCGGCACCACCGTCGTGCGAGCGCTGGAATCGGCCGCCGCGAGGGACGGCACCGTGCGTCCGGCCGCCGGCTGGACCGATGTGGTGGTCGACCGCCACCGGCCGGCGAGAGTGGTCCGCGGCCTGTTGACCGGTTGGCACGCCCCCCGCGCGAGCCACCTGGCGATGCTGGAGGCGGTTGCCGGCGCCGGCCTCGTCCGTGACACCTACGACGAGGCGCTGGCCGCCGGGTACCTGTGGCACGAGTTCGGGGACTCGTGTCTGCTGCTGCCCTGATCCATAGGATCTCTGCGCTCGGTATACACTGAGAGATCGCGGCGTCTCTAGCCGCGGAACCAGCACCACGATTGACAACTACACAGGGGGTGACAGGTTTCGACGTTGGTCGTCGAGCCAGGGGAAGCGGGTCGAGGATTGCAGGTTATCTCGTAAACGCTCCTGCAAAACTATAGGTGCCAATACATCGCGCACCGACCAGAACTCATTCGCCCTCGCGGCCTGAGTTACTAACTGGTCCGTCGGCCCGGGCATGCTCCCGTCCCGGTAGCCGGCGTCATCTAGGGAGCCACTGCTTCTGACCCTCGTCGTGGGGGTCAGGTGGACACTTACACGACTGGGCCCGTCAAGCGCTTGCCGGCGTGACGCTTGGGGCCGAGAAACTCACTAGCCGGATGCACCCGGAGAAGCCCTGGTTTCACGCTGGCGGACGCGAGTTCAATTCTCGCCACCTCCACTGGTCCATGCGAGCGCCCCGTCGGCCGGTGTCGGCCGACGGGGTCTCGTTGTCTGCGCTGCCCCCGTACGATGGTGACGTGCCCACTAGTCAGCCCCGTGTCCGTCTGGCCGCCGGTACCCAGGGCTGGCTGGATGCCTACACCGCAGCCCGACCACGATGGGACTCGCCACCACCGGTGGCCACGGTGCCGAGTCGCACGGCGGCGACGAACGGAGCGGTCGACCTGCGGGACGACGGCGCGGTCGTCAGCGTCGCCCGGGCAGTGTGGCGGGTGTGGCAGGCCGAGCCGCATCGAAGCCGAGGCGACGTCGTGAGCGTGGTGGCGGACAGCACGGGTCTGTCACCAGCCGAGGTGGCCGCGGCAATGGCCTACTGGGCGGAGCAGCCGGACCTGGTCAACGCGTTGCTGCATGCCTGAGGCCCCCTGCCCCAGCCTCCGCTCCGCACATCAAGACGATGCTGCTGCCATAGCCTCGATCTACAACGACTACGTCATCGAAACGGTGGCAACCTTCGAGGCGGAGCCCGTCAATGCTGCGGAGATGTCGTCGCGGCTCGCGGACATCGAGGACCGAGGGCTGCCGTGGCTCGTGGCCGAGGTGGTCGGTGAGGTTGTGGGGTACGCCTATGCGGCTCCGTGGCGCTCGCGGGCGGCCTACCGGCGATCCGTCGAGATCAGCACGTACCTCCGGCCCGACGCCACCGGCCGCGGCTTGGGCACCGCGCTCTACCGAGAACTGTTCGTGAGGCTGCAAGACTGCGGCGCGCACGCGGTGATGGCGGGAATCGCCCTGCCGAATGACGCCAGCGTGGCCCTGCACGAGAAGTTCGGCATGCGCAGGGTGGCCCACTTCCGCGAGGTGGGGCACAAGTTCGGCAGCTGGATCGACGTTGCCTACTGGCAGGTCGTGCCTGATACCAACTAATGCGTCATAGAGTTGAATCGGGCTGACAAGCAAACCGCTGGCTATGTCGCGCCCACGATCAATGCTGCGCCGCTACGCGCGCCGGCCGCGCAGTTCCAACTCCAAGAGCGCCCGCTTGGCTTCGAGTCCACCCAGGTAACCGCCGAGCCCGCCCCCGCTGCGGATCACGCGATGGCACGGCACCACGATCGGGACCGGGTTGGTGGCGCACGCCGACCCAGCCGCTCGGACCGCCTTCGGACTGCCCGCCGCTCTCGCTACCTCGGCGTACGTCGCCGTGGTGCCGTACGGCACCGCCGCTACGGCCGCCAGGGCGGCCCGACGGAAGCCCGTGGCCAGCCGCCAGTCGACGGCGACATCGAACCGGTTGCGACGGCCGTCGAAGTACTCGCCCAGCTCCCGCCGCACCGGCTCCAGCCTGGCCCGCGACCGCAGGATGCGCGGCGAGACCTGCCGGGCCAGTCCTGCCAGCACGGCATCGTGGTCCTCGCCGGCGAAGGCCACCCGCACAACACCGGCTAGCGTGACGCAGGCCAGCAACCGGCCGAACGGCGAATCCACCTCGTCGTAGCCGACATCCAGCAGGCCCTCCGTCGCCGCCCGGGCAGCCAGCTGCCCGGTCAGCCGGGCCAGGTCCGCTTCCGCTGTCTCGATCATGACTCTCCCTCGGTGGCGCTCTCGGTGGTGACATGGCGGCGCAACTGCCGGATTCCCTCGAAAGCGCTGCGGCGCGCGGCCTCCCTGCTACACCCGAGAAGCCCCGCGATCTCCTCGTAGTCCAGGTCCGCGCCGTAGCGATAGGCCACCGCGAGCCGCTGCTTCTCGGGCAGCGATCCGACCTGCGCCCACAGCTCAGCCGAGACCATGCCGTCGAGCACGGCGTCCATCGCCGACGGCGAATCAGGCCGGAGCGCCGCCGCGGGCTCCAACTCCTGCACGGGAACGGCACGTCGGCCACGCGCTCGCAACGCGTCGATGGCCTTGCGGTGCGCGATCGTCACCAGCCAGCCGCGCACGTGGCTGTCGGGGCGCAGCTGCGGGTAGGCACGCAGGGCGGCGATGAACGTCTCCTGCCAGCAGTCGTCGGCATCGACCGGTCCCACCACGCCGCGCAGCACCTGCAGCACGGCGCCGCCGTGGTCGGTCACGACGCGCTCGAACGGACGTAGGCTCACAGCCAGGTAACGCTAGACGCGCCGATCGCGTGAGACATCACAGCGGCCGGACGTGACGACGGGCATGCCGACGGTCCACGATCGCCTCGTGGCCCCGATCAGCGTCTCCTACTCCATCACCATCAGGCTGTCCCTGACGGCTCGCGCGACCGCGGTCAGCGAGCTGAGCGTCGCGGTGGAGAAGGTGGGCGCGGTGGTCAACGCGCTGGACGTCACCGCGTCCGGGCACGACCGGCTCAACATCGACGTCACCGTCGCCACCCGGTCCGGCGATCATGCCGAGGAGGTGGTCGCTGCGCTGGCCGCGCTGGAGGGCGTGGTCATCGGCAAGGTCTCCGACCGCACGTTCCTCGCCCACCTCGGTGGCAAGCTGGAGATCACACCCAAGGTGCCGCTGCGCAACCGCGACGACCTGTCGATGGTCTACACGCCCGGCGTCAGCCGGATCTGCCTGGCCATCGCCCAGAACCCCGCCGATGCCCGCCGGCTGACGATCAAGCGGAACACGATCGCGGTGGTGTCCGACGGCTCGGCGGTGCTGGGACTGGGCAATCTGGGACCGCTGGCAGCCATGCCGGTGATGGAGGGTAAGGCGGTGCTGTTCAAGCGGTTCGCCGGCATCGACGCCTTCCCGTTGTGCCTGGACACCCAGGACACCGAGGCGATCATCGCCACCGTCAAGGCCATCGCCCCTGCCTTCGCCGGCATCAACCTCGAGGACATCGCGGCGCCCCGGTGCTTCGAGATCGAGGCCCGGCTACGCGCGGAGTTGGACATCCCGGTCTTCCACGACGACCAGCACGGCACCGCGATCGTCGTGCTCGCGGCGCTGACAAACGCGCTGACCTGCGTCGGCAAGCCGATGAGAGATGTCCGGGTGGTGATGTCCGGGGCGGGGGCGGCGGGCACTGCCGTGCTACGGCTGCTGCTGACCGCCGGCGTGCGGCACGTCGTGGTGTGCGACGTCGAGGGCGTGGTCCACCCGGCCCGGCCCGGTCTCGCTCCCGATCTGCAGTGGACCGCCACGCACACCAACCCCGATGGCCGGACCGGCTCGCTACGCGACGTGCTCGCGGGTGCCGACGTCTTCATCGGGCTCTCGGCGGGCAACATCCTGACCGCCGACGACATCGCCACCATGGCGCCGTCGGCCGTGGTCTTCGCTCTGGCCAACCCGGTGCCCGAGGTGGACCCCGTGGCGGCGTCGCGTCATGCCGCTGTGGTCGCGACCGGCAGCAGCGACTTCGTCAACCAGATCAACAATGTGCTGGCCTTCCCGGGCGTCTTTCGCGGCCTGCTCGACGCGCAGTCGCACCACATCGACGAGGCGATGCTGCTTGCCGCGGCCTTCGCGCTAGCCGGTGTGGTCCGCCCCGAGGAGCTCAACCCCGCCTACATCGTGCCCAGCGTCTTCAATCCCGACGCCACCACCGCCGTCGCCGCCGCCGTCGAGCGGGCAGCTCGCGGCGGTCTGGGGTGAGCCCTCGCGGAGCGTTGCCGTTCCTGCCGCCGCAGCCGGCGGTGCCGCGCAGCGGTCGGCTCCTGGTGGCCGAGCCAGGATTGCGCGACCCCAACTTCGTCGACGCGGTCGTGCTGCTGCTCAACCATGGCGAGGACGGCAGCCTCGGCCTGGTCCTGAACCGGGCGCTGCAGGCCAGGGTGGGTGACGTCCTGCCGCCGTGGGCCTCTCACGTCAGCGCGCCGGATCACCTGTTCCAGGGTGGGCCGGTCGCCACGAACTCCGCGATCGGCGTCGCCGTACTGCCCGGCGACGGTCCCGAACCACTCGGCGTGCGGCGCGTCGTCGGCGCGCTGGCGGTGATCGACCTCGACGCGCCGCCCGAGGTCGTGCGCTCGGCCGTCGCCGGCATCAGGGTCTTCGCAGGCCACGCCGGGTGGGCCGCCGGGCAACTGGAGGCCGAGCTCGCGGCGGGGGCCTGGTTCGTCGTCGACGCGGAAGCCTCCGACGTCATCCACCCGGACGCCCACGCCCTGCGTCGCCGAGTGCTGCGCCGGCAGCGATCGACGCTGGCGTGGTTGTCGACCATGCCCTCGGACCCCCGACGGGTCATCGAGAACTGAGCGCCGGCACTCCCGGTGCATCGCCCGTGTCGTCTGCGGTCCCAATCCGGAAGACCCGCAGGAAGGCCTGCGCCAAGGGCCCGATCGACAGGGCGTAGAGCACGGTGGCGATCCCGATCGTGCCGCCCAGCAGCCATCCGACGCCCAGCACGGTCAGCTCGATGACGGTGCGCACCAGGCGCAGTGACCCGCCGGTGCGGGCGGCGAGACCGGTCATCAGCCCGTCGCGTGGACCTGGCCCCAGGCCGGCCCCGATGTACATGCCGGTGGCGACGCCGTTAAGCACGATTCCCGCCGTCATGACCAACGAGCGCGCCGCGTACCCCTCGATTGCCGGCAGCAGCCACAGCGTGGCGTCGACTGCCAGCCCGAGGACGATGACGTTGGCCACGGTTCCGACTCCTGGTCGTTGCCGCAGCGGGATCCAGGCCAGCAGGACCAGGGCGCCGACCGCGATGACGACGGTCCCGAAGGACAGCGGCAACCGCGAGGCAAGGCCCTGGTGGAACGTGTCCCAGGGATCCAGGCCGAGGTCCGCCCGGATCAGCATGGCCAGCGAAGCTCCGTACAGGACGAGCCCAGCGAGCAGTTGAGTGAGTCGGCGGGTCAATCGGCGAGGCACCCAAGAATTCTCGCGTCCCAATGGCCTTCTAATCCAGTGCCAATAGGGCCATACTGGCATGGTGCATCTCAACCTCCCTCCATCAGGAGCCGCATCATGATGGGCAGGATCGGGGCCGCGGGCCTGGGGCGGTTGCTCGGCACCTCGTGGCGCGCTCGCGGGGTGACATACATCGCGCTGAGCGACGCGATCCGGCTACTGATCCTCGACGGCCGGCTCGCGCTTGAGTGCCGGCTGCCGAGCGAACGCGAGCTGGCCGTCGCCCTGGGTGTCAGCCGGACCACGGTCAGTGCGGCCTACAACCGGCTTCGGGAGCAGGACTTCCTCCTCAGCCGGCAGGGTGCCGGCTCCTGGACGACGACGCCCATGGTCGGCGGCGGCGTGGCGCCGGACAGCCCGACACTGCACCCGCCCGCCCGCGGCGAGTTGCCGGCCGACACCATCGACCTGTCGACCGCCGCCCTGGGCGCCGGCCCCGAAGTACACGCGGCCTTCGTGGCCGCCATGGCCGCGCTGCCGCGATACCTGCCCGGCACCGGTTATGAGTTGATCGGCCTGCCGGAACTGCGGGAGGTGGTCGCTGCCGGCTACCGCGCCCGAGGAGTGCCCACCTCGGCCGACGACATCATGATCACGTGTGGCGCCCAGCACTCCAACGCGCTGGTGCTCAGCGCCCTGATCGATTCCGGCGACCGGGTCCTCATCGAGCACCCCACCTACCCCAACGCCCTGGAGGCGGTCCGACGTGCCGGCGGCCGCCCCGTCCCTATCGCGGTCCCCGGGCAGGAGGGCATGTGGGACTCCGACGCGGTCCTGGCGACGATCCGGCAGGCCTCACCCAAGCTCGGCTACCTGGTGCCCGACTTCCACAACCCGACGGGCTCCTGCGCCGGTGCCACCGAGCGGCAGACGATGGTGGGTCATGCGGCGAGCCACCGCATGGTCCTCGTCGTCGACGAATCGCTGGCGGAGCTGTGGCTGGACCGCCCGCCCCCGCCCTCGCTGGTGTCCTATGCGAGCGACATGCACGATGTGGTGTCGGTCGGTGGTGTCAGCAAGACCTTCTGGGGTGGGCTGCGCGTCGGCTGGATCCGCGCGGAGCGCTCGCTGCTGCGCCGGGTGGCCGCCGCACGCGCCGCCTCGGACCTCGGCAACCCCATCGTTGACCAGCTTGCCGCCACCCACCTGCTCACCGACCCGGCGGCCGCCAAGGCGTTGGCCGGCCGTCGGGCGGGCATCGCCGCGATGCTCGGCGACACCGAGACCGCGCTGCGGCGTCACGTGCCCTCCTGGCACTGGCGGCGCCCCGCCGGCGGGCTCGCGATGTGGATCGAACTCGGCGCGCCGTTGAGCAGTGTCATGGCCGAGCAGGCCCCGGCGGCCGGCCTGCGGCTCGCGGGCGGGCCGCTGTTCGGTCTCGACGGTGCCTTCGAGCGGAATCTCCGGCTGCCGCTCATCGCGGGCGGTGAGCTGGCCGACGAGGTGGGCCGGCGGCTGGCGCTGGCATGGCGCGCGGCGCAGGGCATGGCTCCGCCGGCGGCCCGGGGGTGGCAGGTCAGGCCGGTGGCGTGAGCTCGGCCAGATCCCGACCTGCGGCTCAGGCCAGGGCGCGGACGCCGGCGGCGGTCAGCGCCGCGACCACCACGACGACCAGGAACGGTGCCCGCAAAGCCAGTGCCACCGCCGCGGCGGCGACGCCGGCCACGCGGGCGTCGATCACCAGTCCCACGTTGGAGCCAGCGGTCTGGACGAAGGTCTGCGTCGCCGTCAGGGCCGCGAGCAGCGCCACCGGCAACAGTGCCAGCACTCGTCGGATCCAGCCGCGGTCCAGCACCGAGGCCGGCACCGCGACGCCGATGGCCTTCTGGATGTACAGCGCCACCGAGGTCGCGATCAGCCACACCGCGCTCATGCGGCTCGCTCCGCAGCCGGCGCTGCCGCAATCCCGGTGACGTCCAACCGTGGGTGCAACCCGAGCAGCGCCACCGCAGCGGCGGCCAGCACCGGCACTCCGGCGGGGGCCACCAGTGCGGTCCCGAGTGCGATCGCCACGGCCAGCAGAGCGGTCGCGGCCCCTAACCGGCCGCGGAGCCGGGGCCAGATCAGGGCGAGGAAGGCCGCCGGCGCCGCCGCGTCCAGGCCGAAGCGATCGGGCTCACCGAGCGCCGAGGTTCCCACCGCGCCGAGCAGGGTCGTGACGTTCCAGGTGATGAACAGCACCACGCCGGTGGCCCAGAACCCCGCGCGCGCCGCCTGGCCATCGTCATCGGCGTGCTCGTGCCGCAGTGCCATGGCCGTGGTCTCGTCGATCACCAGGTGCGCCGCCACGGCTCGCCGCAGCGGCGACGTCGGCAGCAGCGTCGACAGTCGCACCCCGTACAGCGTGTTGCGGGTGCCCAGCAGGACGGCGGAGGCGAGCGCCGCGGGGGCACTGCCGCCGGCGGCCACCACCCCGACATAGGCGAACTGCGAGCCACCCGTGAAGCCGACCAGGCTGAGCACGCAGGCCTGCCACACCTCGAACCCCCCGCTGACGGCCACCGCACCGAAGGACACTCCGTAGACACCGATCAGGCCCAGGCCGATGCCGTCCCGTCGGGCCCGCATCGTGCTGTCGGAGGTGCTCGGAGCGGGCGGCACAACGTGCTCGGACATGATCGCCAGCCTGACACGATGCCATGTCGCAAGGGCTGGCCCCCTACCTGGGCGCCCGTACAATCACGGGATGTCGCAGTCAATCGCCGCCTCGGCGGCGCCGCCGGACATGCCCATCGCGCCCGCGCAGCCCTCACCTCAGCCCGGTGCCACGGCAGTCCTGGAGCGCGAAGAGGTCCTCGACGCGGCGGAGCCCGGCGATCACGAGCGGTTCGCCCACTACGTCCGCAAGGAGAAGATCCTCGAATCGGCGATGACCGGCGAGCCTGTCATCGCGTTGTGCGGCAAGGTGTGGACCCCCGGCCGGGACCCCCAGCGCTTCCCGGTATGCCCTACCTGCAAGGAGATCTACGACGGGCTGAAGCCTGGCAAGGACGGCGGGCCGGACGGTCCGAGCCACGACTGAGAGCCGCATGGGCCGACTTCCCGGCCTGAAGTGCCCCGGAACGGCGCCTCGGCGGCGTCCTATTGGGCTGTTCGTAGGTTCTCATGCGTTTTCAGCTGACTGTGCGTGTCGCGGTGAGCACAATAGGTCGTTGTGACGGCGCCTCGGACCCGCGCAGTGGTTCAGGCCGTCGAGCGCGCCTTGGAGCTGGGTCACGGAGCTGATCATCTGCCGGAGCTCGATCGGGTGCTCGACGACATCGAGCTGGCGGCCCACGACCGAGCCGTTCTGCTCCACCTGCGCTCCCGGGTCCACCGGCAGTCCCTGTCGCATCGCTTGATGCTCGACGATGCAACCGCCGCGGCGGACATCTTCGATGCGATCGGTGATGCGGCTGCCGAGGCGCGAGCCGCCGGTATCGCAGCCATCGCCGCGGCCGAGTCCGGCGACGTCTTCGTCGCCGCGGATCTGGCAGTGCGTGCCCGGGTCGCCGATGATGGTAAGGGGACCACGGACCCATGGGTGCTCAACCGAATCGGAATCTTCTGTCACCAGATGTACGACATCTCGGCGGCTCTGGAATGGTGGCGGCGGGGCGTCGAGACCGCGCGGCAGGTCAACGATTCCGCCACCGAGGTCCTGCTGGTCCACAACATCGCGGAGGCCACCTATAGCGCGGTGCGGATGAGCGACCTCGAACCGGAGCGGGTCGAGTCGGAGCTGACGACCGCCGAGCACCGTTGCCGATGGCTGGCCGAGGATGTCGACGGCAGGACCAGAATGCCCGTGGACGGCGCGCGGCTGCTCGCCCAGGTGCGCTCGGCCTGCGGCCGCCACGATGAGGCGCTCGTGGCGCTGGCCCAAGCGAGGGACGAGTTGAGAGGCTCACCGGCGACCCTGGTGCAAGCCTCCTACGACGCTGCCGAGGGGTACTGCCTCCTGGGCGCGGGAGACCCCGAGGGTGCGCTGGCGGCGCTCGACCGATCTTTGGGACCTCGCCCGCCGGACGCCTTGGACACCGAGACACTGCTGGTGCGTACCGACCGGGGGGAGGCCCTGGAACGTCTCGGCAGGTCCACTGAGGCGTTGCAGGAGGTACGCCGCGCCGCCGGCATCCTGGTGTCACGGCTGCGGCGCCAAGGCCAGGGCGTGCTGCGCGAGGTCGACCTGCGCGCCGCCCACGAGCTGGAGCGCTCCCGACTGCTTCGCCAGACGGATCGGCTCGTCCACGACAACCAGCGGGATCCGCTGACCGACGCCGGCAATCGCCGGCGCCTCGACGTGCTGACCGGGGTCCTGCGCGAGCGCGAGGTCGTGGGCGCCTGCATCATCGACCTCGACCGTTTCAAGCAGGTCAACGACCAGTTCGGTCACGCCGTCGGTGATGCCGTCCTGGTGGAGACGGTCAGGACCATGGTGGCTTGCTGCCGCGGCGACGACGAGGTGATCCGGCTCGGCGGTGAGGAGTTCCTCCTGCTGTGCCCGGACACCGACGCCCGGTCGGTGGCCGAGGTCGCCGAGCGCCTGCGTACGACCCTGGCCGATCAGCACTGGGCTGCAGTCCACCGGGACCTGGCGGTCACGGCCAGTGTCGGATCTGCCTCCGGGCACGGCGCGCTCATCCACGACACCATCGCCAGGGCCGACGCTGCCTTGCTGGCGGCCAAGCGGGCCGGTCGCAACAGGGTCCGCACCGCACCCGACCCCGACCAGCGTCGGGCGACCGCTTGATCGCGGGGGCCGGTGCGTGCCCCACGAGCTGACCGGTCGGCCGGCGGCCACGTACGATCACGGCTGTGGCAATCGCTCCGGTCGAGGCCCCGCCCGGCACGCGGCCGGCCGACCCCGAGGCGGAACCGGGCAGCACCCCCCAGGTGCAGCGGATGTGGGTCACCATCGTCTGGGACGACCCGGTGAACCTGATGTCCTACGTCGCCTATGTCTTCCGCTCCTACTTCGGGTACCCCGAATCCGAGGCCGAGGGCCTGATGATGCAAGTGCACACCGCCGGGCGGGCCGTCGTCAGCTCCGGCAGCCGCGAAGCTATGGAACGGGATGTGTCAGCCATGCATGAGTACGGTCTCTGGGCCACACTGCAAGCCGATGACTGAGCGGCTGGCAGTGTCCCATCGTTCGCCGATCCGGCGCTCCCGCGGTGGCGGCATCATCGTCGACCTCGATGCCGTGCACGCCGGTGCCATTGGTGAGGCGGTCGAGCAGACCCGTGATCTCCTTCGCGAGGACGCCCCGGCGGTAGGCGTCGCACCGGGCCACGGTCCGGCCGACCCGAGCTCCGAGGATGAGTTGTTCGCGGCCATCGTCGCCGACATCACCGCGGCCGGCGACGGCGCCCGGCCCGAGGATCCGGTGCTGCACCGGCTGCTGCCGGACGCGTCGGCCGACGACGAGGCGGCAACCGAGTTCCGGGCCGCGACCGAGGCCGGGCTGCGCCGGCGCAAGATCGCCGCGCTCGACGAGGTGTTGGCCGACCTGCAGCGGATGCGCGAGGGCCGCGGCCCGGTGGTGGTCTCGCCGCAACGGGTCCGCTCGTGGTTGACGGGGGTCAACGACACCCGGCTGGCGCTGGGGTCGGTCCTGCAGATAGGCGCCGACGACGACCTGATGGGCGAACTCGACGACTACCTCGACGACGACGTCACGAACGAGGGGGACGGCGAGCGGACGCTGCGCGCGTACCGGATCGTGGTCTACGACATCCTCACCGGAATGTTGGACAAGATCGTCACAGTGGTCTCCAGCTGAACGGGCGGATCGAAGGCCCGATGCCGGGTCGGGCCTTCGATCCGCACTGGCTCAGGCGTTGGCCTCTTGCCGCGAGGGCGGCTTGCCCTCGACCTCCTCCACCAGGGCGAGCGTCGTGGGGTCGTGCTCCGCGGCGTACTCGGGGTTGTCGTAGGCACTCTTGAGCCGGGCGATCCGGAAGATCAGCAGGGCGAACAATGCCTTGGCCAGGATGTCGGCGATCGAGTACCCGATCTCACGCCCGACGAAGGCGGTGGAACCGTCGATGCCGAGCTGGGGCAGCAGGAAGGCGATGGGGTAGACACCCCACGTGAACAGGAGCAGGTACCGGAGGTTGCGGACCGTCACGGCCACCTCCCTCGGCTGATGCTTCAGCGACCTGCCGAGCTCCACGAAGAGCACATAGAGGATGTAGGCGAAGGGGATGGTCGACAGTGCGCCCCAGATGGCGCGGGTGGTGAGATCAGCGGAGATCTCACCGGGATAGCCCAAGATGATCATGGCAGCGGCTGCGGGTACCAGCCGGATCATCAGCGAGCCCTGCACCTTCCGGGCGAGAGCGAGGACTGCGATGGTCTCCAGCAGCAGCAGCGGCACCGTGAGGAACCAGTCCACGTAGCGGTAGCCGACGTTGAACGAGGCTCCCTCGGCGAGGGTGTAGATGCCCACACCACCGGGCTCGGTGTTGACGTAGGCCTCGCTGAACGAGCTGGAGATGCGGAAGTAGTGGTATGCGGCGATGCCGCAGACGATGGCCGAGACAACGATGGCCGGGCGGTACTTGGGCAGCACGCGCGTCAGGCTCGCCAGCAGGAAGATGGATGTGAACAGCTGCGCGGCGATGACGAGCGAGATCACGTTGTAGACCGTGTCGTACTGCGCCTGGGTCAGGTCTGGTTGAACGATGGCCTGGAAGGGCATCGGTTTCTCCTCACGACTGCGTGGGATCCACCGGGTGGTGGAAGCACCCTTCAGCTAACTCTCAGGGAGCCTCCGCCGCAAGGTTTGCTCAACTTATGAAGCGGTTTAGCGTGCGTTGTCCCGGTGAGCGGCATGAGACGGGCGTCTATGCTCCTGGGATGCTTGTCCTGTCGGCGGACCTCGTCGCGGCGATCTGGGTGCACGCCAGGCGCGATCACCCGGACGAGGCATGCGGTGTCATCGCGGGTCCGGTCGGCAGCGATCGTCCGCAGCGTCATGTCCCGATGCTCAACGCGGCGCGGTCGCCGACGTTCTACGAGTTCGACTCGACGGACCTGCGCCTTCTCTACCGGGAGTTCGACGACCGCGACGAGGAGCCGGTGATCATCTACCACTCGCACACCTCGACCGAGGCGTATCCCTCGCGCACGGACATCGCGCTGGCCGCGGAGCCGGGGGCGCACTATGTCCTGGTCTCGACCCGAAACCCCGAGGAGGACGAGTTCCGTTCGTACCGCATCGTCGATGGCGAGGTCGAGGAGGAGGAGATCGTCGTCACGACGGAATAGCCCCCCTCCCGGCCGCCGTTCTTGCTCGTGACCACACCGCACCGACTTCTGGAGGATCGGCTCATGCCCGTCAGCGTCCGGATCCCGACCATCCTGCGCCCGCACACCGGGGGCGAGAAGTCCGTGGCCGGGCGTGGTGAGACGCTGCGCGACCTGCTCGCCGATCTCGAATCACGCCACTCGGGCCTGTCCGATCGAGTGGTGGAGGGCGTCTCGCTGCGCCGGTTCGTCAACGTGTACGTCAACGACGAAGACGTCAGGTTCACCGGCGGCCTCGACACGGCGCTCGCGGACGGCGACGAAGTGACGATCCTGCCGGCCGTCGCGGGCGGTTAGCGGTCGTGCGCGCCGACTCACTCCTCGATACCGTCGGGGGGACGCCGCTGGTCCGGTTGTCCCGGCTGCTGCCGGGCGATCGGGTGCGGCTGTGGGCGAAGCTGGAGGATCGCAACCCCACTGGCTCGATCAAGGACCGCGCGGCCATCGCCATGATTCGTGAGGCGGCCGCAGCCGGCCGCCTCCGGCCGGGTGCGACCCTGCTGGAGCCCACCAGCGGCAACACCGGTATCTCGCTGGCCATGGCGGCTCGCACGGCCGGGTACCGGCTGGTGTGCGTGATGCCGGAGAACGTCTCGGCCGAGCGGGTGGCGGTGCTGCGACTGTTCGGTGCCGAGATCCGGTTCAGCCCGGCCGCCGGCGGCAGCAACGAAGCGGTGCGCCAGGCCCGCGAGCTGGCGGCGGCCAATCCCGATTGGGTGATGCTCGACCAGTACGCCAATGCCGCGAACGCACAGGCCCACTACGACACGACCGGTCCCGAGATCCTCGCGGACCTGCCCGAGATCACGCACTTCGTCGCCGGGCTGGGAACCACCGGAACCTTGATGGGGGCCGGGCGCTTCCTCAAGGAGAAGGTGCCCGACGTTCGCATCATCGCTGCCGAGCCGCGGTACGGCGAGGCGGTCTACGGCCTGCGCAACCTCGGCGAGGGATTCATCCCGGAGCTGTACGACGAGACGGTTCTCGACCGCCGGTTCTCGGTCGGGCCCCGCGACGCGGTGCGACGGCTGCGAGAGCTGCTCGCCGCCGAGGGCATCTGGGCGGGGGTCTCCTCCGGAGCCATCCTGCACGCCGCACTCGGTGTCGCCCGCGCAGAATCCGAGGCCGGCCGGCGGGCCGACATCGCCTTCATCGTGTGTGACGGGGGCTGGAAGTACCTCTCGACGGGCGCCTTCGACGGCGACCTCGACGAAGCCGAGGACGCCCTCGACGGTCAGCTGTGGGCCTGATCCCCGCCAGGACCTCGCTCATCCGGGGTACCGCGTAGGCTGGCCGACCGTGCCAGCGACCCCCGCGCGACCGGCAGCCGACGCGCCGATCGGCATGTTCGACTCCGGGGTGGGGGGCCTGACCGTCGCCCGAGCGGTACTCGACCAGTTGCCGCACGAGGCGATCCACTACGTGGGGGACACCGCGCGAACGCCGTACGGTCCGCGGCCGATCGCGGAGGTCCGCCGCTTCGCGCTCGAATTGATCGATGACCTCGTCGACTCCGGCGTCAAGATGATCGTCATCGCCTGCAACACCGCCAGCGCGGCCATGCTCCGCGACGCCCGGGAGCGCTATGCCGTCCCCGTCGTGGAGGTGATCCAGCCCGCGGTCCGGCGCGCGGTTGCGGCCTCGCGCAACAACCTCGTCGGCGTCATCGCGACGCGCAGCACGGTCGCCTCCGGCGCCTACCCCGACGCGTTCGCGGCGGCCACGCACCTGCAGCTGACCGTGCAGGCCTGTCCTCGGTTCGTGGAGTTCGTCGAGAACGGCGTGACCAGTGGGCCGGAGCTACTGGCGGCGGCAGAGGAGTACCTGGCGCCGGTTCGCCAGGCTGGTGTCGACACCCTGGTCCTCGGCTGCACGCATTACCCATTGCTGACCGGCGTGCTGTCCTATGTGATGGGCGAGCACGTCTCCCTGGTCTCCAGTGCCGAGGAGACGGCCAAGGACGTCTACCGCACGCTGATGCGCCACGATCTGGCCAGGCCGGACTCCGCCGCGCCACCGGAACACCGCTTCACCGCCACCGGCGATGCCGAGGCCTTCACCGCACTCGCGCGTCGGTTCCTGGGCCTCGACGTCGGTGCGGTGATCGGACCGGTCGTGCGCCGGGCGACGGCATGAAGCTGACCGTCGTCGGCTGCTCGGGTTCGCTGCCGGGGCCCGCGTCTGCTGCCTCGTGCTACCTGCTGGAAGCGCCGGACGGCGCCGGCCGGGTCTGGCGGATCCTGCTAGACCTCGGTAGCGGCGCCCTCGGCCCGCTGCAGCGCTACTGCGACCCGCGCACCCTCGACGCCGTGCTGCTGAGTCACCTGCACCCCGACCACTGCCTCGACCTGACCGGGCTGTACGTGCTGCGCCGCTACCACCCCGGCGATGGCCCCATCGAGCCCATCCGGGTATGGGGCCCGGCCGACGTCGCGGCCCGGATCAGCGCGGCGTACGACCCGTTCGGCGGGCAGCTGTCATCGGCGCCGGATCTGTCCGACCAGCTGTCCTTTCGCCAGTGGCAGCCGGGGGAGGGGATCGACGTGGGTCCGCTGCACATCGTGCCCGTCATCGTGGACCACCCCGTCGAGGCCTACGGCATGCGAATCACGTGGTGCCGTGACCGCGACGCGCCGCCGGTGGTTCTCGGCTACAGCGGCGACACCGACGACTGCCCCGGCCTTGACCGCATCGCCGCCGATGCCGACCTGTTCCTGTGCGAGGCCGGCTTCGTGCCCGGCGAGGCAGGAGTGCAGGGTGTCCACCTGACCGCCCGCGAGGCCGGCGACGTGGCCGCCCGCAGCGGTGCACGGCAGCTGCTGCTGACCCATATCCCGCCGTGGCATGACCCCTGGCAGGCGAGAGCGGCGGCGGGCGAAGTCTTCCGCGGCCCGATCGACCTCGCCGTCCCCGGCCTCGTCCGCGAGTTGTGAGTCAGTCCAGCAGGGCAGCAGCCAGCGCTTCTGCGACGAAGGCAGCAGCCTGATCGGTGGTCCAGCCACGCTGCACGACGAGCAGCTGCCAGACGTCATCACTGGCCAGCCGGTGCTTCGCTCGACGCGCGGACGCCACCGTGTGACCGTGCCGACTATGGTCACGCCGTGACCACTCTGGAGGACCTGGACCCGTCGTCGGCGGCCCACGATCAGCCTGCCGAGGTGCCGCGCCATGACGGCCGGGCGCCCGACCAGCTCCGCGAGGTCCGGATCACCCGCAACTGGCTCGACCACGCCGAGGGCTCGGTGCTGGTCGAGTTCGGCCGGACCCGGGTGCTGTGCGCGGCGTCCTTCACGGCAGGCGTGCCGAAATGGCGTTCGGGCTCCGGCCAGGGGTGGGTGACCGCCGAGTACGCCATGCTGCCGCGCTCGACGCACACCCGCTCCGACCGCGAGAGCATCAAGGGCCGGGTCGGTGGGCGCACCCACGAGATCTCCCGACTGGTCGGCCGGGCGCTCCGGGCGGTCATCGACACCTCGGCGCTCGGTGAGAACACCCTGGTCATCGACTGCGACGTGCTGCAGGCAGACGGCGGCACCCGGACCGCCGCGATCACCGGCGCCTACGTCGCGCTCGCCGACTCGATCGCCTGGGCCAAGGCCAAGGGGCTGATCGCCGCCCGGAAGAAGCCGCTGACCGGCTCGGTGGCCGCCGTCAGCGTGGGCATCATCGACGGCCGCGCGGTCCTGGACCTCGACTACACCGAGGACGTCCGCGCCGAGACCGACATGAACGTGGTCTGCACCGGTGACGGGCACTTCGTCGAGGTGCAGGGCACCGCCGAGGGCGCGCCGTTCGACCGGGCCGAACTCGACCGGTTGCTCGACCTCGCCCTGACGGGATGCGCGACCCTGACGCTGGCCCAGCAGGAGGCGCTCGAGACGTGATCCCCCATCTGGTGCTGGCCACCCGCAACCCCCACAAGGTCGGCGAGCTCCGGAAGATCCTCCTCGACGGCAACCCGGACCTGGCGGCCGCGCTCGTCGGTGTCACGGACCTCCCGACTCTCGGCATGGACGACCCCGGTGACGTCATCGAGACCGGTGTCACCTTCGCCGAGAACGCGCTGCTCAAGGCCAGGTCAGTGGCCCGTTGCAGCGGGTTGAGCGCGGTGGCTGACGATTCGGGGCTGTGCGTCGGCGTGCTGGGTGGCGCACCCGGGGTGTTCAGTGCCCGCTGGGCGGGCCGTCACGGTGATGACCGCGCCAACCTGGACCTGTTGCTCGCCCAGCTCAGCGACGTCCCCGACGAGTATCGCGCGGCCTGGTTCACGTGTGCCGCCGCCCTGGTGACCGCGGACGGCGAGGAGCACGTCACGGAAGGTCGGCTGACCGGCACGCTGCTGCGCGCCCCTCGCGGTGACGGCGGTTTCGGCTATGACTCGGTGCTGCAACCCGAAGGCGAGACCCGCTCGTGCGCCCAGCTGTCGCCTGCCGAGAAGAACGCGATCAGCCACCGCGGCCGGGCGTTCCGGGCATTGCTGCCCCGATTGCTCACGGCACTCTGACGGAACCCTTACGTCGACGGCCCCAACGGTCATGTGCGCGGCGGCCCGGGTTGTAATCGAGCATGACCGAACTGCAGGCGCCCGCCGAATCCCACGCGAGCGCGCCGGGGCCGGCGCGGGTCGGGCGGCGCTGGGCCGCGGTATGCGGGATCGCCGCGCTGGCCGTCGGGCTGGGCGTGGCCGAGATCGCCGGCGTACTGATATCGCCGCGGGCCACGCCGGTCGTCGCGGCCGGTGACACGGCGATCGAGCTGGCACCACGCTGGGGCAAGGAACTGGCCATCGCCCTGTTCGGGGTCCGGGACAAGCTCTTCCTCGTCACGGTGGTCGCGCTGTTCGCCGTGCTGCTTGCCGCCGTCGCCGGATTGCTGGAGGCCCGCCGGCGTCGGGCCGGGTCGGCAGTCATCGTCGTGGTGGCCGTGGCATTAGGGCTGGCCGCCGCGAGCCGCCCCAACGCGGACACGTTCGCCTTCGTGCCGGGCCTGCTCGCAGGCGTCGCCGCGATCGTCGTGCTGCCCAGGTTGCTGCCCCGGATGGCCGGTCCGGAGCCGGGGCATGCCGACCGGCGTGCCCTCCTGCTGGGCGGGGTGTTCGCGGCAGCCGCGGCATCAGGACTGGTGGGCTATCTGCTGGGCGGGCGGGTTCGCGGAGTGACGTCCTCCCGGCAGGACCTGGCGCTACCCACCGCTGTGACTCCTGCGCCCTCGGTCGCGGCCGATGCCACCTTCGACCGGGTGAGTGGCCTGACCCCGTTCCGAACCCCCAACGCCGACTACTACCGGATCGACACTGCGTTGGTGGTGCCTTCGGTGCGCGCCCAGGACTGGCGATTGCGGATCCATGGCATGGTCGAGCGAGAGGTCGAGGTCAGCCTGGCCGATCTGACGCAGCGGGGGCTCATCGAGAAGTGGGTGACGTTGGCGTGCGTGTCCAACGAGGTGGGCGGCGACCTGATCGGCAACGCGCTGTGGCTGGGCCTGCCGGTCGTCGAACTGCTCAGCGAGGCCGGCCCCGCTGCCGGGGCTGACATGGTGCTCTCGCGCAGCGTCGACGGCTTCACGGCCGGGACACCGCTCGAGGCGCTGACCGACGACCGCGGGGCACTGCTGGCGGTGGGCATGAACGGGGAGCCACTGCCGGTCGAGCACGGGTTCCCCGCCCGGCTCGTCGTCCCGGGTCTCTACGGGTACGTCTCGGCCACCAAGTGGGTGGTCGAGTTGGAGGTCACCAGGTTCGCCGACGCGCAGGCCTATTGGACGCAGCGGGGGTGGGCCGAACGCGGTCCGATCCTGATCTCCTCACGGATCGACCGCCCCGGTCGTGGGGCCGTGACCGAGGCCGACGGGACGGTCGTCATCGCAGGAGTCGCGTGGGCGCAGGACGTCGGTGTCGCCGGGGTCGACGTCCGAGTGGACTCCGGCGACGGCTGGGGACCGTGGCGGCCGGCCGAGCTTGCCGATGCCGGGACCTCCAGCACGTGGCGGCAGTGGCGCTGGGTCTGGACGCCATCCGTCGCGGGCACTCACCGGGTGCAGTCCCGGGCCAGAAATGTCGACGGCGAGAAGCAGGTCGAGGCGGAGACCGAGCCGTTCCCGGCAGGTTCGACCGGCTACCACACCGTGGAGATCGATCTTCCGTAAATGCGCGGACCATGATGTTTGATCACGTAAATAGTCCAGGAGGGTCGTAGTACACCCACAGGAGCGTCAGAAGTGAGACCATCAGGGCCGCAACGATGAGCACCATTCCTCTTTGCAGTAGGAGATACTTCAATTTCGCAGAGCGGGAGAGGTAGGCAACCTCCCGAATGTTCCGTTCATCGAGTGACTCCGCGCTCTCGAATGTCTCTCGTGGATCAATCCCGCCGTCCAGGCTGGCGACGATGTCCATGAAGTAGTCGGAGCGTCCCACTTGTCCAACTCCTAAGCGGGGCCAGATGGCGCCGCCCACGGTGAGCAGTCCGATCGCGAAGACGATCCCAGCGACAATCATCACAGCGGTAGCCACGTCGTTTGACGTAGACGGGTAGGCGAGGGCTATCACGGTTCCAGTCAAGCTTGCGCCAGTGAAAATTGCCGTTGCCTTCAAATCGGCTTTGTCCAACTCTTCGCGAGTGTTCGTGAGCACCGCTTCTATGATCTTCGACCTTGAGTCCGGCCAACTGGGCTGGCCTTCCGACCGAGCCTGGGTGGCCTTCCGGAAGGGGATGACCAACGCGGCGGTCAGCGCGGCCGAGGCGAGTGCGATCAACGTAGCGGAGCGCCATCCCACCCGCCTTTGGTTCATCCTCGCCGCGCTCCCCTGCTCGAAGGCTTCCTTGTGCGGAAGGCGGGATTTGAACCCGCACGCCTCGCGGCACGGGAACCTAAATCCCGCGTGTCTGCCAGTTC
>CAZEYA010000023.1:0-31935 GCA_964516515.1 uncultured Kineosporiaceae bacterium | reverse complement strand
GCACGGCGAGCTCACCTGAGTAGTCGTACCCACCCCCTTGAGTACAGCTGCGCTGGGCAGCGCAGCGGGCAGTGGCCAGCGTGTGTGCCATGAACGTGCGAGCCATGAACACGGCAACGAACACGGCAACGGTCCGGCCGACGCATACCCACCTCTCGCCCGCTGTGTTGCTGCTCGCCACCGGGGTGGTGCTCCTGCTGTCGGCGGCCACCGTGTTCGTCACTCGGGAATGGGACCGGTTGGGTGTGGGCGGGCAGGCGCTGGTGCTGGCGCTCGTGACGATCATCGCCGGCACGGCGGCCTTGCTGAGCTGGCGACGGCGATTGACGGCAACCACCGAGGCGCTGGCGGCGGTGACGACGGGGTTGCTGGTCCTGGACCTGCTGGGGGCGCGCAGCCGCGGGCTGCTCGGCCTCGATGCGGTACCGGTCGCCGGGTACATCGCGGCGGCGGGCCTCGTCGTCGCCGTCCTGGGGACCGCTGTAGTGGCCGCGACTGCCGCACATGGCCGCCGAATCCTGACTGCCCTCGCGGCGGCCTGCCTGGCGGTGCCGGTGGCCGCCGCCGCAGTCGTGGTCGAGATCGCCCGATACTCCCAGCAGCTGTCCCCGGTGGCCGTGCTGCCCGAGCGGCTAGCGGCAGGCTGGGTCGAAGGACTGCTCGTGCTGGGGTTGGCAATGCGGGTGGCGTGGCTCATCCGCGACGTGGCCGGCCTGCGCCCGCTTGTTGTCCTGACGAGGTGGGTGGCCTGCTCAGCACTATGCGGGGCGGGCCTCACCGCTGTCGTGGCCGCGGCCATCGGGGTGGGTCGCTCCGACCTGTATCCGGCCACGACCGCGGTGCCGGCAGGCCTGGTGATCCGGACGATCGCCCTCGGCACGATCGGGCTGGTGCTCGGTGGGTGGCGATGCAAGGTGCCACGCCCGGCCGCGCAGTCCGGCGCGGCGGCCGCGGGTTGGTCGCTGCTGGCGCTCGGTGCGCTCGCGGGCTTGGTGTCGATGGCCGCGCCCTTGGAACTGGTGGTCGTCGGCCCGGTGCTGGCCCTGGCGGTCGCCGCTCGGCTGCCGAGGAGGGCCGGGGCAGCACGCCTCGCGGTCACCGCAGCCTGGGTGTGCTTCGTGACCGGCGTGCTGGCGGCAGCCGTGCTGATCGGCGCCTGCGCCGTGCGGTTGGCGGTGCTCACGACGGCCACCGCCGAGGTGGGGGCGCGACCCGACGTCTGGCATGCCCGCCTCGTGCTCACCCTGCTGGTCGCGGCCGGCTTCGGCGTGATGGTCCCTGCCGGGCGGGCCCGAGGTTCGAGTGCCGCTCGGGCTGCGTGGCATGGCGTGCTCACGCTGGCGGGCACCGCGACCCCGGCAGCGGTGTGGTCCATCGTGACGCCTGGGCCCGGCGTCATGGCGGCCGGCTCGGTGGGGGTGGCCGCGTTGGTGGCCGTCGCGGCGGGAGTGGCCTGGCGGGTCAGGCGCCGCTGGTGGGCGCCGACCGCAACAGCGGCCACGGTGGCCGCCTGGTGGCTCACCGGCTTGGTGATCGCCGCCTCCAGTGGCTCGATGGGCGGCTTCGTCACCGTCACGGGCCTGGGTGTCCTGGCGTTCGCCGCCGCAGTGACCCCGGCATGGCCGGCGCGCACCGCATCGGATGACACCGCGCCAGGTGGTACCGCCTCGAGCCATACCGCCTCGGGTGGTACGGCCTCGAGTGATACAGCGCGGGGTGGCACCGCGTCGGACATCGCCGCGTGCCTCGGGTTGTCGGCTGTCACCACCGGCGTCGGCCTGCTCGTCGGGCAGTGGATCGGCGGCGCGGGGGCCGCCCTCGGGGTTTCGGTGCTGGCCGCGCTCGCGCTGCTTCTCGTGCCGGCCTGGCAGCTGGCACGCGTGGCCGCCGCCGCGCTCGGGGCCGTTGCCGTGCTGGCGCTGGTGGTTCACGCACCCGACAGCGCCCCCCTCGGTTGGGGGGCCGCCGCGGCGGCCGGGTTGGTGGCACAGGCGATCGCCGGAACCCGCGACGTCGCCGGCGGCTACCCGGTCCGACCCCACGCGGCTCGCCACATCGCCGTCCCGGGTTCGGTCGCCACGTTGGCCGTCGAGCTGATCGACCTGGCGGTGCCGAGGCTGGCCACGGTGCCCGTCGACGCCGGTGCGCTGCGGGCCGCCGCCGTCCTGGCCGCGACCGCCGGGTACGTGTGGCTGCAGCTGCGAGACACCCGGCGCAGCGCGGGCCGTCCGCCGCTGACCGGTACCGCCCGAGTCGTGCTGCGTGACCTCGTGTTGCCGGTCGTGCTGGCAGCGCTCGCTGCCGCCGTGATGATGGCGATCACCCCGGCGCTGTCGCCGCTCCCGCTCACGACCACCCTGATGCCCCTACTGGTCGTCCTGCTGGCGGTTCTGGTCAACGCCCGGTTGGTGCTGCGGCGAGACGATCCGTCACAACCCGTGCCACTGCGGTGGGTCCGGGACGTCGTTCTGCGACTGAGCGAGACCGTGGCGTTGCTGGTGGCGCTCGCCGTGCTCCGACCGGTCACGGGTCTGCCGATCGAGGTGGAGCTGGCGACGGTCACCGTCCTCACCCTGGGCGCCCACGCGGTTAGGACAGCTCGTGACCGTCGTGCGGCCAGGCTGAGCGCGACCGTGCAGCTGACCGACGTGGTGACGCTGCTCTCGGCCCTCGCCCTGGGCATGATCAGCCCGATCGTGGGCGCATCACCACTGTGGGTGTCCGGACTGACCTGGCTTTGCGATGGGTTGTGGGCGCTGTTCATCGCGGTGGCGCTGTCGGGGCCGCTTGCCGGGCAGTGGCCGGGGCGGGCAGTCGGCCGCGGCTGGCTGGCCATCCGGATCGGCGCTGCGATGGCATTCCTCGGGTACCTGATGCTGCTGACCTTGGCCGGCGGCCCGCCGATCGAGGCCGTCAGCGTGCCGCTCGGGGTGCTGCTCGCCGGGTTCGGCTGTTGGGCGATGACCAACGGCCCGGTGGGCTTCGACGTCCAGGACCGTCCTGTGCTCCTCGGTAGCCTGCGTTGCGTGCTGCCCGGTCTGCTGATCGTCATCGGTCCCAGCACGTGGCTCGCGGTCACCCGACCGGAGGACGGCCTGCGGCCGGCACTCACGGCAGCCGTGGCGGCGCTTCTGGCCGTGACCGGGATGCTGCTGCGCTGGCGCGCTCCGCTGCTCGTCGGCGTCGTTTCCGCCGTCAGCATCGCCGTGGTGCAGGCCCTGCCGATCGTGTCCGGACTGGCGCAGTGGGTGTGGCTGTCCGCAGCCGGGGCACTGACCCTCGGGGTGGGAGCGACGTATGAGGAGCAGGTGCGCCGGGTGCGGGCGGTGGGTGGCCACTGGAACCTGCTGCGCTGACCGTCACCACTGTTGTAGCGATTCTCCGGTTCGGCGATCCGGGAGGCCGGGATGTCGTCACACCGGACGGGCGAGGTGGGCGGGGCGAGTCGGGCCTACGCTCCTCGGGTGACTTCCGGGCCAAGTGAGCCCGGGCAACGGACGGCGAGCACATGGCGTGACGTGAGGGTGATCGCCCGCTCGCGTCGCTACCGGCAGCTGCTGGGCACCCGGCTGAGCAGCCAGTTCGGTGACGGTCTGTTCCAGGCGGGGCTCGCCAGCCTGGTGCTGTTCAACCCGGAGCAGCAGGCCACGCCGCTGCTGGTGGCCGGCGCCCTGACAGTGGCCGTGCTGCCGTTCACCATCGTCGGACCGTTCGCCGGCGTGCTGCTGGACCGCTGGTCACGGCAGCGTGTGCTGGCGGGAGCCAACCCGATCCGGGCCGCCCTGGCCGTCGGCTGCCTGCTGGTCGTGCTGACGGCCGGCGGCGACGCCCTGAGGGGTGCCTGGCTGGCCACCCTCTATCTGCTGGTGCTCAGCGCCCTGACGATCAACCGGTTCCTGCTGGCCGGGTTGGGGGCATCCCTGCCCCATACCGTGGGCGCACCGCTGCTGGTCACGGCGAACGCGATCACACCCACGGCGGGCACCGGGGCCTTCGCGGCCGGCTTCGCCCTCGGTGGGCTGTGGCGCGTCCTGGTGGGGGGCGGGACGGGCACGGACGCCTCGCTGCTGGCGGCTGCGGCCATCGCCTGGGTGGCGTCGGCTGCGATCGCGAGCCGGATGCCGCGTGACGCCCTGGGTCCTGACGAGCCGACCCGGGCGAGCACCGCGACCGCCGCCCGAGTCGCGTTCACCGGACTGCGCGAGGGGGCGGCCCACCTCTGGTCACTGCCCGGCCCTCGCAACGCGCTCGGCGCCATGGCCGCCCATCGGTTCGCCTTCGGTGTGCTGACGATCGTCACCATCGTGCTCGCCAGGCAGTACCTGACCAGCGATGTCGACGCAGCGGTCGGTGTGCTGGTGGCGGTCGGGGCCGGGGCCGGCGCGGGGGCCCTGCTGGCCGCAGTCGCCAGCTCGCCCGTCATCCGACTCCTGCGGGCCCACCGCGGCGAGGCCCGCGGCATCGACACCTGGCTGGTCACCTGCCTGGCCTTGGCAGCGGTGGCGGTCTCCGTGCCGGCCGTGGCGATCAGCACGCCGCTGCTGGTCGCCGTAGCCGCAATCGTGGCGTTCGCCGGCCAGGCCGTCAAGATCTGCGTCGACACCTGGGTGCAGACCGGAGTGACCGACGCCTACCGGGGGCGCGCGTTCGCCCTCTACGACGTCACCTACAACGCCGCCTTCGTCGCCGCGGCCGCGCTGGCAGCGCTCGTGGTGCCCGCCGACGGATACGCAGGGTGGCTGTTCTCCTGCCTGGCGGGCTGGTATGCCGCCGCCACGGTGGGCTATGCGCTGGCGCGGCACCGTAGACCAGTGGATCAGCCCTGAGCGATCCACTGGTCCAGCAGCGCGACCAGGGGCGCCCGGAGTCCCGGTTCCAGGCGCTCTCGATGGCGGCCACACGCTGCTCGGGGCCATCGGACATGCGGTCACCGTGCAATCGGCGGAACGCGCCCAGCGGGCCATCGGGCCACTCGCACCCGACGGTGCGATCATCATCGGATGTCTCAGCTGCGGAACGCGGGTGCACACGTGTACCGCGGCTCGGCGGCAGCGTCGCGGCCGGCGTTCCGTCGGGCCGCGCTGTGGACCGTCCTCGGTGCCCTGATCCCCGGCGTGGGCCTGATCGCGGCAGGCCGCCGGCGCCCCGGGACGATGATCCTCGCAGCTTTCCTGCTGCTGATGGTGGCTGTGGGGTGGCTGGCGACAGCCGGCCGGCAGGTGGCATTGCACTGGTCGCTTGACCCCAACGCCTTGCTGGCGATCTCCGTCGCCGCCGCCGCGCTGGGCATCGCGGCCGCCCTGCTCGTCGTCGGCACCTACCTTGCGCTGGAGCCGAGCCGGCTCAGCACCCTGCAGCGGCTGGGCGGAATCTCGCTGGTAGCAGTGCTGGGCCTCGCCGTGGCGGCGCCGTCCGTCGCGGTCGTGCAGCTCGCGGATGCGCAACGGGACCTGGTCCGTAACGTCTTCGCCGAAGGGCAGAGCGCGACGCTGGACCCTGGCGCCGAAGGCCTGGACCCTGGCGCCGATGGCCCCGTGGAGGGGCAGCGCGAACCGTTCGCCGGCCGGGACCGGATCAACATCCTGCTGCTGGGCGGGGACGGCGGTGCGGGCCGCGACGGGGTGCGCACCGACAGCGTCATCGTGGCCAGCGTCGACGTCGCCACCGGAACGACGACGCTGTTCAGTCTGCCGCGCAACCTCGAGAAGCTGCCGTTCCCCGCCGGGAGCCCCCTGAGGCGCATCTTCCCGGACGGCTTCGACGCCGGCACTGAGGACGAGAGCCTGCTCAACGCCGTTTACCGCAACGGCCCCCGCCTTTATCCGGACGCCATCGGTCCCAGCGACGACCTGGGCGCGGACTTCCTCAAGCTGGGCGTCGGCGACGCCCTCGGCCTGGAGATCGACTACTACCTGCTGGTCAACCTCGACGGGTTCAGCCGGCTGATCGACTCTCTCGGCGGCATCACGGTGGACGTCAACTACTACGTACCGGTCGGTGGCGACCCCGGCAAGGAACGCCTGCCCGATGCCTACATCGCGCCGGGGCCGGCGCAGCCGATGGACGGCGAGACCGCGCTCGCCTTCGCCCGCGCCCGGTACGGCACGTCGGACTACCAGCGGATGGACCGCCAGCGGTGCGTCATCAACGACATCGTCGAGGCCGCGGACCCGCTCACGCTGCCGCTGCGCTACCGCGAGCTCGCCGCCACCACCCAGGACATCGTGTCCACGGACGTGCCACAGGGCGTGCTGGACGACATGGTCGACCTCGCGTTGCGCGTCAAGGACGCCCCGGTGCGTAGCGTTGTCTTCGACACCTCGCTGATCGATCCGGCATACCCGGACTACGACGAGATCCGAATGCTGGTGCGACAGGGGCTCGCCACACCGGTGACACCGACTGACGAGGCCACCTCCTCGATGAGCCCCACCGCCTCGACAGGCCCCGTGCCGACCACCGCCCGAACGAGCTCGCCTTCGCCCTCGACGTCGTCGGCACCGCTGGATGACACCGCTGACGCCTGCGACTACGACCCGGTGCAGGCCCGAGCAGCCCTGGCCGACGGGCAGCCGCCGGTCTTCGGCGACTGAGCGGCCGATCACCCGCACTGGGGCCAACCCCTGAGCACGGTGACAGCCAGGGATGCGACCCTGTGGGCGTGGAGCCGGTCAGCGAGAGCGTCGACTCGTCTGCACCTACCGAACAGTCGTGGTTCCGGCGCATCTACCGGCATTCACTGACCCGGTTCCTGGCCTTCGCGGCGCTCGGCTTCACCATCGACGTGACATTGCTGTTCCTGCTCGACTACTTCACCCCCCTGCCGCTGTGGGCATCGGTGACGATCGCCTTCTGGATCACCTACTCGATCAACTTCGTGATGAACCGCTTCTTCGCCTTCGATGCCGCCCACCGCGACCTCAGCGGCCAGCTGACCCGGTTCATCCCCCAGGTCCTCATCGATTTCGGTCTGACCCTGGGGGGTGTGGAGCTTTACACGTACCTGGGAGCCAGCGTCATCATGGCCCGTGTCATCGCCGGCGCCACGAACGCGATCTTCAACTACGTGATCTACCGGTGGTGGACGTTCGGCGGTTCCCAGTCGCGGATGCCGGCCGCCACCCCCACCACCCCGCAGTGAGCCGAGCCACGTAGGGGTCGGCGACCCTAGGCCTTGGCCGCCGACTGCTCCGCCCACCAGCGCCGCAACTCCGCCTCCGCCGCCGCCCGCGGCAACGGTCCCCGCTCCATCCGCAGCGCCAGCATGTGTTGGTAGGCGGCACCCACCTGCCTGCCGGGCGACAGCCCGAGCAGGGCCATGATGTCGTTGCCGTCCAGATCGGGCCGCACCTTGGCCAGCTCCTCCGCGGCCGAGAGCCGCTGGATCCGCCGCTCCAGGTCGTCGTATGCGCGGCGCAGCCGCTCCGCCTTGGCCTGGTTTCGTGTGGTCGAGTCCGACCGGGTCAGCCGGTGCAACCGCTCCAGCAGCGGCCCCGCGTCGGTGACGTAGCGGCGCACCGCCGAGTCGGTCCACTCGCCTTCGCCATAGCCGTGGAACCGCAGGTGCAGCTCCACCAACCTGGCGACGTCCTTGATGGACTGCCGGTCGAAGCGCAGCGCCTTCATCCGCGCGCTGGTCAGCTTGGCCCCTACCAGCTCGTGGTGGTGGAAGCTGACCCCGCCGCCTGTCTCGAAGCGGCGCGTCGCGGGTTTGCCCACGTCGTGCATCAGCGCCGCGAAGCGCAGCACGAAGTCCGGCCCCGGCACCACGGCGTCGGGGTCGCGGTGGTCGTCCTCCAGCTCGATCGCCTGGTCCAGGACACGCAGGGTGTGCTGGTACACGTCCTTGTGCCGGTGGTGCTCGTCGATCTCCAGCCGCAGCGCCGGCAGTTCGGGCAGCACCGCGTCGGCCAGCCCCGTGCCCACCAGCAACTCCAACCCCGCCCGGGGGGACCGGCCCAGCACGAGCTTGACCAACTCGTCGCGCACCCGCTCGGCCGACACGATCGAGATCCGGTCGGCCATCGCCCGCATCGCCGCCTCCACCTCCGGCGCCACGCCGACGGCGAGTGTCGAGGCGAACCGCGCCGCCCGCATCATTCGCAGCGGGTCGTCGGTGAACGAGCGTTCGGGTGCCATCGGGGTGCGCAAGCGCCGCGCCATCAGGTCGGCCAGGCCATCGAACGGGTCGATGAACTCCTTCTCGGGCAACCGCAGCGCCATCGCGTTCATCGTGAAGTCACGCCGCTCGAGGTCGTCGAGCAGGGTCTCGCCGAAGGCCACCTTCGGCTTACGGGTCAGGCCGTCGTAGGCGTCGGCACGGAAGGTCGTCACCTCCACGACGAGGTCGCCCTTGCGTGCCCCGATCGTGCCGAACGTCCGCCCCACGTCCCAGGTGGCCTCGCTCCACCGCGCCAGCAGTTGCTCGGCCTCCTCCGGACGCGCACTGGTCGCGAAGTCGAGGTCGGGGGACGTGCGCCCGAGGAATGCGTCGCGCACCGGACCACCGACCAGGGCCAGCTCGTGCCCAGCCGCACGGAACCGCCCGCCCAGGTCGTCCAGGACCGGCGCGAGCGTGGCGAACGCCGCGGCGGCACGGCGCCTGGCGGCGGGGAGGTCTTCCGGCACAGCCGTCCAGAGTGCCATCGATGCCCGCCTTGTGTGGCCGCCGACCGTGTCAGCGCCCTGACGAAGTGGATGAGGGGTGCCGGAGGAGACTGTGCGTACGCTGACTCGGTGACGAGTCTCGGGCCTGGCATCGGGACCGTGCATGAGGTGTCGGCGGGTGGGATCGTCGTGGACAAGGGTCATCCGGACGGCAGTGGCGCCGTGATTGCCCGGCTGAACCGGGCCGGTCGGGTCGAATGGTGCCTGCCGAAGGGGCACCTGGAGGGCGGCGAGACGGTGGCGGAGGCGGCGGTGCGCGAGGTCGCCGAGGAGACCGGGATCGTCGGGGAGATCCTGGAGTCCCTCGGCGCCATCGACTACTGGTTCTTCGCCGAGGGGCGACGGATCCACAAGGTGGTGCATCTGTTCTTGATGCTCGCCGTCGACGGCTCCATCACCGTGGACAACGACCCCGACCGCGAGGCCATCGACGCCGCCTGGGTGCCTTTGGCCGAGCTCGATTCCCGGCTGACCTTCCCCAACGAGCGGCGGGTCGCCCGCGAAGCCAGGGCCCGGTTGGCCCCGACGCGAGCGTGACCGGCGCGTGAGTGTCCGGACCCGGTTCGCCGGCCGCCTGCGCAGCGGCCGTTCCCGGAGTCTGGCGATCGGACTCATCGGACTCGTCCTGGCCGCATCCGCCGCGGTGGACGCGCGGCCGGCCGCCCCGGCGCCACCCTCGCCGGGCACCGCTGCCACCAACCCCCCATCGACACCCCCATCGAGCGCCCTCGTCGCACCCGAGCTGAGCGTCACGGCGATCGACCCGGCCGAGCTGCGCCCCGGCGGCACCGTGACGATCACCGGGTCGGTCAGCACGGGCACGGAGGCGTTGACCTCCCTCAGCATCGTCGCGAGCCGGACCTCGGCGCGGCGCAACACCCGCTCGGAGATCGAGGCGTGGCTGGCGCCGCCACCCGACGCCGCCACGCCCCGGGTGCTCGCGCTGGCCGCCGCCGAGCTGGGACCACTGGGCGCCGGTGAGTCCCAGGACTTCGCGGTCTCCATCGACGCCGCCACGGCCGGGCTACGTGCCTCGGCCGCCGCGGCCGGTCCGTACGGCCTGCTGCTGGAGCTGCGGGGTGCCCCCCAGCCGCCGCCCGACGTCCCGGCTGGGCGACCCGATTCCGTGACGCAGTCCCGCGGCTTCCTGGTCTGGTCACCCGAGACCTCGATCGCCCCGGTGTCGCTGGGGCTGGTGACACCGCTGCCCAGCTTCGACGCCGATCCGAGGACCGGGCTGATCGACCCGGGCGTGCTGGAGCGTGAGTCCCTCCCGGACGGTTCACTGACCAGGGCCGTCGCCGCTGCTACGGCGCTGCCGGGCACGTGGACCGTCGACCCGCTGCTGCTGGCATCCGCCGGCGCGGACGCCGCGGGGCCGGGTACCCGGGACTGGCTGCGTGGCCTGGCCGCCGCACGTGGTGATCGAGAGGCCGCCGTCGATACCTGGGGACGACCCGACCCTGACCTGCTGGCCGCCTCGGAGCAGGACACCCGACTGCGGGAACTGCTCGACCGGGTCGCCGCCGAGCCTGCAGCAGGGAGCTGGGCGGACCCTGCCGAGACCCTCGGCGGCGCCGTCCGAAGAGACATCACGATCGCGACACCGCAGCTACGTGCCGAGGGCCTGGCGTCCGTGGCAGCGGTGGGCCACGCCGTGATCATCGCTGACGCCGCCGTCCCGCTCGCCGACGCCGAGTTGCCCTTCACCCCCGCGCTGCGCGAGGACCTTCCGACGGCGGCCGGGCCCGTCAGGGCGCTGATCACCGATTCGACTCTGGAGGCGAGCGCCGGGGGCGCCTTGCGCGGCGACCCGCTCGCGCTGACGACGCTACTGGCGCAGTTCGCCGCCACTGCCCTGCAGCGGCCCAACGACCCGCGGGCGGTCGGCATCCTGCTCGGCGACCTCGCCACGGCGGACCCCGCGGCCGCCACCGTCCTCGGGACCGCCCTGTCCAGCAGCAGCTTCGTGACGCCGATCACCGTCGAGACCTGGCTGGCGTGGCCGGTGGCGGGGCAGCTGCGCACCCTGCCGCCGCTGCGGGATGCCACGGTGACACCCACGCCCACGGATGTCGCGAGCGCCGTGGAGCGGATGACGGCGGCGTGCCGCTTGGTCACCGACCTCGGTGAGGCGGTCACCGGGCCGCAACTCCTCGTGGACTCCCTCGACCTCCGGATGGCGTCGGCCGTGGCGACGTCCCTGCCGGCGGTCGAGCAGCTTCGCTCGGAGGTACTCGCCCAGACCGACGACTGGCAGACGCGGGTCCGGTTGATTCCCGGGTCCTCGATCACGTTGGCCGCGTCCACCGCCGAGATCCGCCGAACCATCGTCAACGAGACCGAGAACGAGGTCACGCTGCGGGTCGACGTGGTCTCGCGGTCGCCGCGGCTGCGGGTCTCCGAGCAGGGGGGCACCGTGACGATCCCGCCGGGCGAACAGGTCGTCGCCCTGATCCCGGTCGAGGCCGTCAGCAATGGCCGCGCCCAGCTGATCCTGCGGCTGGTCACGCCGGCCGGGCGGCCGTGGGGCGAACCGACCGAACTCGAGGTGCGGGTCGCCACCGGCGCCGAGACCGGCGCCCTCGCGGTCACCGCCGTGCTCATCACCATCGTGTTCGTGCTGGGCACGGTTCGGACCATCCGCCGCAATCGTCGAGGCGCGGAGCCTGCCAGGATCGCCCCGTGAGCCGAACCGACGCCGTGAGGTCCGCGGCGGGCCGGCGGCAAGCCATGGGCGACAGCCCGAGCGCCGACAGCCCGAGCGCCGACAGCCCGAGCGCCGGCGTCGCCCGGGCCAGCGCCGTGATGGCCGCCGGCACGCTGGCCTCGCGGATCCTCGGCTTCATCCGCGCCAGCCTGTTGGTGGCGCTGCTCGGCGCCGCCGCGTCCGACCTCGCTGGAAACTCCTTCGCGCTGGCCAACGGGCTGCCCGGCACGATCTACCTGTTGCTGGCCGGCGGCGCGCTCAACGCCGTGCTGGTACCGCAGATCACACGGGCCGACGCCCAGGGTGAGGCCGGGCGGGCGGTGGTCGACCGGCTGGTCACGATCGCGGTCACCGGGCTCGTCGTCGTGACGATCGCCCTGACGCTGGCCGCGATGCCGCTGATCGCGCTCTACGCCGACAGTGACTGGCCGGCTGAGCAGCGGGCCCTGGCCGTGGCGTTCGCCTTCTGGTCGATCCCCCAGGTCTTCTTCTACGGCATGTACGCCGTGTTCGGGCAGATCCTCAATGCCCGCAAGTCCTTCGGGCCCTACACCTGGGCGCCCGTCGTCAACAACGTCGTCGCCATCATCGCGCTGGCGACCCTGCTGCTGACCGTTGGCTCACTGCGCGAGCGCGACCCCGCCGACTTCGGCTGGCCGCTGGTCGCTGCGATCGCGGGCAGCGCCACGCTGGGGGTGAGCCTGCAGGCGTTGGTGCTGCTGCTACCGCTGCGCGCCGTCGGTTTCCGGTTCCGGCCGCGGTGGCGCTGGCGCGGTACCGGACTGCGGAGCGCGGGTCTGGTCGCCGGCTGGACCTTCGCGGCCCTGCTGTGTACCCAGATCGCGTTCCTCGTGCTGAGCCGGATCTCCACCGGCGCGGGCGCGGCTGCGGTCCAGACAGGTGTCGGCGACAGCAGCGGCGCCAACGCGGCGTGGTCGAACGCGTTCCTGCTGTTCATCCTTCCGCACAGTCTGCTGGCGGTCTCGGTCGTCACGGCCCGGTTCACCGGCCTGGCACAGTCCGCCGGGGCGGGCGACCTGGACGCGGTGCGCCGGGACACGCTGTCATCCGCCCGGACGCTGCTGATCGCCATGTCGCTGCCCGCCGCGGGGTTCGTCGTGCTGGCCCAGCCGGTCGCGGTGCTGCTCTTCGGGCACGGCGCCGAGCAGGGCATCGCGATCGGCGCCGTGCTGGCGGGGATGGCCGTCGGGCTACCCGCGTTCAGTCTCACCTACCTGCTGCAGCGGACCTTCTACGCCATGACCGACGGTCGGACACCCTTCGTCGTGCAGGCCATCACCTCCGGCAGCTGGATCGCCTCGATGATCGTCATCGCCGCGCTCGCCCCGCCGTCGCTGGTCGTGCCCCTGGTGGCGCTGACGATGTCACTGACGACGCTGCTCGGCTGTTTCCTGCTGCTCGGCTGGGCGGCCCGGCGGCTGCCCGGGTTCGAGCTGCGCCGACTGCTCTCGGCGTGGTTGCGGGCGAGCCTGACCGGTGCCGTCGCCGCCGGCATCACCCTGGCGGTGCTGTGGCGGGTCGATGCGGTCGAGGGCTGGTGGCTGCCCACCGTCGGCACCCGCACCGACGCGCTGGTGACGCTGCTCGTGGGGGGTGGCGTCGGGCTGCTCGCCTTCGGTGTCGCGGGTCGGCTGCTGCGGCTGTACCGGGTGCGGCCGCTGCTGGGCATGGCCGGATCGTTCACGCGTCGGCTGCGGCGGCGCTGAGCGCGGGTTCTCTCAAGTCGGTCCTGCGCCGTGCCGATCGAGCTGACGTGAGGGCGGTCACGAGGCCCCGGCCTCGCCGTGACGTCATCGGACCGCCTGCGGCCCTGCTCGCCGTCCTCGCCATACTCGCCATACTCGCCCTGATCGCCACGATGGCGGCGTCACCCGCGAGCGCGACACCAACACCTACCCCCCCGCCCGCAGCCGCCGCCGCTGCCGACCCGCCCGATTCCGCGCGGGCCCGCGCCGAGGTCGAGCGGCTGCGCGCCGAGGTCATGCTGCTGGAGACCGAGGCGGAAACGGCCATCGAGGCCTACAACACGGCCCGGGACGACCTGCAGCGGGCCATCGTCGCCGAACTGGGCTCGCAGACCAGGCTGGACTCGGCTCAGCAGCTGTCCGCGCAGCGCCGAGCCGCGGCCGAGCGGCGGATCAGGGCGCTGTACCGCGCCGGGCCCGGCGCCGACACCGTGCTCGTGCTGTTCAACGGCCGGCACGACCTCGACGACATCGCCCTGACGATGCGCACCACCCGGTCCCTGGTGGCCACCGACGCCGACGTGACGCGCTCCGCCCGGGCCGCCGTCACCGACGCCCTCGCCACCAGCCATACCCTGCTGGACGAGCGCGCCACCCGGGTCGCCGCCCAGTCCATGGCCGAGGAGCGCGCCGCGGCGGTAGGGGCGGCACTGACCCGGCAGCGCTCCGTGCTCGCCACCGCCGACGCCACGTTGCTCGCGGCGATCGAACGAGAACGGCGCGAGGCCGACGAGCTCGCTGTCGCCTTCGCGGTCGGCGAGGCCGGTGGGCTCGTCGGCGCCGCCGCCCCCGACGACGTCGTCGCGTACCTCGCCCGGGCCTCCGCCACGGCGAACGACCCCACCGCGGGTCGCGCGATCGCCGCCGCCGCCACCCGGCTGGGCATGCCCTACACCTGGGGCGCCACCGGACCGGGTACGTTCGACTGCTCGGGTCTGACGCAGTGGGCCTTCGACCAGGCCGGCATCGCCATCCCGCGCACCTCGCGGCAGCAGTTCGCCGGCCTGCCGCTGGTGGCGGCTGACCTACAACCCGGTGACCTGCTCTTTTACGCCTCGGGAACAGCGCCGTCATCGATTCACCACGTCGGGCTCTACGTCGGCGACGGGCTGATGATCCACGCACCGCGCACCGGGGACGTGGTCCGGTTGGCGCCGATCGGCCGGATGCCGCTGTTCGCCGCGGTACGCCCAGCAGCCGCAGCCACCTAGACTCCCCAGGGATCACGCGAGGCAGTCGCGGGCGCCGCCCTCGACCTTACGCGGCCTGACGCGAGGAGGAGGCGCTGTGGACCGGATCGGGCCTGGGGCCCTGCTCGCAGGACGTTACCGGTTGATCGAGCGTTTGGAGGGCGATCCAGTCGCATCGCTGTGGCAGGCCGAGGACGTCACCCTCGAGCGTTCGGCCGCCATTCGCATCCTGGCTGCGGGCCACTCCCACGTCGACGCCACCCTGGACGCCGCGCGGCGCAGCGCCGTCATCGACGATCCCCGGCTGCAGCGCGTGCTCGGCGTCGGCGTCGAGGCCGGCTCCGGGTACGTCATCCTGGAGTGGGTCGACGGCCCTACCGCCGTGCAATTGGCGGGCAGGGTCAGCGAGGAGGAGGCCTGCCGGATCAGCTTCGAGGTCGCCGATGCGCTCGCCGCGGCGCGCGCCAAAGGCCTGCGCCATGCCCGCTTGACCCCGGGCCATGTCCGGCGCGCGGGCGACGGGCGGGTGCGGGTGACCGGTCTCGCAATCGACGCCGCGATGATCGGCCGGGGTATCGAGCCCACCAGGGACGACACGGACGTCGCCGACACAGTCGCGCTGCTGTATGCATTGATCAGCGGACGGTGGCCGTTCGGGTTCGTCGAGGGGATGCTCGGGGCGCCCTACCAGTCGGGCAAACCGGTGTCGTTGCGTGAGCTGACGAAGGTCTCGGCAGAGGTCGAGGAGTTGTGCATCCGGACGTTCGCGGGACAACCGCCGGCGACGCCGGCGATCCTCGCGGCCACTCTGCGGGGGCGACTGGTGAGCCGGACACCTGCCGCCGAGCCTGGCCCTGCGTCGGGTGCGGGCGGGGCAGCCGGCGCCGTCGTAGCGAGCGCTGCGGGATCGCTGTTCAGCAGGCCGGTACAACCCGGACCGGCGGGGACGCCGCCCCATGCCGATGTCACGCAACCATTGGACGTTCCGGCTAAGCCCGTGTCGCTGCCCTCCGGGCAGACTTCTGTGGTGGCCATTGAGCCGGCCGCCGACCAGCTGCCCGACACCCAGTCAGGCGACGACCAGGTCACCACGGCTTTCTCACCTGCCGAGCTGCCAGCCGGATCACAGGGCGAGTCACCCGCCGAGTCTCCTGTCGAGTCATCGGCTGGGTCATCTGCCGACGTGCCGCACCCGTCCGGCGATGACAGCGCCGACACGACCGCCGAGCAGCCGGCAGTGATCGACACCGCCCACTCAGCCGCTACGGTCGGCCTTGCGGCACAGGACTCCTCGGCCGCGGTCTCCCAGACGGTCCCGGCACCAGCGAGCCCCAGCCACGAGCGCCGGAGCTCTGGACCGGTGGGCGACACCGACGAGCACGTCATCGACCTCACCGGCCACGCCGGGCGGAACGACCCACCGAATGGACGACCCGATGCTGGCTACCGTGATCCCGCAGAGCGGACGATCGAACTTCCCGACCTCCGCCGCGCCTCGGTGAGCGCGTCCGGCGGGACGCCGCCCGCAGCGCCGCCACCGGACGATGGCAGCAGGCCCTCGCCACTCGGGGCGATGCCGACGGCCGAGACCGTGCTACCCCAGGCGCAGCGGCGGGGGCGGGTCGTCCAACTGCCCGAGGCAATCCAGGGCCACACCCGGGTGCCGCAGTGGCGCCGCGCCACGGATCCGCCGCTGGCGAGCAGCGTCGCCGGAAAGGCCCGCAAGTCCGGGATGCAGTGGAGTGCCGACCCGGATGACGGCTGGTCGCTGCTGCCCGGCGAGGCACGCGGGCCGGAGGACCCCGACTGGCGTGGTGGCCGCAGTGGCCCAGGCGGGTCCGGCTACAACCCCTACTACGACGACGGTGACGACGGCTTGGGTCCGCAGGACGAGGAGAGCCACCGGCGCCGCCGCGGAGTGGTCGGCGGGATCGTCATCCTCGCGGTCGTGATCTTCGTGGTGGTCGGCGGGATCTGGGCGTTCAACCGCGCCGACCTGGTCGGTGGCCCCCGCGCGGAGGGAGCCCCCACGGTCGGGGTAACCGTGGATGCACCGGTCGACTCCGCGGCCCCGGCATCGCCTGAGGTACCGGCGCCACCACCCACAGCCGTCACCCCGGTGGGCGTGCAATCTCTCGACCCACCGCCCGGTGACAATTCCGAACGCGACGCCGAGGCCCCACTCGCCATAGACGGGGACCCCGCCACCGCATGGACCACCGAGACCTATAACGCGCAGAAGTTCGGTGGCCTCAAGGATGGTGTCGGTCTGCTGGTCTCCCTGGGCCAGCCGTCAACCGTCAGTTCGATGACCATCAGCGCGCCTGGCGCCGGCGGGACGTTCGAGATCCGGGCCGCCTCTCAGCCGTTGTTCGACGGCTCCACGGTGCTGGTCGGCAGCGAGACCTCGGACGCCGGGCCGATCACGCTGAGTTGGGATCCCGTGGAGACGCCGTACCTCATCGTCTGGTTCACGGCGCTGCCGGGCGGCGGCAGCGAGTGGCGGGGCACGATCGCCGAGATCCAACTGGCGTGAGCCCCGACACCAGCGACGGGGCGCTGCTCAGCGCGCACCTCGACGGTGATCCTGATGCCTTCGCGGAGCTCTTCCGCAGACATCGGGATGTGTTGTGGGCGGTGGCCGTTCGGGTGACCGGCAACCCCGAAGACGCGGCTGACGCCGTGCAGGACGCCATGATCTCAGCAATTCGGGCGGCATCCGGATTTCAGCGCCGCTCCGCTGTGCGGACCTGGCTGTACCGGATCGTCGTCAACGCCGCGCTGGACCGGCTCCGACGAACCGGGTCCCGACCCACCGTCGCGATGGGAGACCACGACCCGGCCTCGGCTCGCGACGACATGTCCAACGCGGCCCTACGACTGGATCTCGGCCGTGCCCTTGCGCAACTGTCGCCAGGGCAGCGAGCCGCCGTCGTGCTCGTCGACGCCCACGGACTGCCGGTCGCGGAAGTGGCCGAGATCCTCGACGTGCCGATCGGTACCGTGAAGTCGCGGTGCGCCCGGGCCCGAGCACAGCTCGCCGGGATTCTCGATGCCGAGGGCGGGAACGGATCGGCGCGTTCCGGCGTCGAATCGGCAGGACGCGACGAGCAACCGCGTCGCCGGCCGCGAGCACGGGAAGGAGGTCGGCCATGAACGAACCTGGGCACGAGGAGTACGCCTGGGTCACCGCAGCCCTGGCGGCCGATGACCCCGGCCCGATGCCCTCTTCCGTCAGTGACCGGATCCTGGTCGCTGTGGGGCTGCACCGCCTCTCCTCGACGACCGCCCCGGACCCACCCCTGATCCCTGAAGTGGCCGTCTTCCCGTTGGCAGCCGCCTCACGGGGCCCTTTTCAGCCGGCAGCAGCGGCTGCGTCTGCGGCGGTGGTCGACCCTCCCGAGCGCGCACGCGGCGCGGCGGTGCTCGCCGGCGGCCGCCGGTCCGGCCGGGCCGAAGCCGCCTCCGACCGTCGTCACTTCCTGCTGTACCGGCTGCTGCCGGTGGCGGCCTCCATGGTCGTCATCGCCGCCGCCAGCGGCGTGGTCGCCGCTCAGTTGCGCGGCGAGGACGCCGTCGACGAGGCGGGGATCGCGGCGACGAACCAGGACGCCGTCGCCGAGGTCGGGCCGAGACCCAATAGCCTCGTCGCCACCGGGACGGCCTACACATCGGCGTCGTTGGCCGAGCAGGCGTCGACGCTGGTGAGCACTGTGGCGGCAGGAGGTGCGCGGAATTCGCTCGGGTCGCCGGAGGCGTCCTCCCCGGCGCAGGGCGGGGTTCCGGAGGCGTCCTCCCCGGCGCAGGGCGGGGTTCCGGAGGCGTCCTCCCCGGCGCAGGGCGGGTCGCCTGATGCCGCAGTTGCTGCGCCGAGCGCGGCGGCATTGTCTGCGGGCGCCGCCGATCCATTTGCTAACAACCCGCTGGGCTCGGCGGCGGCCTTCCAGCAGTGCGCCAGCACCCTCGGTGCACCGGAAGGCGTGTTACCGACAGCTGTCGACCTGGCAACCTTCGATGGTGTGGAAGCGGCCATCGTCGTGCTGCCCAACCGGGCGGGCGATGGCTTCGAGGTCATCGTCACCGACAGGTTCTGCAACCCTGACAGCGAGCGAGCGTCGACGACATTCGTCGGTGGCTGAGCATCGGGATCGATCACCGGCGGGAACAACGGCCGGGTGACAGCGGTTGAGGGCCAGAGTGGAGGACGTGATGAGCGAGTCGACGAGCGACGCCGGTGAGGTACGTGAGATCATCATCATCGGGTCGGGCCCGGCCGGTTACACCGCCGGGGTGTACGCGGCCAGGGCCGGGCTGCGGCCGGTGCTGATCGAGGGTGCGGTGACCTCTGGTGGTGCGCTGATGAACACCACCGAGGTCGAGAACTACCCGGGTTTCGCCGAGGGGATTCTCGGACCGGAACTCATGGAGGCGATGCGCGCGCAAGCGGCCCGCTTCGGCGCCGAGATCATCACCGACGATGCGGTATCCGCCGAGTTGAGTGCGGACGTGAAAGTAGTCCGGACAGGCGACGGTGCTGTTTTCCGCGCGCGAGCGGTCATTCTTGCGATGGGTTCTGCGTACCGTGAACTGGGACTCGGCGACGAGAAGCGTTTGAGCGGCAAGGGGGTCTCGTGGTGCGCGACGTGTGACGGCTTCTTCTTCAAGGGCAAGGACATCGTCGTGGTCGGTGGCGGTGATACCGCGATGGAGGAGGCGACGTTTCTCAGCCGCTTCGCAAGTTCCGTCACAGTCATCCATCGGAGGGATTCCTTGCGGGCCTCGAAGGTGATGCAGGAGCGTGCCTTCGGCGATCCGAAGATCTCGTTCCTGTGGAACACGGAAGTGGTCGCCATCCACGGTGAGACGTCGCTGAGCGGGTTGCGGGTGCGGAACGTCACGAGCGGCGTGGAGCAGGATCTCGACGTGGCCGGACTCTTCGTCGCCATCGGGCATGATCCGCGGGTGGAACTGGTCAAGCACCAGGTCAGCCTGGATGAGGAGGGTTACGTCGCGGTCGAGGGGCGCACGACGGCGACGTCCCTGCCCGGAGTCTTCGCTGCAGGCGACGTGGTGGACCACTCCTACCGGCAAGCCGTCACGGCTGCCGGCAGCGGCTGCGCGGCGGCCTTGGACGCCGAGCGCTACCTCGCGGCGCTCGAAGACGTGCTGTCACATCCCGGCATGGCCGCACAGAACCTGGTGGCCTCGGTACCCGCCTGAATCCCGCCGACTACGACGAAGGAGTTGACAACGATTATGCAAGACGTCACCGACGAGGACTTCGACACCGTGGTGTTGCAGTCTGACAAGCCTGTGCTGGTGGATTTCTGGGCGGCCTGGTGCGCACCCTGCCGACAGATCTCGCCGATCGTCGAACAGATCGGCGAGGAATACGCTGACAAACTGCTGGTCGTAAAGATGAACAGTGACGAGAATCCGCGGACCGCCGCCCGGTACGGCATTACCGGCCTCCCCACATTGTCGGTCTATTCCGGCGGCGAAGTGGTTCGTTCGATCATCGGAGCCAAGCCGAAACCGGTACTGCTGCGAGAACTTCAGGAGTTCATAACCTGATCCGCGCCATGCCACACTGACGGCCATGACGGCCACCCGTATCGATCCCTGGCACAACGCGTACGCGCGGCGGGCGGCAGGCATGACGGCCTCGGAGATCCGGGCGTTGTTCGCCGTGGCGAGCCGGCCGGAGGTGGTGAGCCTGGCGGGTGGGATGCCGCCCGTGGACGGTCTGCCCCTCGAACTGGTGTCTGATATCGCCCGGCGTGCCGTTGCAGAGCATGCCGTGACAGCACTGCAGTATGGCGCTGCCCAAGGCGAGGCGTCGCTGCGCGACGCTGTCGTGGAGGTGGCCGCCGCCTCGGGCGTTCGTACGCACGCCGGCGAAGTGGTCATCACGACGGGGTCGCAGCAGGCGCTGGACCTGCTGGCCCGGATCCTGCTGGATCCAGGGGACGTGGTCCTGGTCGAGAGCCCGTCCTACGTGGGAGCGCTGGGTGTGTTCCGCTCCTACGAGGCCGACATCCGCCACCTGCCGTGCGATGCCGAGGGGCTGTTGCCCGAGTCGATAGAAGGGGTGGTCGCGCGCGAGCGCGGACTCGGGCGCGCGGTCAAGCTGCTGTACCTGGTGCCCAATCATCACAATCCTTCCGGGGTGACCACCAGCAGCGCCCGGCGGGTTCAGATCATGCTGGCAGCCTCGCGATGCGGTGTGCTGGTCGTCGAGGACGACCCCTACAGCCTGCTCGGTTTCGATGGTGAGCCGGGGCCGCCGCTGCACGCGCTCGACCCGACGGGTGTGGTCTACCTCGGGTCGTTCTCCAAGACCTTCGCCCCCGGCCTTCGTACCGGCTTCGCGGTGGCACCGCCGGCCATCCGGGACAAGCTGGTGTTGGCCGCGGAGTCCGCGATGCTGTGCCCGAGCGCGCTGTCCCAGCAGGTCATTGCCATGTACCTGCGCGAGTATCCCTGGCGCAACCACGTGAAGGGGCTGCGCGAGCTGTACCGGGAACGATGCGAGGCGATGCTGGCTGCGTTGGCCCACTACTTGCCGGATGCCCACTGGCAAGCGCCACGCGGTGGCTTCTTCGTCTGGGTCGAACTGCCCGGCGATACCGATGCGCGGGCCTTGCTGCCGCGTGCGGTGGCAGCCCGGGTGGCATACGTCCCCGGCACCGCCTTCTTCGCGGACGGTCAAGGCCATAGTCACGCTCGGCTGTCGTTCTGTTTCCCCCCGCCCGTCGACATCACCGAGGGGGTGCGTCGGCTCGCAAGCGTTGTTCGCGAGGAGGAGGCGGTTCGCGGAGCGTTCCGCTCATGAGCGCTGGGTGTGTCCGCAGTGTCGTAGTGCTGGCCGGTGGATTGTCCATAGAACGTGAGGTGTCGCTGCGGTCAGGAACCCGGGTCGCCCATGCACTGGCGGACGCCGGTTACGACGTGGACGTGCTCGATGTCGGAGCTGACGTGATGACGGACCTCCGGTCCCGGGTGCCTGATGCGGTGTGGCCGGTGCTGCATGGTGCCGCCGGTGAGGACGGTTCGCTGGCCGAACTGCTGCGGATGCTCGACCTGGTCACCGTGGGGACGGCACCCGACGGGTGCCGACTGTCCTGGGACAAGTCCGTCGCGGCCGCGATAGCCGCGACTCTGGGCATCGCCGTGCCGACGGCCGTGACGATTCCAGTGGCCATGCTGCGGGACATCGGCACCAGGCACCTGGTGCCCGCCATCGCTGGGGCGGTGGGGCCGGCGGTCGTCGTCAAGCCCAATCGAGGCGGCTCCGGCTTCGGGATCAGCGCCATCGCCGGAGCCGATGACTTGCCCGAGGCCATGATGCTGGCCTTCGGGCACGATTCGGTGTGCCGTGTCGAACGGCTGGTCACCGGCGTCGAGGTAGCCGTCACCGTGATCGACACGGGCCACGGGCCCGGGGCACTGCCCGCGGTGGAGATCGCGCCGTGCGGCGGCGACTACGACTTCCGCGCCCGCTACACCGTGGGGGCCACGGAGTTCAACAGCCCGGCAAGGCTGGAGGCGGCCGTGGCCGACCGTCTCGCAGGCCACGCGGTCGACGTGCACCGCGCAATGGGGCTGGGATCACTGAGCCGCAGCGACTGGATCGTCGACGATGGCGGGGTGCCGTGGTTCCTTGAAGTCAACACGTCACCGGGCATGACTGACACGTCGACCACGCCGCTGGCGATGACCGCCGACGGCACCACGTTGGCGCAGGCGTGCAGCGAGTTGGTGGAAGCGGCGACGGCACTGCCGTGGCGGGCTCCCGCGCTGGCCGACGGCAGCCCGCTCGGCTGAGGCGTCGCGTCAGTTGGGGCCGGCGCCGGTCGCCATCGGCACCCCCGCCGGGTCCATGACTGCAAGAATGCGGTTGAGGTCGTCCACCGAGGCGAACTCCACGGTGAGCTTGCCCTTGGTCTTGCCCAGGCTCACCGTCACCCGGGTATCGAAGCGGTCCGAGAGCCGGCCAGCCATGTCATCGAGCAGTGGCATCCGCCCGCCCGCCCGCGGCGGCGTCCGCCGCTTGCGTTCCCCATCGCTACCCGCGAGGGCCACGATCTCCTCGACCGAACGCACCGACAGTCCTTCGGCGACGATCCGCTGCGACAGCGCGGTCGCCTTGGGAGGCTCCAGCGCCAACAGAGCGCGGGCGTGCCCCGCAGAGATGACCCCGGCGGCCAGGTGCCGCTGGATGGCCGGGGGCAGCCGTAACAGCCGTAGCGTGTTGCTGATCTGCGGGCGCGACCGTCCGATCCGCTGCGACAGCACCTCCTGCGTACAACCGAAGTCGTCCAGCAGTTGCTGGTAGGCCGACGCCTCTTCCAAGGGGTTCAGGTCGGCACGATGGAGGTTCTCCAGCAGCGCGTCGCGCAGCAGCAAGTCGTCCGAGGTATCGCGGACGACTGCAGGAATCGATGGCAGGCCGGCGAGTTTGGAAGCTCTCCAGCGCCGCTCGCCCATCACCAGCTCGTAGCGCGGGCCGGCGCCGTTATCCGTCAGTGGGCGCACCACGATCGGCTGCAGAACGCCGACCTCACGAATGGACTCGACGAGCTCGGCGAGGGAGTCCTCGTCGAACGCCTGCCGCGGCTGTCGAGGGTTCGCTGAAATCCGATCTAGCTCGATGTCGGCCAGTCGAGCACCCGGAACTTCCACGAGGCCATCTCCTTGTGCGCGGTGATCGCCGTTGTCCGGGAAGAACACGTCGACGGATTGCCCGGCGGGCCGTCGGACGTCCGGGGACGGCGGGATGAGTGCCCCGATTCCGCGGCCCAGGCCGCGTCGCTTCTCAACCACGACGAGGGGTCCCCTTTTCGCATATTTCACGGGCGGCTTCCAGGTAGGACAGTGCCCCACTGGATGTCGGGTCATACGTCATGACGGTCTGCAGATGACTTGGCGCCTCGCTGAGGCGCACCGAGCGGGGAATGGCGGCCTTGAGCACGCGGTCGCCGAAGACGTCTCTCACTTGCTGAGCCACATCGGAGGCGAGGCGGGTGCGTCCGTCGTACATGGTCAGCAGCACGGTGGTCACTGCCAGTGGTGGGTTGAGGTTGGCCTTGACGAGATCGACCGTCCGTAGCAGCTGAGCGAGGCCCTCCAGCGCGTAATACTCGCACTGGATGGGGACCATCACCTCGTCGGCGGCGACCAGTGCGTTGAGGGTCAGCAGGCCAAGGCTGGGCGGACAATCGACGAGCACGAAGTCGGGCTTCTTCTCGACATCAGTCAAGTACTTCTTCAGCGCCTTGCGCATTCGGTACTCGCGGGCGACCTCGGGCACCAGCTCGATCTCGGCTCCGGACAGGTCGACGGTGGCGGGCACGCACGTCACGCTCGGGAGGTCGGGACACCTCACGACGACGTCAGAGATGTCCGCCCCGTCGACGAGGACGTCATACGTCCCGGGTACGTCGCCGTGATGCTCCACCCCCAAGGCGGTCGATGCATTGCCTTGCGGATCGGTGTCCACCACCAGGACGTCCAAGCCGCCTTGGGACAGCGCGGCGGCCAAGTTGACGGTCGTGGTCGTCTTACCGACGCCACCCTTCTGGTTGGCCAGCGTCATGATTCGCGGATACGCGGGGGGTGGTAGCGATCTACCCACCAGAGCGATCCGGCGGCGAGCGTCTTCCGCCAGTTGTGAAGCAAGGGGGGTGTCGGCGTCCCCGATCGGCATCGCCCGGGCGATCTCCTGACGGTAACTGTCGTCCCGGAGATCGATGAGTTTCGGGTCGGAGTCCGTTTCACGTGAAACGGCCCAGGCGCGCTCAGGGACGATCCCCTCAGGGACGGTGTCGGCTGGCATGGCCGGTCCTCTCACGTCTGCTTCCTCTCGCCGGCCCGATCTCGGGTCGTCGCTCGTGCAGCTGATCCATGATTCGCGTCGCCATCACTGCCATGGTTGGCGGCGAGACAACTCCTGCTCCGAATCGTGCCACGTGAACGTCGCTCAAGCCCCAATCCGACACGTTGTCCGCGACATTCGCCAGCTCGGCGGCAGCCTGCTCGCCCTTCAGTGCTATGACGTGCCCGCCGCGACGGCACCACCGAGCACACCACGGCAGTAGCTTCTGCAGCGGTGCGACAGCCCGGCTCACGACGACGTCGGCCTCCAGCGGCCGGAGATCCTCGGCCCGGCCCCGGTGGACGGTCACCCTATCGGACAGCCTCAACTCGGTGACGACACCGGTCAACCACGCGGTCCGGCGCATCATGGGTTCGACAAGGTGGACTGTCAGATCGGGCCGAGCCAGGGCGAGGGGGATGCCCGGGAGGCCGGCGCCGCTGCCGATATCCACCACCACCGCACCTCCCGGAATGGCCTCATGAATGACCGCGGAGTTCAGCAGGTGCCTTTCCCATACCCTTGGCCCTTCGTGGGGCCCCACCAGTCCTCGCTCCACCCCGACGGAGGCCAGCAACTCCGCGTAGCGTGTAGCACCGTCGATGCCGGCGGCGCCGAAGAGCACTCTCGCCTCCGGTGGTACCGCATGTTTCACGTGAAACGCAGCATCACTTCATCCGGCGAACACGACGACATGCCGCGAGGGCTCCACGCCCGCCGACTCGCTGCGCAGGCCGGCCTCGGCCACCAGGTCGTGCACGACCTTGCGCTGATAGGCGGGCATCGGGGTCAACTCGACGCTGGCACTTCCGCCTCGTACCTCGGCGATGACACGCTCAGCAGCGACGGCCGCCTCGTGCCGCCGCGCTTCCCGCCAGCCGCCGATGTCCAACACCAGGCGGGTCCGCTCACCGGTGACCGCCTGCACGGCCATCCGTGTCAGCTCCTGCAGGGCTTCGAGCACCCGGCCGTCGCGGCCCACCAGGCGCTGCAGCCGAGCTTTGCCTTCACCCTCACCGAGGATCGCCAGCGATGCACGTCCGTTCTCGACGAAGATGTCGATGTCACCGTCGAGGTCGGCGATGTCGAGCAACTCCTCCAGGTAATCAGCCGCCGCGTCGCCCTCGGCTTCCAGCTGCTTCAGCCGATCCCCGACCTTCTCTGAGTTCGCTCCGCCGACGGTGGCCTCACCCGCCTCGCCGGCCACGACGGGTGTCTCGCCATCATCGGTCACCTCCGCCACATCGTTCACGACGGCCTTGTCCCCTACCTCGATCATTCTCGGCGCTCCTGCCCTTGTTCGATGACATATAGATCCCGCCGTCGCCCCACACTCCCGGCCTGCGCGGCTGCGCGGCTGCCCGCCTGCGCGGCAACCTAGCTGCGTTTGCGCTTCGACCGCGTTGCGCGCTTCGGCTGCTGTCGCTGCCTGGCGACCGGCATGGGGACATCGACGGGCGCCGGTTCCAGGCCGCCTTTGATCAAGTTGGGACGGCCACCGTCCGGTGCTTCCGGTGCCTGCCCACGACGTTCCGCCTTGCGCTGCGCCTTGGCGGCACGGCGCGCCTCCAGTGCTTTCTCCGCAGGGGACCCCGGCGACGGCATGTTGCGGATGACGAGGAACTGCTGTGCTGTGGAGAACAGATTCGTGACGAGCCAGTAGAACAGAACTCCCAGCGGGAACCCGATGCCACTGACCGCGAAGACACCCGGCAGCACATACAGCAAGATCTTCTGCTGCTTGGCGAACGGGCTGTCCAACGCGGCCGGTGGCATGTTCTTCATGAACAACTGACGCTGCGACCAGAACTGGCTCGCGGTCATCAGGACCACCAGCACAATCGCGATGATGCGCGTCTCGATGGTCTCGGCTCGCAAGAACGTGTCCGACAGTTGGGCCCCGAGGATGGTCGCGGCGTTCGCCTGCGCGATGAGCTCGGGCGTGAAAGCGCCGATGGCGCGCTCCCGAGAGATCCCATTGAGGACGTTGAACAGTGCGAAGAAGATGGGCATCTGCAGCAACAGTGGCAAGCAGGACGCGAAGGGGTTGACCTTCTTGGTCTTGTACAGCTCCATCGTCTCTTTGGTGAGCTTCTGACGGGACTCCTGGTCCGTCTTGCCCTTGTACTTGTCCTGGATCTTCTTGATCTCCGGCTGGATCAGCTGCATCTCGCGCGAGGATCTGATCTGCCGGACGAACAACGGAATCAGCAGCGATCGGATGACCAACACCAATCCGACGATCGACAGCACCCAGGTCCAGCCGCCGTCGGCCGGCAGCCCGATGGCCGTGAGCACCCGGTGCCACGCCACGACGATCCACGCGACCGCGACCTCGAGCGGATAAAGGATCGTGTTGAGAAAGTCGATCATCGGTGGAGCGCTCCTCGTCGGCCCCGCAGCGAGGGGTCATCAGCCGGCTGGTCCGTGCGATCGTGGTGAGCGCGCGGTGGTATCGGGTCGTACCCACCAGGATTCCATGGATGGCAGCGGAGCAACCGCCGAGCGGTCAACCAGCTGCCCCGGATCACGCCATGGACCCGATAGGCCTCCACAGCGTACGACGAGCAGGACGGGGCAAACCGGCACACCGGACCCAACATCGGCGAGATCGTCAGCTGGTACACCCGCAGCAGCAGGATCGCCAAGTACCTCGGCGCCAGCTGCAGCAGCCGCACCCCTCGCCGCCACCGGGCGCCACTGTCTCGCGCCGGCCCTGTCACGGTCGTCACGACCTCGGGCCCATCGACTCGGTCGCCCGGATGCGGCTCAATCCGCGTACCAGAGCTCGTCTGGTGTGCTCGCGCAGCTCCGCCGTCGCCATGCCCGAAGCCTCCGGTATCACTCTCACGAGGACCAGTGTCACCCCGGGCGGAGCCTCGACGCACAATTGGGGCAGAAGCGGTCGGAGGATCTCCCGCAACCGACGCCGCAAGCGGTTCCGCACTACTGCAGCCCCCACCGAACGCCCGATCGCGAAACCGACTCGCAATCGTGCATCGCCTTCTACAGCCGACTGTCGGTCGACCGGGCGCTCCGGTGCCGGCCCCCGGTGCAGCTGAACGCTCACCGGCCCGGAGGATTGCCGGACGCGCGTGCCACCAACGGCTGCCCGCAGGTCACCCCGTGACAGCCGCTCACCACGAGGCAGTCCCACGGATGATCGGCCATCACGTCGAGAGTCGACGTCAGGCGGACAGTTCCTCGCGGCCCTTGCGTCGCCGAGCAGACAGAATGGCCCGGCCCGCGCGCGTCGACATCCGAGCCCGGAAACCGTGCGTACGGGCTCGGCGCCGGTTCTTGGGCTGGAACGTTCGCTTGCTCACTGAAACTCCTCATGCGTGGACTGCCTAGGGGACGCAGCGACGGCACCGCTACAGCAGTGGACGCATGGCGATCCGGACGAGGGTATCTCATCTGAGGCAGAAGACCCGGCGGGAGGGGACGTTCCGTCTTCGCACACGTAAAGTGACCTCGCATTACGCTCAATCACCGGGCCATCGAGTCGTCGATCGGACTGCCGCTTGGGCCGCCGAAGCAGTAGGATCCGGCGAACACTGAGGGACGCCATCCCCCTCGCGGGGCTCTGGTTGCGTCGATCGCTCGACGCTGGGATGTTCGGTGCTCGTCGCCGGGTACCTCCACAGGTGTGGACAACCATGTGGACGATCGGCTCGGAGGGGTGAGATGGCCATCGACAACACACCTGACGAGGCTGTCAGCAGCGAATCTTCCGAGCCGTCGTTGGACGTTGCGGCCGCCTGGGCCACGGTGCTCGTAGAACTCGAACCCGTTCTGCCCAAGCTCCAGCTCGGACAACTGCGCACTGTGCGCCCGGTCGGCCTGCTCGACGGCATGGCCGTCCTGGCCGTGCCCTCGGACTACGATCGGCAGACGATCGAGACGCGCCTGCTCGATCCGATCGCGCGTTGCCTCAGCACGGCTGTCGGCCGACCGTTGCGGGTTCGGGTCGTCGTCGACCCGTCAATCGACGCGCTGAGCCCTGACCACACCATTCCTGGTGTCCCGGGCGCACCCGGGGTGGAGGCGCACCGCACCTCGCTTGCTGAGGACACGGCGCCGACGGAACGCCGGGCGCCGAGCCGCAACGGCCGAGAGCCCGACCCCGGTGCGCGGCTCAACCCCCGCTACACCTTCGAGACGTTCGTCATCGGCGCGTCCAACCGGTTCCCCCACGCCGCGGCCGTCGCTGTCGCCGAAGCCCCCGCCAAGGCGTACAACCCGCTCTTCGTCTACGGCGAGTCAGGCCTGGGCAAGACGCACCTGCTGCACGCCATCGGGCACTATGCCCAGAATCTGTATCCGGGCATCAAGGTCCGGTACGTCAACTCCGAAGAGTTCACCAACGACTTCATCAACTCGATCCGTGACGACCGGGCGCAGGCGTTCCACAGCCGCTACCGCGATGTGGACGTCCTGCTCATCGACGACATCCAGTTCCTGCAGGGCAAGGTGCAGACGCAGGAGGAGTTCTTCCACACCTTCAACGCACTGCACAACTCCAACAAGCAGGTCGTCATCACCTCCGACGTCCCGCCCAAGCAACTGCAGGGATTCGAGGAGCGGATGCGCAGCCGCTTCGAGTGGGGCCTGCTGACCGACGTGCAACCACCGGACCTGGAGACCCGCATCGCCATCCTCCGCAAGAAGGCCATCGGCGACGCACTCCAGGTGCCTGACGACGTCATGGAGTACATCGCCAGCCGGATCTCGACCAATATCCGCGAGCTCGAGGGCGCCCTCATCAGGGTCACCGCGTTCGCCAGCCTGCACCGGCAGCCCATCACGGTGACGCTGGCCGACGTCGTGCTCCGCGACCTCATCCCCAACGAGAACTCGCCCGAGATCTCCGCAGCCCAGATCGTCGCCGAGACGGCCAACTTCTTCGGCGTCACAGTCGAGGACATCCATGGCTCGTCGCGTTCCCGTGTGCTGGTCAATGCCCGACAGATCGCCATGTACCTGTGTCGTGAGCTGACCGACCTGTCCCTGCCGAAGATCGGGCAACAGTTCGGTGGCCGCGACCACACCACCGTGATGCACGCCGAGCGCAAGATCAAATCCTTGATGAGCGAACGCATGGCGGTGTACAACCAGGTCACAGAGCTGACCAACCGGATCAAGCGGCACGCTGCGTCCTGAGATCGCGTGTCGTGTGAAGTCGGGCAACGCTGAGTTGTCCCCAGGGTTTATCCACAGCTGTGGATGACGCGCATCAACTCGCCGAACCAGATGACTCACCGTGCTCGATCCTCTCCGCGCTGTCGACCTTCCCCACAGCCTGTGGACAAACCTGGGGATGAGCCCCGTTCCTGTGCATGAAGGCCCCATCCGCTCGCCCTTGTCCACAACCGCAGCCCGCCGCGCCCGCCCCGTCCACAGGCCGCGTTCGTCGAGCGGGCCGCCGTCCCCAATGCAAGGCGCCCGCCTCCACAGGCACCAACCCTTGCTGCCGCCGGCCGCCGGTCGCCTTCCTGCAGTTCAGCTAACCAATGACGAGCATCCAGCCGTGTCGTCATCCACATGTCCACAGCTGTTACGACGACTACGAACCTCTCTCCATCACCACGACGCACACCCGTACGTCGAGCGCTAGGGTCGAAGGCCGCGCCACATCGGCGCGGGACTGATCCGGAGGTACATCGTGCGCGTCACCATGGATCGCGACGCCCTGGCCGATGCCGTGGCGTGGACGACCCGCGTCCTGCCCGGTCGACCCGCGCTGCCTGTCCTCGCTGGTGTGCTGCTTGATGCCGGCGCTGACACCGTGCAACTGTCGTGCTTCGACTACGAGGTCTCCGCGCGATGCGACACGATCGGACAGGTCAGCGAGCCCGGCCAGATCCTGGTGCCGGGCAAGCTGCTGGCCGACATCGCCAGGACCCTGCCCGCGGCCGACGTCTCGCTGGAATCCGACGGTGGGAAGTTGCGAGTGCGGTGCGGCTCGACCAGGTTCGCGCTGCCCGTGATGCCGGTCGAGGACTACCCGCAACTGCCGGCCGCACCAGCCTCGATCGGCACCGTGGCCGCAGACGTGTTCGCCTCAGCTGTCGCCCAGGTGGCGACAGCGGCAGCCAGAGACGAGACGCCCCCGGTGCTGACCTCGATCAAGGTGGACATCGACGGCGACCGGATCACGATGGTGGCCACAGATCGCTACAGGTTGTCACTTCGCGAGTTCACCTGGCGGCCGGACACGGTCAGCCCGCCCAGTTCGTTCCTCGTCCGCGCTCGCACGCTGGCCGACATCGCGAAGGCTGCGGGCGGCGGCGGCGTGGTCACGCTAGGCATGACCGAGGGCGGGACACTCCTCGGCGTGACAGCGGCCGGGCGCCGCACCACAGTTCCCACCATGGACGGTGAGTACCCCCCGGTCCGCAAGCTGTTCCCCACCACGTCGGAGACGACAGTGATCATCTCGACCGCGGCGCTTGTCGAGGGTGTCCGGCGGGTCGCCCTGGTCGGCGACCGTTCGCCGGTCCGGCTGTCCTTCACCAGTGAGGAGGTGACGCTGGAGTCGGGCACCGGCGAGGACGCATCGGCCCGGGACTCGGTGCCCGTGACGCTGGAAGGGCCCGAGCTGTCGATCGCCTTCAACGCGCAGTACCTGCTGGACGGGCTCGCCGTCGCGCACTCGCCCCACGTCAAGCTGGCATTCACCGAACCGTCCAAGCCGGCGCTGCTGACCGGCCACAGCGAGCCCGACGGGTCCGACGACCGGGGCTTCACGTACTTGATCATGCCGATCCGGATTGCCACGTAGAGGACCGCAGATGACCACGCAACTGCACATCGGACTCGTCGGACTGGGCAAGATGGGCGGCAACATGCGCGCCCGGCTGCGCGAGCACGGCATCACCGTGACCGGGTACGCACCCGACCCCAGCACCACCGACGTGGAGACGATCGAGGATCTCGTCGCCGCCGTGCCGGCGCCGCGCATGGTGTGGGTGATGGTGCCCAGCGGGGATCCCACCCGGCAGACCGTGACCCGCCTCGGTGAGCTGCTGGAGCCGGGCGACCTGGTCATCGAGGGCGGCAACAGCCGCTGGCGCGAGGACGTCGACCACGCCGAGCTACTGGCCTCGCGTGACATCGGGTACATGGACTGCGGCGTCTCCGGGGGTATCTGGGGAATCACCGAAGGCTACGGACTGATGGTCGGCGGCGCAGCGGAGCACGTGGAGCGCGCGATGCCGATCTTCGATGCGTTGCGGCCCGACGGCCCACGTGAGGAGGGGTTCAGCCACGCCGGCGACGTCGGCGCGGGTCACTACGCGAAGATGGTTCACAACGGCATCGAGTACGCCGTCATGCAGGCCTACGCCGAGGGCTACGAACTGCTGGCCACCACCGGTGTCGTCAAGGACGTCACGGCGGTGTTCACCGGTTGGCAGCGGGGCACCGTAGTCCGCTCGTGGTTGCTTGAACTGCTGGTCAACGCGCTCCACGAGGATCCCTCACTGGACCGCGTGCGGGGCTATGCGCAGGATTCCGGCGAGGGGCGATGGACCGTGATGGAGGCGATCGAGCACGCGGTTCCGGTGCCGGCGATCAGTGCAGCCCTGTTCGCCCGTTTCGCCAGCCGGCAGCCGGACAGCCCGACGATGAAGGCCATCGCCGCGCTCCGCCAGCAGTTCGGCGGTCACGCGATCCGCGCGGTGGACGGCGGCGTCAACCTGCCCGACCCGCCCGGCCCCACAC
>CAZEYA010000022.1:28589-33967 GCA_964516515.1 uncultured Kineosporiaceae bacterium | reverse complement strand
CACCGCTTGGTCCTCCTCGTAACGAGCGCCGTCGTCCGTTGCCACCGCGGACTAGGGCGACGTCGGGAACCAACGCGTTGCGGCCGACGACGACATTGATCTGCATGTAGGTCCTCAGGTCCCGCCGGTCGGACAGACCCAGGGCTGCTCGCACACGATTGCCAACCCGAACGCGGTGTCCTGGCGTGCGAGCGACGGTGCCTCGTCCACGATGATGTCCCCGTCCAGCAGTTCCAGCCTTGGCCCGGTCCGGCGCTCAGCGCCACCCTATCGTCAAGCGTGTAACGGCCCGGCCGATACTCCAGCCCCGCGCTCATCTGACTCACCGTCCTGCGGCACTCGGTGGCGGGCACGGTACGCCGGTGCCGGATACTCGGCCGGGTGTCCAGGCGAGGGTGGCTGCTGTTCGCGGCCGTGTCGGTGCTGTGGGGTATCCCCTACCTGCTGATCAAGGTGGCGGTCGAGGACATGCACCCGACCGTCATCGTCTTCGTCCGCACGGCGCTGGCGGCCGTGCTGCTGCTTCCGATCGCCGCTGCCCGCGGCCAGTTCACGGTCCTACGGGGCCACTGGCGGCTGATCGCCGGCTTCGCCGTCATCGAGATCGCGCTGCCGTTCACCCTGATCAGCATGGCCGAGACCACGCTGTCCAGCTCCCTGACCGGCCTGCTGATCGCCATGGTGCCGCTGCTGGCTGCGGTCGGCGCGCGAGTGATGGGACTGGACCATCGCATCGGCCCGGTGCGCATCACCGGGCTGCTGCTCGGCCTGGCCGGGGTGGCGCTGCTGGTCGGGGTGGACCTGCGGGGCGCGCAATTGTTGGCGGCATTGGCCGTTGCGGGCGCCGCGCTGGGATACACCATCGGCCCGATCATCCTCAACACCCGCCTTGCCCACCTGCCGGGCACGGGCGTGATCGCGCTGTCGCTGGCGATCTCGGCGCTGGCGCTGCTGCCCTTCGCGGTCCTCAACCGGCCCACCGAGCCGGTGAGCGGTCAGGCCTGGGGTGCCGTCGCGGTGCTCGGGGTGGTCGCGACCGCGCTGGCCCTGCTGGCCTTCTCGGCACTTATCGCGGAGGTGGGAACCTCACGGTCCGCCGTCATCACCTTCGTCAACCCGATCATCGCGCTGACCCTGGGCGTCGCACTGCTGGATGAGCACATCACCACGGGGATGCTGATCGGGTTCCCGCTGGTCATCGCTGGCTCGGTACTGGCGACCCGAAGCCAGCAGCCGCCGCCCGCAGCCGCGCAGCCGAGTGACGTCCCCACCGGCGGCCGGTCACTGACGCACCCCTGATCGAGGTGCATACGGTTCGTTCATCCTCGGACTCAAGGAATGTCAACAGTCGCTCCAGGTCATCACCCAGGACATCGACACCACACCCTGTATCGCAGTCCGGTCGTCAGGCCCAGATCAGGCCGCGCGCCGGGTCGGCGAGGACGGCAGCGACGTCGGTGAGGAACGCGCTGCCCAGCTCGCCGTCGACCAGACGATGATCGAACGAGACCGACAGCGTCGTAACCCACCGCACTGCCAGCTCGTCGTCGACCACCCAGGGCATCTTGCGGATCTGGCCCATAGTGAGGATCGCCGCTTGCCCGGGTGGCAGGATCGGCGTCCCGCCGTCGACCCCGAAGACGCCGACATTGGTGATGGCCAGCGTGCCGCCCAGCATCTGCGAGGGCTGCAGCCGGCCCTCGCGAGCGGTGGCGACGATGTCGGTGAGCTCCTGCGCCAGCTGCGGCATGTGCATCTCGTCCGCATTGTGGATCACTGGAACCACCAGGCCACGAGCCGTCGCCGCGGCGATGCCGAGGTGGACGCGCCGCCGCAGCACGACCTCCTGCCGGGCTTCGTCCCAGGTGGCGTTGACACCCGGGTTGCGCCGGGCCGCCAGGCATACCGCCTTGGCGATCACCAGCAGCGGCGAGACCCGCAGGCCGACGAACTCCTTGTCGGCGCGCATCCGCTGCACGAAGTCCATCGTGGGCGTGACGTCGACCTGCACCCATTCGGTGACGTGAGGCGCGGTGAACGCCGAGAGCACCATCGCCTCCGCGGTCGCGCGCCGGACCCCGCGCACCGCCACCCGGACGTCATCCGGCTGCGGTACCACCGGGGGGCTGCCGAGAACGCGGGCGCCCGGTCCAGGACCTCCCGAGCCGTTCCCACCGCCAACCGTGCCACCCGTGCCACCCTCGCTACCCGTGCTCCCCGAGCCGCGCAGCACGTCGGCGCGCGTGATCACGCCGCCCTGCCCGCTGCCGGCGATGTCCGACAGCTCGACGCCCAGCTCGCGGGCGAGGCGACGAATCGGGGGCTTGGCCAGCGCACGGCCACCACCCGGCCCTGGAGCGACCGCGGGTGAGCTGGTGTGCGGTGCGTACCGCCGGCGCCGGCCCGTGATGACCGCGGCAGCATCGCGGGGGCCGTACCCGACGAGCATCGGCTGCCGGGCCCCTGCATCGCCCGCCATGGCCTGGTCGGCCTCGCCCTCCTCGGCGACCGTCCGGGCGCTCGGCGTCGCGTCACCGGACGCGAGGTCACCGGCGGCGAGATCACCGGCGGCGTCGGTGCCCGGCTCGGCCCGGGCACTCTGCTCGGCGGGTGCAGCTGCGGTGATCCCGAGGATCGGCGCCCCGACGGCCACCGTCTGGCCGGGCTCCACCAGCAGTTCGACGACAGTCCCGGCGAACGGCGACGGCAACTCCACGACGGCCTTGGCGGTCTCGATCTCGACCACGATGTCGTTGATCGCGACCGTGTCGCCGACCGCGACCCGCCACTCGACGATCTCGGCCTCGGTCAGGCCCTCACCGGCGTCGGGTAGCCGGAAGTGCCGCACGGTCGGCTCGCTCACGGGCGCACGCTCCTGGTCGATGACTGAGGACGATTGATGACGAAGGGTCAGTAGCTGAGGACACGGTCGACGGCATCGAGGATCCGCTCGGCGTCCGGCAGGTAGGAGTGTTCCACCCGACTCGCCGGGTAGGGCGTCGCCCAGCCGCCGACCCGCACCACGGGCGCCTCCAGCTGGTGGAAGCAGGCCTCCTGGACCTGTGAGGCGATCTCGGCTCCGAGGCCGTGCGCCACCGGCGCCTCGTGCGCCACCACCAGCCGACCGGTCCTTGCGACGCTGGCCAGCACCGGTTCGAGGTCGAGCGGGGCGAGGGTGCGGAGGTCGACCACCTCGATGTCCGCACCTGCGGTGCCGTCGCTCGCCCGCTCGGCCGCGGCGGTCGCGGCCGCGTCCAGCGCGGTGCGCACCAGCGGCCCATAGGCGACCAGGGTGACGTCTCGCCCGGGACGCACGATGCGGGACTCGTGCAGTTCCCACTCACCGGTGGCAGGCCGCACCGCGAGATCCACCTCGGACTTCTCCCAGTAGCGGCGCTTCGGTTCGAGGAAGATCACGGGGTCAGGTGAGGCGATCGCCTGCTGGATCATGAGGAAGGCGTCCGGCGGCGTCGCGGGTGTCACGACCCGAAGCCCCGGGGTGTGGGCGAAGTACACCTCGGGGGACTCCGAGTGGTGCTCCACCGCCCCGATCCCCCCGCCGTACGGGATCCGGATCACGAGGGGAGCGCTGACCTGACCACTCGATCGGTTGCGGAATTTGGCGAGTTGCGTGGTGATCTGGTCGAAGGCGGGGAACACGAAACCGTCGAACTGGATCTCGCACACCGGCCGGTACCCGCGCATCGCGAGCCCGATCGCGGCCCCGATGATGGCGCTCTCGGCCAGCGGCGTGTCGATGACCCTGCCGTCACCGAAGTCCTTCAACAGTCCGTCGGTCACCCGGAACACCCCGCCCAACGCCCCGATGTCCTCGCCCAGCAGGAGCACCGCGGGGTCGTCGTCCATGGCAGCGCGCAGACCGGCATTGATCGCCTTCGCCATGGTGATCACGCTCTGGTTCCTGTCAGCCGGGCCGCGGCCAGCGGTGGGTCGGCCTCCCCGGCGAGGTAGGCGGCGAAGGCGGCCCGCTCTCGCTGCAGCGGCGGGTGCGGCTCGCCGTAGACGTGATCGAACATCGACATCGGCTCTGGGTCGGTGAGCGACAAGCACCTGCGCCGCACATCGGCCCCGAGATCGGCGGCCTCGGCCGTGATCGTCGCCAGCCACGTCTCGTCGGCAGCGTCGATGCTCAGCAGGTGGCGGCGCAGCCGCAGGATGGGATCACGGGCGGCCCACAGCTGCTCCTCGGCGTTCTCGCGATAACGGGTGGTGTCGTCGGAGGTGGTGTGAGCGGCCATCCGGTAGGTGTAGGCCTCGATCAGGGTGGGGCCGCCCCCGCCGCGGGCGCGCTCCAGCGCGATCCGGCTCACGGCCTCGACAGCGAGGACGTCGTTGCCGTCCACCCGGACACCGGGCAGCCCGAAGCCGGCCGCCCGCCGATAGAGCGGGATCCGTGACTGGCGTGACGCCGGGACCGAGATCGCCCACTGGTTGTTCTGGCAGAAGAAGACGAGCGGAGTGTTGAAGGCGGTCGCGAAGATGAGGGCCTCGTTGACGTCACCCTGGGAGGTGGCTCCGTCGCCGAAGTAGGCGACGACCGCGGTGTCGCGTTCGGCGTCTCCGGTCGCGACGGCGCCGTCGCGTTGCACCCCCATGGCGTACCCGGTGGCGTGCAGCGTCTGGGCGCCGATGACCAACGTGTAGAGCGCGAAGTTGTGCTCCGCAGGAACCCAGCCCCCCAGGTCGACGCCGCGATACAGCGCAAGGATCTGGGCGGGGTCGACACCGCGCGTCCACGCCACGGCGTGCTCGCGGTACGTCGGGAAGACGTAGTCCTGGGGCAGCAGCGCCCGGCCGCTGCCGATCTGGGCGGCTTCCTGGCCCTTCATGCTGGCCCACAGGCCGAGCTCGCCCTGCCGCTGCAGGGCCGTCGCCTCGTCGTCGAACCGCCGGCACATCACGAGATCGCGGTAGCGGGCCAGCAGTACCTCACCAGTGACGTGGCTGACCTGCGCGGCGTACTCGCCGTCGGTGTGGCGCTCGCCGTCGACGGAGAGCAGCCGGATCATGTCATCGGCGCCGTCGGGCTCCAACGGGCCGTCGAAGAACTCGTCCATGGCAGGGCCTCCCAGCAACGCCGACGATCCGGGGGCCGCCGACTACACGACCCTAACGCCTGATCGGTGCAGGCGGCGGACCCGCTGGTCGCGCTGTCACCGAGCTGCGGTGCCTGGTCGCCGGCGTCGGGAGTCGCGACGCTCGGTCGACTGTGGGGAGGTGCCGGGCTGCGGCGGGATGGCGCTGCCGTCGTCCTGCTCGTCCTCGACCAGGTCCTCGGGGTCGTCGGCGGCGGACGGGGGTTCGGGCGCGTCCTCGTCGGGGTTCGGCTCGACAGGGGCCGGCTCCGGCTCGACGGG
>CAZEYA010000022.1:0-28489 GCA_964516515.1 uncultured Kineosporiaceae bacterium | reverse complement strand
GGCTCGACAGGCGCGGGGAGTACGTCCGGGGAACTCGGGACTGGCTCGCTGGTCGAGGTGATCAGGGTGCTGGTCGGCTGGGTGGTCGAGGTGCTCGTCGGCTCAGTGGTCGGCTCAGTGGTCGGCTCAGTGGTCGGCTCAGTCGTGGGTTCGGTGGTCGAGGTGCTCGTCGGATGACTCGTCGACGTACCGGTTGGGGTACTCGTCGAGGTAGTCGACGGGCTGGTCGCGGTCGAGGTGGCCGTGCCGGTCGGCTCGGTCGGCTCCCCGGTCTCGGTCTGCGTGACCGTCGATGTGACTGTCGACGTGACCGTCGACGTGACGGTCCAGGTCACGGTGACGGTGGGCGTCGGTTCGACCGTGCTGCTCATCGAGGGCGTACCGCTGGGGGTCACGGTGTGCTTGACCCGTGTGACCGTCAGCCGCCACGGCGCCACCGCCGTGGCGAATTGATTGGTCGAGGCTCGCGCAGCCTGCGTCACCGGCCCAGTGCCGGAGGTGGACCTGGGCGCCGCGCTCGTTCGCTCTCGCTCCGATGCGGCAACGACAGCTGCCTCGCCCGGCTCCGGCGGCGCCGTAGGGGCGGACGTGTTGCCGGCGGTGCTGCTGAACGTCGGCGTGGACGGTGGCGATGTCGTCGAGTTCGTCGCCGTCACCGTGGTCGGCACGGCCGGAACGCTCGGCGGGTCCGGCAGCGGCGCCGACAACGAGCCCGACGCGCTGACCGGCGACGACTCCTGCGCGTAGAGCACCCAGCTGGCCAGCGCGACGGTGACGACGCCCACGCTGGAGACCACGCCGAGGGCAAGCGTCGCCACGGCGACGGGCACGCGATCACGCGCCATGACGACCCCCCGATCGCGCTGCCCCTTCGCGCAAGGGTCGCCAGGTCTCACGACCCGCGACATTCAGCACGATGTCATTCGCTGGCGGTTCACCGATCGTCACGCGGACACCTTCATGGGGAAACGTCCGGACTGTTACCCGTGATGCGAGGCAGGCGGCGGCGAATTCCTCGCTCCGGCTACCGAGTGGAAACCACACGAAATTTCCCTCCGATTGTGGAATGTCCCATCCCTGGGTGAGCAGCGCTGCGACAACTCGCTCGCGCTCGGCGACGATCGCGTCGATCTGCGGGGTCAATTCAGCAGCGGCGCCCAGCGCCGCCACAGCAGCGGCCTGGGCGATCGCGGAGACGCCGAATGCCACCGCGGTGGCTCGCAACGCGGTGGCGACCAGCGGCGAGGCGACCGCGTACCCGACGCGCAGCGCCGCGAGGCCGTGTGCCTTGGAGAAGGTGCGCAGCACGATGACGTTGTCGTGCTCGCGGGCCAGCGCCAGCGCATCGACGGCCAAGGGGTCGCGGACGAACTCGACGTAGGCCTCGTCGATGACGACCGCGACGTTCGCCGGAATCACTGACAGCGCCGCGACCACCTCCTCGTGGTGCACGACCGGTCCTGTCGGATTGTTGGGCGTGCAGAAGATGACCAACCGGGTCCGGGCGGTGACGGCCGCGAGCATGGCAGGCAGGTCGTGCCGGCCGGTGGGGGTCAGCGGCACCTGAACCGCCCGCGCGCCCGCGACCCCGGTCACGATGGGGTACGCCTCGAAGGACCGCCAGGCCGTGACCACCTCGTCCCCCGGCTCGCACGTCGCCGCGACGATCTGGCCCAGCACTCCGACACTGCCGGTGCCGACCGCGACGCGATCGGATGCCACCCGTAGGGAAGTGGCGAGCGCCTCGACGAGCTCGACGGCGAACATGTCGGGATAACGGTTCGACTGGGACATCGCCCGCTCGATCGCCTCGATCACGGGCGTCACCGGCGGAAACGGGTTCTCATTCGACGACAATTTGTAAGCGGGCTCCGCGGTGGACTCGATCGCACGTCCCGGTCGATATCGAGGGAGAGCCGCCACGCTCGCCCGGATGAGTCCGGTTGGAGGCCACGACATGAGGGGAGGGTATGACGTGCCGCCGCTCCGACTCATCGTTAACCAGTAATCACTGCGCGTTAGTCCGATGAGGCATCGACCGCTTCCCGACCGGTACCCGTCGCCTGCCCGCTCCCGGATGGCGCCGAGGTTGGCCGCAGGGCTGTCGGCGGCGTCTCATCTGGGTCAAGATGACCGGCATGCCAGAAGGCGAGGACGGGCCGCTTCGAGTGTGCTTCGTCTGCTCGGGCAACATCTGCCGCTCGGTCATGGGCGAGGCGGTGCTGCGCGCCCTGCTGGAGAACGCGGGGCTGTCCGACCATGTCGCGGCCGTTTCTGCGGGCATCGGCGACTGGCACATCGGCGAGCGGGCCGACGTCCGCACCCTGGCCGCGCTGGCCGGACGGGGCTACGACGCCACCGCGCACCGGGCCAAGCTGTTCGACCCGCTGTGGTTCGACTCCGTCGACCTGGTAGTAGCGCTCGACCGGGGTAACGAACGGGCGTTGCGCGCGTGGGCGGGCACCGACGAGGCCCGTGACCGCGTGGTCCTGCTCCGTCGGTTCGATCCGCGGCTGGCGGGTATGTCGGGGGCGGCACTCGATGTTCCCGACCCCTACTACGACGACGACGCGTTCGAGGAGGTGCTCGACCAGGTGGAGGCTGCCTGCCGCGGGTTGACCGCCCATCTCGGACGGTTGGTGGCCGTCGGGGTGCGCCCTCGATGAGGGAGACCGCGCCGGCGACGGCCACGGCGGTCGGCGAGGCAGCCGCGCCTGGCCCCGCCGCGGTGACCTTCACCAAGCGCCGCCTCGGCGCGCCGACCGGTCTGTTCGCCGTCGAGGCGGCCGGTCTGCGGTGGCTCGCCGCCGCGGGGGGAGTGCCTGTGGTGAAGCCGCTGTCGGTCAGTGACGAAGCACTCGTCCTGCCCCGCTTACCCGAGATCGCACCGACACCGGAGGCCGCCGCCACCTTCGGCCGACTGCTCGCGATCACGCACGACGCCGGGGCACCCACCTTCGGTTCACCGCCCGACGGCTGGCGGGGCGACGGCTACATCGGACCACTGGGACTGCCGCACCGCCCGGGCGAGCACTGGGGTGCCTGGTTCGCCGAGTTCCGGGTGTTGCCGTATCTGCGATCGGCACGCGACGCCGGCAACCTCAACCGCGACGAGGCCGAGACCATCGGCCATGTGCTCGACCGGTTGGCCGACCCCGAGAGCGGGTTGGCCGACCCGGGTGAGCCCGCTCGGCTGCACGGCGATCTCTGGAACGGCAACGTGCTGTGGACCGAGGGCGGCGTGATGCTCATCGATCCTGCTGCCCACGGTGGCCACCGGGAGACCGACCTGGCCATGCTCACCCTGTTCGGGCTGCCGCATCTGGACCGCGTGCTGGACACCTACGTCGAGCAGCATCCCCTGGCGGAGGGCTGGCACGAACGCGCCGGACTGCATCAACTGCATCCGCTACTCGTGCACGCCACACGCTTCGGCGGTGGTTACGGGGCGCACGCCGCCGCGATTGCCCATCGTTTCGCCTGAGCATCGCGGACACGTGGTGCCCGTCAGGACACGCCGAGGGCATTGACAGCGCGCGACCGGGGGAGTTGGGTACCAGCTCCGGACACGCGTTCGATTCCGAGGAGCCGTCATGCCCTTCCGCACCGATCCGTGGCCCACCGGCACGCCGTGCTGGGCCGATCTAGCTGTGCCCGACCCCGCGGCCGCCGCGGACCTCTATTCCTCGGTCTTCGGCTGGGCCGTCGTCGACCAGGGTGAAGACTCCGGGCACTACCGGATGGCTTCGATCGATGGTCATGCCGTGGCCGGCATCGGCACCAACCAGTCCGGCCCGCCGGCGTGGACGGTGTACGTCGCCAGCGAGGACGCCGTGGCCGGCGCGCGGGCCGTCACCGATCACGGCGGCGCCGTCGTGCTCGAGCCGATGTCCATGCCGGGCGTCGGGACGATGGCCTTCGTCACCGACCCACCGGAAGCATTCTTCGGGATCTACCAGGCGGGCGGACACATCGGATCAGGCGTGTACAACCAGGCGGGCGCCTTGGTCTGGACCGACACCAACGTCTCCGACATCGAGGCCTCCCGGGCCTTCTACGCCGCGGTGTTCGGCTGGACCTTCGACGACGTACCCGGTGCGAGTGAGGGCTACGTCACGTACAAGCTCGGCGGCGACGCGCTGGGCGGCCTGGGTGGACTGGGCAACTTCCCGCCGGGTACGCCATCGCACTGGTTGCCGTACCTGGGAACGCGCGAAGCCGACGCCGCGGTGGCGCAGTTCACCGCCGCCGGCGGCACCGTGCTGATGCCGGCGTCCGAGACACCCTTCGGCCGGATGGCTGTCGTGGCCGACCCGTGGGGTGCGACGGTGAGCCTCATCAGCGTTCCAGGTGAGGGCTACGAGACCGGGACGTGAGCCGCGGCGACGACCCCCGCCAGCCGGAGGGGACGGCCAGGGTGTGTTTGGATCGGGTCGTGGCTGACGGCTCGCTCGATTCACCGCTGGGGCCGCTGGACGGGCGCTACCGGTCCGTCGTGGCGCGGTTGCGCGATCAACTCTCGGAGGCCGCGCTCAACCGCGAGCGGCTGCGCATCGAAGTCGAGTGGCTGATCCACCTGACCAGTGGCGTTGGGCTGCTGCCCGGCATCCGCACCTTGACTGCTGATGAGGTCGCCGTTCTGCACGGCATCGCCGACAGCTTCGACGACGAGACGATCGCCGAGTTGCGCGCACTGGAACGGACCACGGTGCACGACGTCAAGGCCGTGGAGTACCTGCTCAAGTCACGATTGGCCCGGACCACCGCCGCCGACCTGAGCGAGATCGTGCACTTCGGCTGCACCAGCGAGGACATCAACAATCTCGCCTACGCCCGGATGATCCAACGTGCCGTGCGGGAGGTATGGCTGCCCGCAGCCCGCAGATTGGTGGAGCAGCTGACCGCGATGGCCCTGCTGTACCGCAGCGTGCCCATGCTGGCCCGTACCCATGGCCAGCCCGCCACCCCCACGACCGTGGGCAAGGAGCTGGGCGTCACGGCGCAGCGGCTGCAGCGACAGGCCGAGCGGGTGGAGCGGGCCGAGTACCTGGGCAAACTCAACGGGGCCACGGGAACGTACGCGGCCCACGTCGTCGCGGCACCCGAAGTGGACTGGCAGGGCGTGTCGCAGAGCTTCGTCGAGGCGCTCGGGCTGACCTGGAACCCGCTGACCACGCAGATCGAGCCGCACGATTGGCAGGCCGAGCTGTACGCCGACGTGGCCCGCTTCAACAGGATCGCCCACAATCTGTGCACCGATGTCTGGACCTACGTCAGCCTCGGCTACTTCACACAGCTGACCAGCACATCCTCGACAGGTTCGTCGACGATGCCGCACAAGGTCAACCCGATCCGATTCGAGAACGCCGAGGCCAATCTGGAGATGTCCAACGCGGTCTTGGGCGTACTGCAGGAGACTCTCGTGACGTCGAGGCTGCAGCGCGACCTCAGCGACTCCTCGATGCAGCGCAACGTCGGGGTGGCCTTCGGGCACTCACTGGTGGCGCTGGACAATGTCAGCCGCGGCCTCACGGCACTGGATGTCGACAGCGAGATGCTGACGGCCGACCTCGACGGGGCGTGGGAGGTCCTCGGTGAGGCGATCCAGACCGTGATGCGACTGCACGGCCTGCCCAACCCCTATGAGCGACTCAAGGAGCTGACCCGTGGCCGCCGGATCGGCGGTGCCGAGCTGCGCACTTTCGTCTCGGGTCTGGGCCTGCCGGCCGCCGCCGAGCAACGGCTGCTGGCGCTGTCCCCTCACAGCTACACCGGATTGGCCGAGGACCTGGTCGATCACCTCATCCACGGTGACTACCCACGTCTGCTCACCCGCGACGACGACGGTGCCGCCTGAGCGTTCCGCGCGTTACGCGCTGCGGATTGCCATGGCGCAAGGGCGGTCAGCACGGCCGCCCGCGTCATGGCGGGCAGCGGCGCGCTGGCCATGATCGCCAGGTCCTCGCCACGCGTGCTGGCACCGTCGAGGAATCGCAACACCCGCTCGATGGGCTGGCGACGGAACAGCTGCCGGAAGAACGCCGGGCCGTCGACCAGCCGGTCGTCCAGCGCCCGCAGCATCACCGCGTCCATCCAGCGGTGGCGCGACGGATAGGCGGGCGGCGGGGCGGGGACCCGGCCGACGGCCAGCGCCGCGGCCACGGCCTCGGCCTGGCGGATCATCGCCGCGAACGTGTATCCCGTGGACCCGCGGGTGGCGCCGCCTGCCGTACCCAGCCGAAACACCCGTTCGCCGGCCCGCCGCGCGAACCTGGCGTCGGTCATCGGGATCGAGCCGCGCTCGACGTGACTGGGCACCGCACCTGGTGTCACCGCACCTGGTGCCACCGCATCGATCCGGACATCGCCGGCCACACCGAGCAACCGTAGGTAATCCAGCAGCGCCGCCGTGGCCGCCGCATCCGTCATGATCTCCGGCGAGAACTCGGTGTACTCGACCAGCACCGTCCTGTCCCGCATCGGCAGGCAGTAGCCGAAGGACAGCCCGGCCGTGGGCTGCCGTGTCCGGAAGTCCATGAGGAACGGGACCTCACCGACGTCCGGCACAGCCTGCGCGGGCAGCACCCAGCCGAGGAATTGCTGCCGCCAGTGCACCCGACCGCCGGAGACCGGTGGCGCCGGGCGGGAATCGAACACCCACGAGGCGGACAGCGCCTCGCCGGCGACCGTGAACGCCACCTCCTCACCAGCGCCGCGCACGTCGTCCGCGGCGGCGGCCTCGTACCGGTCGACCCGCAGGCGCCGGGCGGCGGCGACCCGCTCGCCGACCAGCCGGTACAGGTCCGGCGATCGGATGAGGCGGTAGCGCAGCGGGTCCAGGTCCAGCACCACCTCGGGGCTGCCGCCGCCAGCCACCCGAAGGTGGCGCCAGCTGCTGTCCACCGCCGCCTCGGCGATGCCCGCCCCCGCTCCCCACCAGCACCAGGTCCGGTCGTGACCGGTCCGGGTGACCGGGTCGACGACCGCGACCCGGATGTCGAGGTCGGCGCAGGCCAGCGCGAGCAGCAGCAACTGCCCGGCGCCACCCGCGCCGATCACGGCGACGTCATACCGCTGCACCACCGCCGGAGCGTACGACGCGAGCGCCACGGCCCAGTCCCGACGTCCGGATGCGGAGCAGCCGATCATGCCGGCGGTCATTACAGTGACCAGGTCATGCCAGGCCTCGATCCCGCGTTGCTGCTGCCTCGCCTGAACGGCCTGACGCTGCGTGACGCCGAGCGGCTGCGCTCCCGACTCGACGCACTGGCCACGGCCGACCCGGCCCGGCAAGCCGCGGCATTCGTCGAACTGGCCGCTGCGGTGGCTGGTGCCGAGCAGCGGATCATGCGCCGTGAGGCAGGGCGCCCTGTCGTGACGTACCCCGACCTGCCGGTGACCGCGCGTCGGGCGGACATCCTGGCGGCGATGGCAGCGCATCAGGTCGTGGTCGTGGCGGGCGAGACCGGCTCCGGCAAGACCACGCAGCTGCCCAAGATGCTGCTGGAGCAGGGCCGGGGGATCCGCGGCACCATCGGTCACACCCAGCCGCGCCGGATCGCCGCCCGTGCCGTCGCCGAACGGCTGGCCGAGGAGCTGGGCGTGGCGCTCGGTGAAGCAGTCGGCTACACGGTGCGGTTCAGTGACACCGCCGGCGACCGCACCCTGATCCGGGTCATGACCGACGGCGTGCTGCTCGCGGAGATCCACGACGACCCGCTGCTGCTGCGCTACGACGCGCTGATCATCGACGAGGCCCACGAACGGTCACTGACCATAGACATGCTCCTCGGCTACCTGACCCGGCTGCTGCCCCAACGCCCCGACCTGTCCGTCGTCATCACCTCGGCCACCATCGACCCGCAACGATTCGCCGAGCACTTCGGCGGCGCGCCCATCATCGAGGTCTCCGGGCGCACCTACCCCGTGGAGATCCGGTATCGCCCCTGGGCCACCCCCGAGGACGACCCCGACGAGGAGGCCGAGGGCACCGTGGTGCCGGCTGCCCCCCGGGCAGCCACCACCCCACCCGACGCCGAGGAGCGAGACCAGCCCGACGCGGTCGTCGACGCCGTCCTCGAACTGTTCGCCGAGGGCCCGGGCGACGTCCTGGTGTTCTGCAGTGGCGAGCGCGAGATCCGGGAGGCAGCGCAGGCGCTGACCGACCGGATCGAGGCCGCCGCCGCCGGGGACCGCCGGCTCGCCGGCACGGAGATCGTGCCGCTGTACGCACGGCTGTCCGCCGCCGAACAGCACCGGGTCTTCGCCCCGCACGGTGGCCGCCGGGTCGTGATCGCCACCAACGTCGCCGAGACCTCGCTGACCGTGCCTGGGATCAGGTACGTCGTGGACACCGGCACGGCGCGGATCTCGCGCTACAGCCGCCGGACCAAGGTGCAGCGGCTGCCGATCGAGGCGATCTCCAAGGCGTCGGCGCGCCAGCGTTCCGGGCGGTGCGGCCGGGTCGCGGACGGTGTCTGCATCCGGCTGTACGCCGAGTCCGATTTCGAGGCCCGGCCGGAGTTCACCGAGCCGGAGATCCTGCGCACCAACCTGGCCTCGGTCGTGCTGCGGATGGCCGCGCTGGACGTCGGGGCCGTGGAGGACTTCCCCTTCGTCGACCCGCCCGATCGACGGGCCGTGCGCGACGCGGTGCTGCTGTTGGAGGAACTGCACGCCGTCGTCCCCAGCGATGCACCGAGAGGCGCCCCGGTGGCGCCCGAGCTCACCGCGGTCGGGCGGCTGCTGAGCCGATTGCCGGTCGACCCCCGCCTCGGCCGGATGCTGGTCGAGGCGCAACGACTCGGTTGCCTGGACGAGCTGAGCGTGTTGGTGGCCGCGATGTCGATCGTCGACCCCAGGGAGCGGCCACGGGATGCGCCGGAAGCGGCCGAGGCCGCGCACCGCCGCTTCGTACAACCCGATTCCGACCTGCTGACCCTGCTGGCGCTGTGGCGATACCTCGACGAACAGCGACGGGAGCGCTCCGGCGGCGCGTTCCGACGGCTGTGCAAGGCGGAGTTCCTCAATCACCGCCGGGTCCGGGAGTGGATCGACCTGGTCGCGCAGTTGCGGACGTCGGGACGCGAACTGGGGTGGCGCGGTTCCAGCGTCGGTCTGGTCGCGGGAGAGGCCCCGGCCGGCGGCGCGGCGGATCTGGTCCATCAAGCCGCACTCGCCGGGCTGTTGTCGCACGTCGGCGTGCGGTTCGACACTGACGGCGGCCAGGGCGGCCGGACGGTACAGGACTACCTGGGGGCCAGGGGTGCACGGTTCAGCATCGCGACGGGCTCCGCGCTGGGCCGCAAGCGACCGCGCTGGGTGATGGCCGCGGAGCTGGTCGAGACGTCGCGGTTGTTCGCCCGCACGGTGGCCATGATCGAGCCGGGCTGGGTGGAGGCCGCCGCCGGCGACCTGGCGATCCGCACCTACAGCGAGCCGCGATGGGATCGTCGGCGCGCCCAGATCGTCGCCACCGAGAGGGTCTCGCTCTACGGCCTACCGCTGGCGATCGGCCGCCGTGTCGGCTACGGCGGAATCGACGCCACAGCAGCTCGCGAACTGTTCATCCGGCACGCGCTCGTTGAGGACGAGTGGGAGACCCACCACTCGTTCGTCGCGGAGAACCGGCGGCGACTGGCTCAGGCGAACGAGCGCGAGGAGCGGACCCGGCGGCGCCACGTCGTCGCGGGCGAGAACGAGCGGTTCGCGTTCTTCGACGAACGGCTGCCGACCGGCATCGTCTCCGGCGGGCACTTCGACCGGTGGTGGCGCACCGCCCGGCGCGACCAGCCCGATCTGCTGAGCTACGACCCCGCCTGGTTGCTTCGGACCGCCGCCGAACCGGAGGACCAATCACTCGGCTTCCCCGACCGCTGGGTGGACGCCGATGCGGGGCTCGACCTGCCGGCGAGCTACCGGTTCGCTCCTGGGGCGCCTGATGACGGGGTGACGATCGACATCGCGCTGGCGCAGCTGAACCGGCTGCGGCCGGCGGCGGCTGGATGGCTGGTGCCAGGGCTGCGCCAGGAGTTGATGACCGAGCTGATCCGGAGCCTGCCGAAGTCGCTGCGGCGCAGTTTCGCCCCGGCGCCGGACCACGCCGGCGCGGCGCTGCAGGCGATGCAGGCGGCCGGCCGGGTGGGCCGCGACGACCCGCTGACCTCGCTCGCCCAGGCGCTGACGGCGATGGGTGGTCCGGTGGTCAGCATCGCGGACTTCGACCTGGGGCGGCTACCGGAGCACCTGCGGCTGCGGATCCGGGTGCTGGACGCCGACGGTGGCGTGCTGGCCGAGGGCCGCGATCTGGCGGCGCTGCAGCAGCTGGTGCGGGGACGGCAACGTGATCTGCTGGCAGAGCTGTCGCAGGGGGTCGAGCGGCGCGGCCTGACCGACTGGACCATCGTTGACCTGGCGGTCGCGGTGTCGGTCGCCGGCGTGGACGGCGACGTCGTGGCGTACCCGGCGGTGGTCGACGAAGGCGGTTCGGCTGGCGTCCGGGTCTTCGCCACACCGCAGGGGGCGGATGCGGCGATGCCCGCGGGTGTGGCGCGGTTGCTGATGCTCACGATCCCGTCACCCATCCGGGAGGTGGTGGCCGACCTCCCGATCACCGCCAAGCTCGCGCTGGCCGCCCCGCCGGGCGGTGACACCGCGGCGCTGCTGGCCGACTGCGTGGCGGCCGGGGTGCAGGATCTACTGGCGGGGTGGGCCGGGGCCCGGGGCATGCCGCGCAGCCGGGAGCAGTTCGACGCGGCCCGCAACGCGGTCCGCGCGGCGCTGCCGGCGACCGTCGCCGAGATCGTGCCGGTGGTGGCACGGGTGCTGGGTGACGCCGCCGAGGCCGAAGCCGAGCTCGGCGCCTTGACGCGGCGGACCCGGTCCGCTGCGGCAGCAGCCACGGCAGATGGATCGGCGCTGGCCGCGGGGGTCGCCGACGTGCGCACTAACCTCGGGGGCCTGCTGGCCGGGTCCTTCGTCAGCCGGGCCGGTCGGCGACGGTTGCCCGACCTGGTGCGCTATGTCGCGGCCGCCCGTCGCCGGGTGACCGCGCTGGCGGCGGACCCACAACGTGACGCGGCGGCGCTGGCCCGTTGGCAGGTCGCCCAGGGGTTGCACGCAGCGGCGCTCGCGCAGGCTGAACCGGGGCCCGTGCCCCCACCAGCCCTGACCGCGGTGGGCTGGATGCTGCAGGAGTATCGGGTGAGCCTCTTCGCCCAGCAGATCCGCACCGCCCACCCGGTGAGCGAGCAGCGCATCCGCAAGGCGATCGCAGCTGCCACCCGCGACTCACCATCTGTTGTGTCATAGCCCCGCCTTAAGCACACGCCGCCGAATCTGGTCACAGCGGGTGCGGGCGGGCGGTGAAGCGGCCCAGCACCCGGTCACGGCGCGGGCAGCATCGCGCGGGCCTCTCGCAGCGGCATTCCCGTGGCGGTCAGTAGATCCACCACGATCGAGCGAAGCTGCGCGATGGCGACCGTCCCGGCCCACGTACCGCCACCGGCGCGGTCCACGACGAGGCCGGTGGCCACCTCGCGCAGCTGCGCCACCAACTCCGGCGGTGGGTCCGAGGCGATCCGCACGCCGGAGATCGCCAGGATCACCGCGAGCCGCTCCAGGGCGTCGGCGATCTCCGTCGGCACCTCACGGCCGTCGTCCAGTGCCGCCGAGACCCGCCGCACCAGGACACGGGCGTTGCGGCTGGCGCGGTCCACGCCGATCAGGGCACGCCGGTGGCGTGCCAGCTCGTCGCGTTGCCGACGGCGCAGCGGTGAGAGCCGGCTGATCTCCTCCCCGGTCGTCACCGCCTCGTCCCAGCGATCGAGCACGCCCTGGGTGGCCCGCGCCCGGGTCAACGCGTCCTCGGCCCCCGGCCCGTCGCGGGTCCGGATGGCGTTCGCGGCACCGTCGAGCACGTCGACCAGGGCGTCGACCGAAGCCCGCGCCTCCTCGTCGGCAGCCGGGCGCGGGTTCTGTGGCGTGACGAGCGCGATGACGAGGGCAACGGCGCCGCCGATCATGGCGTCCTCCCACCGTGCCACGCTCTGGCCGGATTGCTGCGGGATCGCCAACACCAGCACTGCCTGCACCGCCGCCTGGGTGGCGATGAGGCTACCGCTGTCCAGCAGCCTCGCCAGCAGCAGCGACAGCCCGACGACGAGGCCGATCTGCCAACCGCCACGGCCCAGCACCTGGGCCAACAACTCACCGATCGCCACGCCGACCGTGACGCCGGCAGCGAGTTCGGCCACCCGCCGGGCGCGTTTGGTACTGGCCAGGCCCAGGCAGACCACGGCGGCCACCGAGGCGAAGAACGGGTAGGGGTGGCCGAGCAGCCGGGTCGCGATAGTCCACGACAGGCCGGCACCCACCGCCATCTGCACGATCGACCACAGCGACACGCGGACCCGGAGCGCCGCATGATGCAACTGGTCACCCAGCCACATCACCGCCGCGGGGATCGACGCAGCCGAAACGGAGCCGGGGTCACGGTGATGCCGGCCTGTTGACGCTGTCGACCATGGAGGACGCGACGTCGCGCACCGGCACGTTCGATTCCTGGGACACCGCTCGCAGCACGGAGAACGCCTGGTCGGCGGGCAACCGATGCCGACCCATCACCATGCCCTTGGCCTGTTCGATGACCAGGCGCGACGGTGGCACCACCAAGGCGTCTCGCAACTGCTTGGCATGGGTCACCGCCGTCCCCACATCCTGCGCGCCCTTGCGGAGATCCTCGAGCTGGGCCGGTGTCGGCGACTCGTCGAACCACCCGACGACTGCGGCGTTGACCTCCACCAGCGGTACGACTGCGATGACACTGGCGCCGCCGGCACCGACTGCGCGGGCCGCGGCAACGGCATCCGGGCCCACCGGGTGGACCAGCGTCGAGCCATCCTGCAGCGAGCGCCGCGCGGCCAGTGGCACCTCGGTACCCTCCGGGAGCATGGACAGCAGGTGGTCGAGCTGCTCGGAGCCGTGTATGTAGATGCTCACCGCTCGGGCGTCTGGCACCGCGCACTCGACGTTGCGAGCGGCAAGGGACACGATCTGCGTCGCGATCGGCCCTGACTCGGTCATACACCGAGTATCGAGGTCACACCCGTTTCCTGCCCGGCGAGGCCGACCCTACGCGGCAGCCAGGCCCCGGAGCTGATCAATGGTGCGGGACAGGATCCGTGAGACCTGGACCTGCGAGACGCCCACCTCCGAGGCGATATCGCTCTGGGTCATCTCCTGGAAGTAGCGCATGACGAGGACATCGCGGCTGCGCTTGTCGAGCCCGGCGATCAGCGGCACCACGGTGCGCCGCTGATCGACGACTTCCAGGGCCTTGTCGATGTAGATCACGGCCCGATGCGAACTGATCGACTCGTCGTCGAGCGAACCAGGCCAGCGCGCCGCCCGCGCGTCCTCCGCGTCACGGATACCCCTCTCGCTGACCCCGGTGCGCTCTGCCAACTCCCGGGTGGTGGGCCGGCGGCCCATCTCCTTCTCCAGCCGCTCGCTGAGCGTCAACACCTCGGCGTCGATCTCGCGCAGCCGCCGCGGCACCCGGACCAGGTCCCTGGCGTCGCGCAGCCATCGCCGAATCTCGCCGGTGATGGTGGGCACCGCGTAGGGGGGGAAGTCGCCGCGTCCCGCGTCGTAACGCAGAATCGCCTGTACGAGGGCGGTCAGCGCGACCTGCTTCAGGTCCTCGCGTTCGCTGGTGCGCCGCAAGAACGGACGGGAGAGCCGGATCGCCATCGGCGCCCAGTGAGCGAACGCCGCCTCCAGCGCCTGCGGCCGGTCGGGATGATCCACCGGCAGTGATGCGACCCGCGCGACGAGGGCTTCGCCGATCTCGTCGCGCTCGGCGTATGCCGGCTGCTCGGAGGTCAGCTCGGACGTCGGCTCGTTCGTGTGCTCGTTCGTGGCCTGCGTGGACGTGCGCGGCGGAGCTTCGAGGGCGGCGGCGACCGTGGACATGCTTCCTCCAGATAAGGATGCGGCAAGTCCACGGAAGCGGGTCGGCCGGGTCCAGGACCACCGCGGCTGGCTTCTCAACCGTTGCAGACAGAACGTATAACCGCTTCGCGCCAGCCGCCACCTGAACCACTTGTGACGCGAAAATGGTACGCCGTGGCGCATCAGGGGTAACGGGAACTCGGCCCCACGTCCACCCGCGTCATGCTGCAGATGGACTACCAGACAGACGGCTTCGTCGAGAAGGTCGGCGATGCGCTCGGCGTCATCGAGCGGCAGGCGGAGCAGGATCTCGAGAAGTTCAAGGGCTTCATCGAGTCCCGGGGCACGGCGACCGGCCAGTGGCGAGGAGAGATCGGCAGCGGCACGCCGGGAGTTGCGTCGACCACGCTCTGATCAGAGTCGCTGAGCAGAGCCGCCGCTGAGCGGCGGCTTCGGGCCGGGTACCGCACTAGCGGTGCCCGGCCCTGCTGTGTCGAGCAGAGATCGGCGGCGGGCGAACCGCCTAGGTGGTCGAGAGTGTCGGGCTCGGCGTGATCGTGGGAGTCGGGTCGGGCGCCGGGCTGGTGTCGGGTGGTGCCGAGGTCGTCGGTTCCACGGTCGGCCCTGTCGTCGGGCCGGTGGTGGGCCCCGTCGGTGGCCGCGGGGTGACGACGGCGCCGGTAGGCCGGGACGTCGGGCGGGCGCCGGGCTGCACAGCGGTTCCCCCGGCCGGGTTGGACGCCCCCGTGGACACACCGCTCGGCGCCGGTGTCCCGCTGCCGGACGGCTCGGCGGTTTCGCTTCGTGTCGAGCCGGTGACAGTCGAGGTACGCGATGCCGACGAGCCCGAGAGGGCGGCGCAGTCGTCCACAGGGTCGTCGCGAACCAGCGGCGAACCGTCGGCGTCGGTGACCCGGGCGCAGACGAAGGGCTGGGTGGCGATGCTGGCGGCCAGTGGATCGGTGGCGAGGTCGTACTCCAGCGTCAGCCGGTCGGTCAGCCGGTCGAGATAGATGACGACCGAGGGATCGTCGACGGAGTCGGCTGTTGCGCTGCCGAAGACCTGCACCCGGACATCGGACGCAGCGGGTGCGCTCAATGGGGCGAGCGCGGCGACCACCGACGGCGACGAGGACACGTCGGTCGACAACGACAGCAGGAGCCGATCGTCGGCGACGGTCGCGGAGTCGACGCACACCCACGGACCATCGGCTCGCGCAGCGGGGCAGGTGCCCGCCGTGGAAGCCTCGTCGCCTCCAAGGCGCGCGACGGCGAGCGCGCCGAGCGCACCAACCACGGCGACTGCCGCCGCGATGGCAAGCACCGGACCCAGCATGCGCCGGCGACCATCGCCGGGCGGTTCGCTGATCTGCTGCGCCGGGGGGGCCTCGTCCGATAGGGCTGCCTTCGCGCCCTCAGCGCTCCTGCCAGAGGTCCGCGCCTGCCCCAGTACCTGCTGCGGCAGCCGGGCGGCGACGGCGAGCGGCGACGCCGTGCCGACTGTCGTCCCGGCAGCGGGTGCGAGCGTCACGGGCTCGACCGAGCGACGCGGATCCGGGGGCCGGGGCGCGGCCACAGGTGCCGGCGTGGCGGCCTGCTGCTCGCGATCCGGCACCGCGTCCAGTAGCGCACCCGCTACCCAGGCGGCGCCTCGGGCCGCCGCCGACTCCGGCTGCTCAACAGCGATCGCTGGGACGCCGAGTTCGGTCTCGACGGTGCCTGCCACGACCGGAATCGCGGTGGCTCTGCCGGCGAGCAGGATGACATCGAGGTCCTCGGCCCGGACTCCGGAGGTGGCCAGCGTCGCTTCGAAGGACTCGACGATCGCGGTTGCGACCGCGGCGTCCGCTGCCGCCACGGCCCCCGGGTGGCGCTGCGGCCGAGCCGGTCCTGCGACGTGGACCGGCACGCCCAGCTGGCCGACCAGGGCCTCGTCGAGATCGGCCGCGACGACATCACGGACCCGGACCGGATCTCCCAGCGTGTCGAGACCGAGATCGGTGCGGCGCATCACGGCGGCGGTGAGGGTGCCTGCGCTCACGTCAACGATGCCGAAGGTCACACCCGCCTCGATGCCGACGTGCCTCATCGCTGCCACCGCTACCGCTTCGGGGGGTGTGATCAGCTGGCTGCCGTGGGGGGGACTGAGATCCGCCAGAGTCAATGCCCACGACAGGAGGTTGGTCTTGAACGGCCCCCAGTCGGCCGGGTGACAGACCGTCACCGCCGCTGGCCACTCCCCCTGCTGGGCCACGACGTCGGCGACGACACCGCGCACCAGTGCAGCGACGACCTGCTCGACCGAGAACGATTGTCCACCGGCCACGATCGGCTCGGACTCACCGATCGACCCCACGGGATCGACGATGGTCTCGTCGTAGCCTGCGGCCCGCTCCGCCTCGGCTCCGGCATGCAGCTGACCATCGGCTCCCACCCGGACCACCGATGCGACCCGGTCAGCCGGGACGGCCTGGGCCAGCTGCCCGTCACGCCAGATCGCTGCCGTGGTGACGACCGCCCCCAGATCCAGACCCAGTGCGTACATGCCTCTCCCGTATTCCGCCGCCCAGCGCGACAAGGCCATACTTTAGGGGCAAAGACCGCGTTCAAGGGCAGGGTCGGGTAAGCGGTGCGCAGCGCCGCGGCGTCCGGGCGGTTCTCATGCCGCATCCGCAGCACGGGAACCGGCGGGTCTTCAGCGGAAACGCAGCCGAATCGTTACCTTGGCCGCATGTCCAGCAGACGGCAACGGAGCAGCCGGGCCGACGAGGTCACCGCGAACGCTGCATGTTCCCGGACCCCGCGAACGGTTCGTGCTTTTTTGGCCACCAGTGGCAACGACGGCCTGTCCTTGGAGTTGGTGGCCGCCGCGATCGCCGGATACGCGGCATCGGCTTCGGGCGAACTGGCCGATCGCCTGGCCGACATCGACTGCTATGACACGGCCGAGGCCACGTGGTCAGGGGGCACAGAACCCGTGGCGCCGTCGGTCACGGTGCCGGCACCTCGACTACCACGCTGGACGACATGACGCTGGCCACTGCCAGCACGCCCGGTTCCAGGGCGAGCTCGTCCAACGCCTCCGAGGCCATCACCGAGACCACCCGGAACGGGCCACACCGCATCTCCACCTGAGCCATCAGGCCGTCACGCTGCACCTTGGTGACCAGCCCGGTGAGCCGGTTGCGTGATGATTCGCAGGCGATCCGGCGGGGTGCCGCCGGTGCAGTCGCCGTTGCCAGTTCTTCGGCGAACTGAGCCAGGTCCGCGCCGTCGAAGGCGACCCGCCCCGCGGGGTCGCGGGTGGCGGACAGCCGCCCGGCGGCGCACGGTGTCATCGCTGACCCCAAAGAGGTCGGAGATCTGACGGACGCGGTAGGTAGCCATGGCGCGGTGTCCTTTCGAGGCTCCGGCGTGTCGGTCAGGGGGTCGTCATGACGACGGCACGGCCTTTTGGTCTGCCACGTACGCCTCCCGTTCCCCGATCGGGCGGGGTGGTCCCGTCGTGGTGTCCTGCGCTGTCTGGCGCTCCGACTCGGCGTTGATCTCGGCACCCATGAGAATGATGAAGGCGGTCAGGTACAACCAGAGCAGCAGGATGACCACCCCGGCCAACGAGCCGTAGGTCGTGTTGTAACTCCCGAAATTGCTGACATACACGCTGAATCCGATACTCGCCAGCAACCACACGGCAGCGGCGACGAGAGCGCCGGGACTCACCCAGGCGATCTTGGCGTCGGCACGACTGGGCGCCACCCGGTAGATCAGAGCCAGCGCGACCGACACCAGCACGACCAGCAGCAGGAACCGGGTCACCTGCGCGAGGATCGTCCCGGCCGGACCCAGCCCCGCCGCGTTGATCAGTGGTGGCACCACGGCGACCAGGCCGAGACTGAGAATGACGAAGACGATGGCGCCGATGGTCATCACCAGCGACAGCGCCTTGCTCTTGATGAAGCCGCGGTCGTCCTTCTCGTCGTAGGCGATGTTGACCGCCTTGATGAGGGTTCCGACACCACCCGATGCCGACCACAGCGCCAACAGCACAGTGAGGGCGAAGCCGAAGCCGAGAGCCGTGCCGTCCTGCTCGGCGAACGAGGAGAAGGCCTGCGTGATCGTGGCTGCGGCTTCCGGGGGCAGATCCGCCGTCAGTGCCTCGGCCTGTTGGGCAGCGCGGGCCGGCGTGACGACGATCCCCCAGAGCGAGATGCCCGCGATGAGCGCCGGGAACAGCGATAGGAAGCTGTAGTGCGCCACCGCAGCCGCCAGGATCGAGACGTTGTCCTCGTTGCTCTCGCGGTAGGCCCGTCGCAGGATCTGCCACCACCCTCGCGGCGGCACCTGGGTCGGCTGCTCCGTGTCGGTGCCGGTCGTCGCGCGAGTGTCCTTCTCCCGTCGGGCTGCCATTGCCGTACTCCTTGGGCTGGTAACGGCGCAGCCCGCGTCGTGATCCGACGCGGGCTGCGCTTGGCGCGCTCAGGTGCGGTGTCGATCGACCGCGCGACTCAGCTCAGGCGGCTGCCTGCGCTCGCGGTCTCCTTGAACTCCTCGGCGTTGTGGCTGCCGGCATCGGCGGCCGCGTCCTTCGCCGCGGTCGCCGTGGTGGCGGCCACGTCCTTGACCCGCTCGACCGCATCCTGACCGACGGTCTTGGCGCGGTCCTTGACCTCGTCTGCGAGCCCGCCGACGCGCTCGTTCTCGAATCGGCTGGCCGGTACCAGCAGGCCGGCGACGAAGCCGAGCGCGACCGCACCGATCGCGAGACCGAGCGGGTTGTCCTGTGCGATCCCCTTGGCGCGGGCGGCCTGGTGCTTGACCTCGCCGGTAGAGGGGGTGTGGTCGGACACGGTGGAACCCACCGAGTGCTTGGCGTCCGCCGCCTTGTCGGCGACGGTGTCCTTGGCGCCGGTCACCGTCGAGACGACGGCGTCTTTCGCGTGGCTCAGGGTCGACATGACATTCTCCTTTGCGTCCTCGATCCGGTCCTTGGTACGAGCGGGGACGTCGGCCTTGTACGCCAGGGCGTCGGCGTGCTCGCTCATCCGCTCGCGGGTGCGCTCTATGTCCTCGCGGATCTCGTCGGGTGTTTCGCCCATTCCACGTTCTCCTTCATGGTGTCGATGGTCTGTTCGGGTTGCGGTGAGACCTGCTTCATTGCGGCGCGGCCGGCCGAGTACAGCGCGAAGGCGACGATCGCCCACAGCACGGTGACGATGAGGGCCGAGACCCACAGCGGCATGGCCAGGTCGAGCACGATGATGAGGAACGCGGTGAGCGTCCCCAGCAGGATCAGCCCCGCGACGCCCGCGCCGACGAGCATGCCAACACCGCGGCCGGCCTGCTTGGCCTTGAGGGTCAGCTCCGCCCGCGCGAGCGCGATCTCCTGCTTGACGAGGTGGGAGGTGTCAGCCGACAGGTCCTTGATCAGCTGACCGAAGGACTCCTGACGGAGATCCTCCGCGTCGGCGGACTGGGAGGTGTAGCCGTAGGCGCCGGTGTCAGAGGTTGCCACGCGTGGTCTCTCCCAGGGTCGGGTCGGGGTCCGTGCTCGGCATGCCCGCGTAGATCGGCTCGTCGACGGGGTCACTCGGCGGTGCGTACCCGCCGTACTGCGTGTCCAGCTCGCGACTGCTGACGGTGTCACGGGCCGAGCCGTACCCGCCGTATCCGTCACCGTTGGTGGCGCCGCGGTAGTCGTGCTCGGCGTCACTGTCCAAGTTGCTGCGTGAGGCACGGACCACGCGGGATGCCGCGAAGCCGACGACCAGGCCGCCGATGGCAACGGCCCACGGCTGGCGCCGGGCGTAGCGCTCGACATCGTTGATGATCGTCTGCGCATCCGAGTCGCGCAGGTAGTGCGCGAGCCGGTCGGTGTAGCCGGCGGCGGCACCGACGAGCCGGGCTGCGGTGTCGTTGCCCTGCTCGCGGAGCTGCCCGCTGACGTCGCGGGCCTGGTCGGCCACACCGGCCAGGTTCTTGCCCGCCTGCGTGCTGCGGGTGTCGACCTGGGCGTGTGCGGCCCCGCTCACCTTGTCCTTGGCGGTGTCGGCCATCCCGCTCACCTTGTCCTTGGCGGTGTCGGCCAGCCCGCTCGCCTTGTCCTTGGCGGTGTCGGCAGCACCGCTGACCTTGTCCTTGACCTGTTGCGTGGTGCTGTCGGTGCTGGCGGTGCTATCGGTGGCGCCGGTGCCCGGGTGGGTCGGGTACGTGGACGCATCGGTGTCGAAGGTTGAGGGGGAGTCCCCATAGACAGTCATCGAGCCTCCTGGTTCGGGACGTCGTGGTGCGGTCTATGGGTGACTACCCCCCCTCGACTGTCCTAAACCCGGCTTCTAGCGTGCCATGTCCACGAATCTGCTGAAGTGGCCCTGGAACACCACGGTGATGGTGTCGGTGGGTCCGTTGCGGTGCTTGGCCACGATGAAGTCGGCTTCGCCGGGGCGGGACTCCCGCTCGTAGGCGTCCTCGCGGTGCAGCAGGATCACGACGTCCGCGTCCTGCTCGATGGCGCCGGACTCTCGTAGGTCCGACATCTGCGGCCGCTTGTCGGTGCGCTGCTCCGGGCCCCGGTTGAGCTGGCTGATCGCCACCACGGGTACCTCCAGCTCCTTGGCGAGCAGCTTCAGGGCGCGGGAGAACTCGCTCACCTCCTGCTGGCGCGACTCCACGCGCTTGCCGCTGCTCATCAACTGCAGGTAGTCCACGACCACCAGTCGCAGGCCGTGCTGCTGCTTGAGCCGCCGGCACTTGGCGCGGATCTCGGCGAGGCTCATGTTGGGGCTGTCGTCGATGAACAGCGGGGCGTCGTTGGCTCGACCCATGACCCGGGCGATCTTGGTCCAGTCGTCCTCGCCCAGCTTGCCGTTGCGCAGCCCTTGCAGCTTGATGCCCGCCTCCGCCGACAGCAGACGAGTCGTGATCTCGGTCCGGCTCATCTCCAGGGAGAAGATGACGCTGGGCAGACCGTGGTGCAGCGCCGCGGTCCGGCAGATGTCCAGCCCGACGGTCGACTTGCCCATCGCGGGCCGGGCGGCGATGACGATCATCTGCCCGGCGTGCAGCCCGTTCATGAGCGCGTCGAGCTCGGTGAACCCGGTCGGCACGCCGGCCAGCCCGGGCCCGCGGCTGCCCATCTCCTCCAGCTCCGCCAGGGTCTGCTCGAGCGTTTCCGACAGCGGCCGGTAGTCGTCACGGTTACGCCGGGTGTTGACCGCATACACCTCGGCCTGGGCGGCGTTGACCAGGTCCTCGACCTCGCCGCCCTCGGCCCCGTACCCCATCGTCGCGATCTTGGTGCCTGCCTCGACCAGGCGCCGCAGCACCGCCTTGTCCCGCACGATGCGCGCGTAGTAGGCCGCGTTGGCCGCGGTCGGCACCGTGGCGACCAATGAGTGCAGGTAGGGGGCGCCCCCCACCTTGCTCAGGTCGTTGCGGCGTCCCAGGGCGTCGGCGACCGTCACCGGGTCGGCCGGTTCGCCACGAGCGAACAGGTCGAGGATGACCGTGAAGATCGTCTCGTGGGCGGGCCGGTAGAAGTCGATCGCCTGCAGCACCTCGGAGACGTCGGCGATCGCGTCCTTGCTCAGCAGCATGCCGCCCAGGGCCGATTGCTCGGCCAGCACGTCCTGCGGTGGCATCCGGTCCAGGCCACCACCGACACCCGTGCCACGGATGTCGATGTCGGCGTGGGTCACGGCTGTCACGGGAGACAGGTCTACTCCGGGGGTCGGACACGGCCCGCGTGTCGCCGCCGGCGGCTGTCCACAGGGTGTCCGTTTGGTCGGGCCACGCGGTGGATGGCGCGCCATCGCCGTGCACAAGGCAACCCCGTCTGCTGTGGACACGTCCCGCCGGACTGTGGATGAGCGAGCGGTGTCTTCGTCCCCACCAGGCCTTCAGCCGTCCACAGGCTGTGCAGTGACGAGACATCTCGTGACCGTCCGCATGATGAGACGTCAGTCCGCGATCGCCCAGCGGCGGACGGGACGGTGCCAGCTACTCGTTGCCCTGGCGTCGATGCAGCCCGGGCGCGTCCGACGCGAGGAGACCGGAGATGTCAGTCATCGACAGCGCCGTGCAGAACTCGCCGTCGAGATTCGCCACCGACGCTGCGTGGATCTCACTCGGGTCACGGTCCGTTCCGTCCACGCTGACCCGGTTGGTGGTGGCGCATGCCTGCGGCGCCAGGTAGGTGTCGTAGCCGAGGTTGCCGGCCATCCGAACGCTGGTCTCCACGCACATGTTGGTGAAGAATCCGGCGACCACGAGCCGCCGGACGCCCACCCGCCGCAACCGCACCTCGAGGTCGGTGCCGATGAAGGCGCTGTTGACGTCCTTGGTCACGACGATGTCGTGCGCCATGGTGGTGAAGCCGGGCTTGAGCGCCCCGGTGGGCAGCGACAGCTTCAGCGGGGACCCCGACTCGCGGGAATCGTGCAGGGTCCAGGCGATCGGCAGGGCAGCCGCACGCCAGTGCGCCACCAGGGCGGCGAGGTTGTCCTCGGCGTCGGGGTTGTTGCGGCGACCGGTCCGGCCACCCCAGTACTCCAGAACGTCGACGCCCACCTGGACGTCGACCAGCAGCAAGGCGCTGTCGTCCCTGAACCGGCTGATCACGACAGCATCATGCCGCGTCGGGGTCGATCAGCGGCTCAGTGGGCCGCTGCCCCCACGACCTCGACGTCGACCGTGGCCGCGACGTCGGCGTGCAGCCGGACCGTCACGATGTGGCTGCCGAGGGTCTTGATCGGGCGCTCGATGATGACCTTGCGACGATCTACGGCCGGGCCGCCCGCCGCGACGATCGCGTCGACGATGTCGCCTGGCGTGACCGACCCGAACAGCCGACCGCTGGCACCCGAGCGGACCGCCAGCATGACGGTCTTGGCCTGCAGTCGCGAGCGGGCCGCCTGCGCGTCCTCCAGGGTCGCCATCTCACGGGCCGAGCGGGCGGTTCGGATCGCGGACACCTGGCTCTCGCCGCCCTTGGTCCACAGCGTTGCCAGCTTTCGGGGCACCAGGTAGTTGCGGCCGTAACCGTCCTTGACCTCGACCACATCGCCTGGCTCCCCGAGGCCGTTGACCTCCTGGGTGAGGATGAGCTTCATCTGTTCGTCTCCTCGAGTCTGCTCAGCGACCGACGCTGGAGTAGGGCAGCAGGGCCATCTCGCGAGCGTTCTTGATCGCCATGGCGATCTGCCGCTGCTGCTGCACGGTGACACCGGTCACCCGGCGTGCGCGAATCTTGCCGCGGTCGGAGATGAACTTGCGCAACAAGGCGGTGTCCTTGTAGTCGATGTAGCTGACTTTGGCCGCCCGCAGCGGGTTGATCTTCTTCTTGGGCTTGCGAAGGACAGCCTTCTTCGGTGCTGCCATTGGGGACTCCTTCTACGAAAGCTGATGAGGGGAGTGGCGCCCGGCCAGGGCGCCGACGACTAGAACGGCGGCTCGTCGGAGTAGCCACCGGCGGCGGGCCCGGTGGCCCACGGGTCGTCCGCGGGACCGCTGGACTGCCCGCCTCCACTCCCGCCTCGGCCGCCGCTGTAACCGCCGCCGCTCGAGCTGCCACCGCTGCCACCGCCGCCAGCGCCGCTTGAGCCGCCGCCGCTGTAACCGCCGCCGCCGCCTCCGCCATACGAGGAGCCGCCCTCGCGCTGGGTCCGGGCGACCTTGGCCGTCGCGTACCGCAGCGACGGTCCCACCTCGTCGACGTCGAGCTCGACGACGGTGCGCTTCTCGCCCTCGCGGGTCTCGTACGAGCGGGACTTCAGCCGGCCGGTGACGAGGACCCGGCTTCCCTTGGTCAGCGACTCCGCGACGTTCTCGGCGGCCTCCCGCCAGATCGCGCACCGCATGAAGAGGGTCTCGCCGTCCTTCCACTCATTGGACTGCCGGTCCATGGTGCGCGGCGTGGAGGCGACGGTGAAGTTGGCAACGGCAGCTCCCGAGGGGGTGAACTTCAGCTCGGGGTCCGCCGTGAGGTTGCCGATCAGGGTGATGACTGTCTCGCCGGCCATGTGTGCTCCTACCGCATGTCCGGGCGGATCAGCTTGGTCCGCATGATCGACTCGTTGAGGTTGAGCTGGCGATCCAACTCCAGCGCGTCCGCAGGCGAGGCCTGCATGTCGACGACGGTGTAGATGCCCTCGGTCTTCTTGCGGATCGGGTACGACAGTCGGCGGCGGCCCCAGACATCGACCTTGTCGACCGTGCCACCACCGTTGCGGACCACGGAGAGGTACTTGTCGAGGCTGGGCCCGACCGTCTTCTCTTCGAGTTCCGGATCCAGAATGATCATCAATTCGTAACGACGCATGCAGGGATCACCTCCTATGGGCTCGGCGGCCACGGTCGGTCCGTGGCAGGAGGCAGGCGTCACGTCGCCAGGCGTCTTGCCCGGCGACGATCGAACGAGAAGGTACCTCACCGCCGGCCCCCGCCGCCAACGGCGTGGCCCTCGGGTCGCCGCGCACAAGCCCGGGGGAGGTTCTGATCAGGCCTGGATCAGGTCCCGTTCGGGGTCTCGGACGGGCTTGGCTCGTGCGACGACTGGCCGGGCGAACGGTCCGGCGGCGGGATCGTCCGCGCGCCCCCGGACACCACCGACTCCCGGGTCGCGACCGGGGTCCGCGCCCCAGCGCCAGGCCCAGCGCCACGCCGCGGACGCCAACCAGACCAGCGCGGCCAGTCTCGTCACCATCAGGACGGCGTAGTACCCGGCCGGCAGGGCACGGTTGACGTCGGTCAGGCTGACCAGGTACTGCCAGACCGCGATGAAGTAGAGCGCCTCGAAGGCCCACCACCACAGGTGGGGCCGCCAGCGGGGGACGGCGAGCGCTGCCCAGGGCAGCACCCACACCGCGGCCTGCACCGGGACGGCCTTGGAGACCAGCAGGCTGCCGACCAGCAGCATGAGGATGACGGCGGGCAGTCGCGGGGTGCGGGTGGCGGTCAGCACCCACACCGCGACCACGACGATCACCACGGCCAGTCCCATCGCCCCCACTGCGGTGGATTCGCCCGGGGTCAGCGGACGCCCCCACTGCAGTTGGCTCTGGGACACCAGGGTGGGCAGGAACATCAGCGAGCCGTAGCCGGGCGCGGTGTCCGTCCACGCTCGGACCGGCGCGAGGAACGCGTCCGGCGCCGAGACCAGCCAGGGCAGGTTGACCGCCAGCCAGACGGCGAGCGCAGTCCCGAGGGTCGCGGTCACCTCTCGCCACCGCGGCTGCCGCAGCGCGACGATGACCAGCGCCACGGCGATGAGCAGGACGTGGAACCTCGCTGCGACCGCAAGGCCCAGCACGGCGCCGGCCCACAGCGGCCGGTCCCGACTCCACAGCCACACCGCGATCACCCCCAGCGCCACGCCGAGCAGGTCGATCGAGACCAGCCCCGTGAGCACCAGCACCGGCGAGACCGCGACGAGCGTGACGTCCCACGGGCGGCGCCTGGTCAGCCGGGTCAGCGCGAAGACCATGACGGCGGCGACGAGGGCGAGGACCACCGCGGAGACGTCGAAGAAGACGCGCCCCCGGACCTCGTCGCCGCCGAAGGCCGGGGCCACCGCGTTGGTGACGGCGGCGATCCCTGCCATCACCACCGAGGACACCACCGGGTGACTGACGCCGTTCTCGGCGCCGCCGTAGCCGAGCACGCCCGCGACCGTCGAGCCTGCTCCGGCGTACTCGATCGGCAGGTTGCTGTAGCACGCGTGGACGAACTGATCGGGGTTGATCCAGCCGCGGTCGCGGCAGTCGTTCTTCTGTGCCAGGCCCAAGCCGGTCGACAGCGCGGCCAACAGCACCAGAACCCGCGCCGCGGTCCACCAGCGGTGGGCAGGGTAGGCAACCCGCCGGCCGGCTGGGCCACCGAGCAGAGGGCTGGCCCAGCGGGCGAAGGGGTCCGTCCGGGTCGGTGAGACGACAGGTGGCAAGGAGGCGAGCGGAGGCGTCGCGGGCGACAGCGCCGGGGCGAGCGGCGCCTCGTCCGGCTGTGCTGCGTCCGTTGGCGGGGGCGGAGGTACGGCTGTCAAGGCGCTGCCCCTCAGTTGGCCGTGGTGGTGACGGTGGGCACGGTCGGTGTCGGCGCCGTGGTGCTGACCGTCGTGGGGGTGGTCGGCGTCGTGGCGCTGGTCGTCGTTGGCGTGGGCGATGTGGGCGGACCGATGGTTCCCGTTCTGGTCCGGGTCGGATCGGTCGTGGGCTCGACGGAGGGTTCCGCCGAGGGCTCGGGTTCCGGCTCCTCGGTGGGCGGCGGCGGCTCCTCCCGGCGAGTCGTGGCCGGCGCCGCGGGGCGCGGCGCGGCCGGCTTGACCCGCGGCTCCGGGAACTCCAGCACCGGCTGACCGTCCAGTGCCGCGGTGATGTAGCGGTTGAAGATCCGTGCCGGGTACGAACCACCGGTGACCTGGTTGACCCCTGGCAGTGACAGCTCGGCGACCGAGGTGCCGTCGGGGCCCTTCTGCCAGAGTGCGACGACCGTTGCCAGCTGCGGGGTGTACCCCGCGAAGCTGGCCGCCTTGTTGTCGCTGGCGGTACCGGTCTTGCCCGCGATCGGTCGCTCGATGTCGCCGAGCTCGTTCTCACCAGAGCCGCGTTGGATCACCTGGGTCAGGGCGTACGTGGCATCCGCGATCACTCCGGGATCGAACACCTGGCGGCCGGTGGTGTCGGGCACCCAGATCACCGTACCCGCGGGGTCCTTGACCTCGCTGACGACGTACCAGTCCCGCCGCACGCCGTTGGCGGCAAAGGTGGCGTAGGCCTGCGCCATGTCGATGACGTGGGGGGACGCGCTGCCCAGGATGTTGCCGACCTCGCCCTGGGCCAGATCGTTCGTGCAGTCGGCCTGATCGGAGCCCTCGATGTCACAGCCCGGCGGTAGTCCCGCGTCCACCATCGCCTGATAGCTGGCGCTTGGCCCGATCTCAGCGTTGAGCTGGGCGTACACCGTGTTGACCGAGTTGGCGGTAGCCGTCACCAGGTCGATTCGGCCGAACTGGCTGCCACCGAAGTTTTCGAAGGTGAACGGCGGCTCGGTGTCGGTCGACCACGGGCTGCGGCCGCTGTAGGTGTCCGTCAACTCCTTGCCCTGCCCAAGACCCGCGACCAATGCGAACGGCTTCATCGTCGAGCCGGGTTGATAGGTGTCCTTGGTCGCGGTGTCCAGGATCCCCACGGCCTGCTCCGGCCCTTCGCCGGCATACAGGGCACGGACGGCGCCCGTCGCCGGATCGATGGCGGCGAGACCGGCGCGCAGGCCTGTCGGGAACGCGCCGCCGGTCGGCGCAAGGGCTTCCTCCAGTCCGGACAGCACGGCGTCGCGCGCCTTCTGCTGCTCGACGGGCGAGAAGGTGGTGGTGATCGTCAACCCACCGGTGTCGATCTGCTCCGGGGTGTAGATCTTCTCCAGTTGCTCGCGGACGATCGTCTTGAGGTATCCGTTCGGCCCCATTGTCTGGATCGAGTCCCCGACCTCCTCTAGGACCTCTGGGAACACGAAGGTTGCGGCCTCGGCCGTCGTGATCGCGTCGGTCGCCACCAGACCGTCGACCACGTAGGCGAACCGAGCCTGCGCGCCCTCGGGGTTCAGCTTCGGGTCGAGGTCCACCGGCGCCGGCAGGATCCCCGCGAGTACCGCCGCCTGCGGGGGTGTCAGCTGCTCGACCGACACCCCGAAGTAGGTCTTGGACGCGGCCTGAATGCCGTAGGACTGCCGCCCGAAGTAGATCGTATTGAGGTAGTCGGTGAGGATCTGGTCCTTCTCCAGCTGCCGGTCGACTTTGACCGCGAGGATGATCTCGTTGGCCTTGCGGCGCAATGACTGATCCTGCAACCCCTCGTAGGTGTTGCGGACGTACTGCTGAGTGATGGTCGAGCCACCACCGGCAGGATCTCCGCGGAGCTGCCCCCACACCGCACGGGCGATGCCGCGGACGTCGATCCCCCGGTTGTCGTAGAACGTCCGGTCCTCGGCGGCGACGAAGGAGTTCTTGACGTGCTCCGGGATCTGCTCGCTAGTCACGATCGTGCGGTCCACCGCTTTCCAGTCCGCCAGGAACGTGCCGTCGGCGTAGTAGGCGGTGGAGGTCTGCGCGGTGACGGTGGTGTCCGGTTTCAGGTCAGTGAGGTTGGTGCGGTTGTAGACCACCGCGACCGCTGTCGCGCCGGCGATCGTGCCCAGCAGGAACAACACCCCCAGCACCTGCAGTGTCCGGAAGATGATCCGCCGCCACAGCGGAACCATCCGGCGGGGGCGCTTGGCCGCCCTGTTCTCTGGGCCACCCGGGCCTCGCCCACCCGGTCCCCCAGGACCGGCGCGGCGCCCAGGTCCGCCCGGACCATCGCTACCGCCTGGACCACCGGGCCGCCGTGGCCCGGGCGGGCCGACCGGCCGTAAGGGCCGTAAGGACTGACCGGCACCACCGTGGCCGCCCCCGGACACCCCACCGGGGCCGGCCGCCCCGACTCGGCGCGGGCCGCTCGGAAACGGCGAGTCCGCCCCACCGTGCCCGGTCGGGAAGGCGGGCCGAGAC
>CAZEYA010000021.1:0-35341 GCA_964516515.1 uncultured Kineosporiaceae bacterium | reverse complement strand
GTCTCCAGGCGCGCCGATCAAAACGCAATCAATCCACCCCGTGAATAAGCCTCATGGTCTGCAGCAATCCGTCGGACGCACCGGCATATGCTACGATAACGCAATGGCGGAATCATTCTTCGCCGCCCTCAAGAACGAACTGATCCACCGTACCGTCTACCCGTCCCGGGAACGCGCGAAACGGGCCATCATCCGCTACATTCACTGGTACAACACCGAGCGCATCCACTCCGCACTCGGCTACAACACCCCTCACGAAATCCACCAAACCTGGCTCACACAGCAGGACGCGGCATAAGAATCAGCAATACTGCACTCCGAAATCTTCAAGGCAGATCAGCTCCCCTCAGCCGACCAATCCGGGCGTCGGGTTCTGATGTTGATCCAGCGCCATCTCCGCACTGGACGAAGGCGAGGCGGACTCCTTCAATCCCGAGGAGTCGATAGCCCGCGGACATGGCCTGGCAACTACGGCGCGGCCTGCTGGTCAGCCATCGGCCAGGTGCCGGGGCCAGGCATGCCCTCAGCCTTCCAGATCATGAAACGGGCTGTGACCGGGCGCAGATTGCGGCCACGGGTAGGCCGCTTCCCAGGCCCGCGCCACGGACAGCAGCAGGATGTCGGCGAATCGGGGTCCTGTGACCTGCAGACCGAAGGGGACCCCGGTGGTCAGCCGACCGGCCGGCAGGCTGATCGCGGGATGGCCTGTGAGGTTCTGCATCGCCGTGGAGTAGCACGATTGGGGCAACGCGGCAGGTTCGCTGTCGGCGTCCAGCCGCCCGTCCGCGAGCCACCCGGTGGCCGCGACCGTGGGTGTCAGCAGGATCGCTGCCGCACCGAGCAACCCGTCCAGCCGGCGGGTGTGGTCGTGCCTACGGCGCCGCGCGGCCAGGTAGCCGTCGATGTCCACGTCGAGGCCCTGGCTCATGAACTCCGCGGCACCCGGGTGCATCCGGGGCCGGCCCTCGACCACCCACTCGCGGCCGAGTGAGGCGACGTGGTCGGCGGTGGCCAGCGTGAACCAGTCGTGGTCGGGATTGATGCCCTCGAACACCGTGGCCGGGTCGAGCCAGCGCACCCGCAGCCCCAGGATGTCGGCCATGGCCCCGACCGCCGCCTCGAAGACCCGCACCACGTCGGGTGGTAGCGCTGCGAGGTCAGCGGTGCGGTGGGCCGCGTACACGGCGGTCACCGGGCCGCGGTCGGACACGTCGAGCCCCACCGCCTCGGCATCACCCGGCTCCGGGCCCGCCAGCAGCCGCAGCAGCAGCTCGAGGTCGGCGACCGTGGTGGCCAGCGGGCCATCGGTCGACAGGTCGAGCCAGTCGTGGATGGGCCGCCGACCGACGACACCACGCGTGGGCTTGATGCCCAGCAGCCCGCAGAAGGCGGCCGGGATCCGGACCGAGCCGCCGCCGTCCGTGGCCGTGGCCAGCGGGACCATCCCGGCGGCGAGGGCGGCAGCTGAACCACCGCTGGATCCACCGGGAGACCACTGGGGCGCCCACGGATTGCCGGTGGTACCGAACAGCAGGTTGGACGTGTAGCCCTCGGTGGCGAACTCCGGCAGGTTCGCCTTGCCGACCACGATCGCCCCGGCCGCCCGCAGCCGCTGCACGGTCCGGCTGTCGCGCGTCGCCGGCGGGTGCTGTGCGAACAGCAGCGAGCCGGCCGTCGTCACCATGCCGGTGACGTCCTCGAGGTCCTTGACCAGCAGCGGCAAGCCGCACAGCGGACCAGGTGCCGCACCGTCGGTAAGCTGCCGGTCCAGCACTGCGGCCTCCGCGAGTGCCTCGTCCCGGCGCAGCGCCACTACCGCGTTCAGGTCGGGGTCACGCGCAGCCACGCGGCCCAGTGCCTCGTTGACCAGCCTCACGGCGCTCACCCGCCGGGCGGCGACGTCGCCCGCCAGCTTGGCCAACACGGCTAGAGCAGACTCTTCTTCAGCTGGGCCACGAGATCGGCGACCACCGCTCTGGGGTCGTCGCTGTCGGCGAAGACCCGACGCTGTCGCTGATAGCCCGCGCCCTGGCGGATGATCGTCTCGACGGACGCCAACTCCGAGGCGCAACCCAGACGCCGGGCGACCGGGTCGAGCCGCTCCAGCAGGTCCATGACATCGTCGGTGACCAGGCGTTCGGAGTTGGCGGCATCCAGGATGATCTCGGCCTCCAAGCCGTAGCGGGCGGCTCGCCACTTGTTCTCCTGGGCGTGCCACGGCGGAAGGTTGGGCAACGACTCGCCGGCGTCCAGGCGGTCGCTGAGGTCGATGACCAGGCAGTGGGTGAGTGCGCCCAGCGCCTCCATCTCGGCGATCGACGACACCCCGTCGCAGATGCGGTTCTCGATCGTGCCGAACCCGGGTGAGGGCCGGATGTCCCAGCGCACCTCCTTGAGCACGGTGATGACGCCGGTGGTGAACAGGTCGTCGACGTAGCGCTCGTACTCCTGCCAGGTGTCGAAGTGGAACGGCAGGCCGGCAGTCGGCAACTGCTGAAAGATCAGGGACCGGTGACTGGCGTAGCCGGTGTCGACCCCGCCCCAGAACGGCGACGACGCCGAGAGCGCCAGCAGGTGCGGGTTGTAGGGCAGCAAGCCATTGATCAGCGGCATGGCCTTGGCGCTGGAGTCGATCCCGACGTGCACGTGCACGCCGTAGATCAGCATCTGGCGACCCCAGTACTGGGTGCGGTCCAGCAGCAGGTCGTAGCGCTCGTCGGGTGTCGTCTCCTGCTCGTGACTGTGGGCGAACGGATGGCTGCCCGCACTGAAGACCTCGATACCCAACGGGTCGGTGACCGAGTGGACGGCGGCGAGGGCACCTTTCAGCTCTTCGATGGCCTGCCCGACAGTGTCACAGACCCCGGTGACCAGCTCTACGGTGTTGCGCTGCAGTTCCGGGTGGATGTGAGGGTCCAGGTCGCCGTTGTCGTCCCGCAGGGCGTCGAAGACCACCTCCGCCGCCGGGACGAGGTCCATGGACTCGGCGTCGACCAGGCCTATCTCCCACTCGATGCCGACGGTGGGCCCCGCGGAGGGCGTGAATTCCACGGCCATTCGTACCTCCTTGGCGCCCGGGTGACGACAGTGTCACTGAGCGCGTTGCTACTGGCCCTGTGCCTTGGTGAACCCGGGCTCACCGTCGAACGTGAACAGGCCTTCGGTCTTGATGACCTGGATGCCCGCGTCGACCACTCGACCCTGCAGCTCCACCACGTCACGCTCGCTCGGGGTCGCGCCGTCGGCGGCAAGGAAACGGCAGCGCCAGTTGTCGGTGTAGCCGGTCTCTGCCGCACCGCCGGGCCACACCTTCTGCCCCCGGTTCGAGATCATGTCGAGGCGGAAGTCGCCCGCCTGCGCCAGCAACCGGTCGGCCAGTTCCTGGGGCGTCTTGTCCTCCCATTCCACGAAGATGTCGACACCCACCCGGGCCTTGGCCTGGCGCCGCTGCGGGGCGAGCTTGATCACGATCGGCTGAGTCACCTGGTAGGACACGGCCTTGAGCGTCTGCGGCTGTTGGCCGATCCGGGCGATCACTGCGTCGGCGAACTCGGCTGTGCCGACCTTGGCGGTGCTGACTCCGTCGGCGTAGATGTCGTAGGTGTGGATCCCGTCCTCCAGCGTCCGCAGCCAGGCGTTGTGGACGCTGGTTGCCGCATCGCCCTGACCGATGTGGACCAGCATCTGCACCGCACCTAGCAGCAGCCCCGAGGGATTGGCGAGATTCTGGCCGGCGCGGCGGGGCGCCGAGCCGTGGATGGCCTCGAACATCGACACTGTGGCGCCGATATTGGCGCTGCCCGCCAGGCCGACCGAGCCCGCGATCTGGGCCGCCACGTCGGAGAGGATGTCGCCGTACAGGTTGGGCAGCACGATGACGTCGAATACACCAGGGGTGTCGGCGAGCTTGGCGGCCCCGATGTCGACGATCCAGTGCTCGGCCTCGATGTCCGGGTACTCGGTGGCCACTTCCTCGAAGACCTTGTGGAACAGGCCGTCGGTCATCTTCATGATGTTGTCCTTGGTGAAGCACGTGACCTTGGATCTGCCGTTGGCGCGGGCGTACTCGAAGGCGTACCGGCAGATCTTCTCCGAGCCGGGGCGCGAGATGAGCTTGAGCGTCTGGTAGACGTCCTGCGTCTGGCGGTGCTCGATCCCGGCGTAGAGGTCCTCCTCGTTCTCCCGGACGATGACCACGTCCATCCCGGCGTGCTTGGTGTCCACGAAGGGCGCGTAGGCGACGCAGGGGCGGATGTTGGCGAACATCCCGAAGGTCTTGCGGACGGTGACGTTGAGGCTCTTGAACCCGCCGCCCTGCGGCGTCGTGATGGGAGCCTTGAGGAACACTCTGGTACGGCGCAACGACTCCAGCGACTCCGCGCTGATCCCGGCGGGATTGCCGGCCCCGTAGACCGACTCGCCGATGGCGATCTCATCGATGTCCAGCTCGGCGCCGCCGGCCTGCAGGATCCGCAATGTAGCGTCCATGATCTCGGGGCCGATGCCGTCGCCTCGGGCGATCGTGATGGGGACCGCGGTCATGTCGGGAACTCCTGTCTCGGATGGTCCGGTCGCAGCCGGCGCTCGGGTGTCCGGGGCAGCGTAGTCGTGGCAGGCGGAGGTGGCGCGGGCGAGGGCGTGGCGGCATGCTCGCCGGATGACCGTTCGAGATGATGCCGGGCCGGCCTCTCAGCTGGATGTCCCGCCTGCGGCGCACACCGGCAAGCCATACCTCAATGAGACGCTGACGCTGTTGCGCTGTGTCCGCGACCACGACTTCGCGACCCTGGCGGCGTTGTGCGACGACGATCTGGGGATCGTCGATATCGCACCAAGCGCAGGCAATGTCGCAATCCGCACTCGTAGCGAGTGGGAGGACTGGTTCCACACCCTGTTCTCGACCCTGGACGTGATGGGGGCGGCGACGGACAGTGAGGTGCTCGCCTATGACGCGGTCGCCGGCACCGACCTGGGCTACGGGGTGCTGGAGTTCCGCCAGTCCCTGACGGTGGGCCCCGACACCGCGACCTTCGACTGCATCGCCACGATCGTGTGGAAGCGGGTCGGCGAGCGATGGATCGAGTCGCGGTGGCACTGCTCGGTGCTGTCCTCCCACGTCCCGCCTGCGCTGCTGAGCGCCTGAGGGCGTCTCAGGAACGCAGGCCGGCTGATGTCCCCGGCGCGCGTCACCGAGGTCCACCCGGTAGACGGCGCCTCGGATCACCAGGCGTTCGACTCGTTGGAGAGATCCTCATCAGCGAGTCGCTTGGCGTCCGCACGGGCGCTTTCGAGCCACGCCTCGCGCTCCAGCAGGCGGTCTAACAGTCGTCAAACACTTGGTGACCGCTTGGCGAGTCCGTCATCATCGGCGCGTGATTCAGCTTGCCGAGCTGCTGCTGCCGGACCCGTCACCGCTGTGGCACCTGGTGCGGCAGTGCGGCGTGACACACGCGGTCACCCTGTTGGACGGCGCCGAGCAGCAGGCACGGTGGCTGCGCGCCGGTGGTCATTCGCGGCCGTGGGTCCGCCCCGTCGCCGGCGAGGAACCATGGGCAGAACCAGCGCTGGCGCGGCTGCAGCAGCGTTACGCCGATCACGGCCTGACGCTGAGCGTCGTCGAGGACAGCGCGCCGATGGACGCCGTCCGGCTGGGACTGCCCGGCCGCGACGAGCAGATCGAGGACGTCCTGACGCAGATCCGCGCGATGGGTCGCCTCGGCATCGGCACCCTCTGCTACAACTGGATGGCGCTGACCAGCTGGGCTCGGACCACCGTGGACGTGCCGTGGCGGGGTGGGGCGTTGACCACGAGGTACCGCCACGCCGAGAGCGAAGCCCTGCCGCCGCTGGCCGGGCCGGGGACCGACGCCGGTGAGGTCCACGAGGTGCAGCTGTGGCGGGCGCTGGCGTACTTCCTGTCAGCCGCCGCCCCGGTGGCCGAGCAAGCCGGGGTCACCCTGGCGTTGCACCCCGACGACCCACCCCTGCCCCGGTTGCGCGGCGTGCCGAGGATCATGAGGTCACCGCAGGCCTATCGCCGGATGCTCGACCTGGTGCCTTCACCTGCGGTCAAGGTCACCTGCTGCCAGGGCAACTGGGCGCTGATGCGCGAGGAGGACGGCGCCGGCGTCGATCTGCCCGCACTGATCCGCGAGTTCGGCAGCCGGGGGGCCATCGCCTTCGTGCACTTCCGTGACGTCGCCGGGGACGTCGAGGACTTCGTCGAGACTTTTCACGACGAAGGGCGTACCGATCTGCTGGCCTGCATGCAGGCCTACGCCGAGATCGGGTTCGCCGGGCCGATGCGGCCCGATCACGTGCCCACGATGGCCGGCGAGGTGAACGAACGGCCCGGGTACGCGACGCTCGGCCGGCTCTTCGCCCTCGGCTACATCCGAGGGCTCGAGCACGCCGCCTATGGCAACCGAGGCCGGCCTCGTCCGCTCACCCCCTAGCGTCGTCGGGACTCGCCTCGTGGCCCACCAGGCCGTGGCTGCGCCGGTCTTCCTTCATCGAGGCTTCGAAGAGGTGACGGCGACCCTGCACCAGCTCATCGCGGGCCTCGCGTTCCAGGGTACGAAACGTCGTCCAGTACCCGTCGTCGTACTCCTCCATGATCTGGAAGGTCCAGCGACCAGCCAGCACGTTGCGGCCCACCAGCTCCTTGTCGATCCGCTCGGCCAGCGCCTCGTGGCCTGCGCCGCGCAACTGCTCGACCGACTTGCCGAGTGTCAGGTCGGCCGTGCCGGTCGCCTGGTGAAAGGAGTAGAGGTGGCCGCGGGCGCGCTCGACATGTTCCAGCGCCTCCGACAGCAAGCCCAGCGCCTGCACCGTCTCGTCGCTGACGCCGTTGGGAATCCTGTGGTTCTCATCCGGTCCATCGCTCACCGAACGACCATCACCCAGCCGTGGGCCGGCTGCAACCCGAGGTCAGCGCAGCGCGTCGAGCAGCGCGTCGTGCAGCAGGCCGTTGGTGGCGATGCCGCCGTCGCCCCATGGGCCGTCGGTCCCGGCGAGGTCGGTGAACCGGCCGCCCGACTCGGTGACGATGGGGACCAGAGCCGCCATGTCGTGCAGGGCCAGCCGGGGTTCGCACGCGATGTCAACCGCGCCTTCGGCCAGCAGCATGTAGGACCAGAAGTCACCGTACGCCCGGGTCCGCCACACCTTCCGGGAGAGGTCGACGAAGGCGTCCAGCCTGCCTGCGTCCTCCCATTCGCGCAGATCCGAGTACGACATCGACGCGTCCGGCAGTTCCGACACTCCCGACACGGACAGCCGGCGAGCCGCTGACAGGCTGCGGCCGGTGAACGCTCCGACGCCTGCCGCCGCCCACCACCGCCGGCCCAGCGCGGGGGCGCTGACGATGCCGACCACTGCGCGGTCGTCGTCGATGAGCGCGATGAGGGTCGCCCACACCGGCACCCCGCGCACGAAGTTCTTCGTGCCGTCGATCGGATCGATCACCCACCGCCGGCGGCCGTGCCCGGTCGGGGCCATCTCCTCGCCGATGACGGCGTCGCGCGGCCGGGTGCGGCCCAGCTGCGCGCGGACGATCCGCTCGGCCTCGGAGTCCGCGTCGGTCACCGGCGTCAGGTCGGGCTTGGTCTCCACGCGAAGATCAGCGGCACCGAAGCGGGTCATGGTGAACGAGTCGACCTGGTCCGCGATTGACAATGCCATCCGGAGGTCGTCGTCGTACCGGGGCCTGGCGGCCGCCGCGTCGTCCACCACGCTCGCAGCGTAGGCCCAACGCGGCCTACCGTTGCCCAGTGCAACCGCAGCGCCCCGAGATCGACCCGGTTCGCAATCCGGCATCGTGGGCGGTGCATGTGCCCGACAGCGAGCGAGACGCGGTGCTGCGGACCTTCCTCGCCCCTGACGGCGGGTTACGGCAGATCCCGGCCAAGCACAGCAAACGACTGATCGTGCTGGATCTGCTGGCGAGGGAGTTCATCCCCGGTGAGCGCTACAGCGAGCACCAGGTCAACGCAATCCTGCGCGCCCACCATGACGACGTGGCGGCACTGCGCCGCTACCTGGTCGACAACGGTTTCATGGCTCGGGAGTCGGGCTGGTACTGGCGCATCGGCGGCAGCCTGTAGCCGGAAGATCCGCTGTAGCGTTCCGTGCCATGAGCGCCGGCCTGGAGAACCTGACGATCAACGGGCTGCCGGCGCACCCGTTGATCGTTCACGCTGTCGTCGTCGGGGTCCCCGTCATGGCGCTGGCCGCGTGGATCATGCTGAGCCGGGGGGCGTGGCGGGCGGCCTGGGCCTGGCCGGTGGCGGTGATCATTCTGTTGCTCGTGCCTGCAGCGTTCCTCGCGCGGTTCACGGGCCAGGGTCTGCAGAGCGCCCTTGGCGGCGAGATCGCCGAGGACCACGCCGAGTACGGCCTGCTGGCGCCGTTCTTCGTCTCGGGGATGGCGCTGGGTGCCATCGCTTTCGCGGTCTTGCGCCGGCGTGGCCGGGTGGCCACCGTCATCGGCGCACTTCTGCTGGTCGCGACCTCGGCCGCGGCCGTGGGGTGGGTCGTGGTGACCGGCGATTCCGGTGCCCGTTCGACCTGGAGCGGCGTGACGCTGGGCTGACCCTGCCGCCGTGCTACTCCTCGCGCAGCGCCACCAGCAGCCGCCGGAAGGAGTCGAGGCGCGCGGGGCCCCCGCCACCCGTGCCGCCGCGGGCCGCCCACGCGTCCAGGGCACACTCCGGGTTGTCGTGATCGCAGCCGCGGGGGCAGTCCTCGACCCCGGGGGCGAGGTCGTCGAAGGCAGCCAGCAACCGGTCCGGCCCGACATGGGCCAGGCCGAAGGTCCGCATACCCGGCGTGTCGACGACCCAGCCACCGCCGTCCAGCGGCAGGGCGATCGCCGAGACCGAGGTGTGCCGGCCACGCCCGGTGACGGTGTTGACCACTCCGGTTCGCCGCGCCGCGCCGGCAGAGAGCGCGTTGACCAGAGTGGACTTCCCAACGCCGGACGGGCCGACGAGGGCGGTGACCCGATGGCGCAGCACGGCTAGGGCTGCCGCCACCCCATCCTCGTCGTGGGTGGACAGCGTGACCGCCCGCAAGGCCACGTCGGCGTATCCCGCGACGAGTGGCCCTGGGTCGGCGAGGTCGGTCTTGGTGACGATGAGCAGTGCCTCGATGCCGGCGTCCCAGGCGGCCACCAGCGCGCGGTCGATGAGCCGTGGTCGCGGAGCCGGGTCGGCTGCGGCGACCACGACGCATACCTGATCGGCGTTGGCCACGATGATCCGCTCGACAGGGTCGGTGTCGTCCGCGGTACGGCGCAGCGCTGAGCGGCGGGGCTGCACCCGCACCAGCCGGGCCAGCGATCCTTCGGCGCCGCTGACCTCGCCGGCCAGGGACACCACGTCGCCGACGGTGACGGCGGAGGGGCGGAGCTCACGGGCTCGGACGGCGGTGACCGTGATCGGCGGCCTGTCCTCGGCGTCCGCGTCCGCGTCGACGTCGTCGCCGTTGGCGTCGTCAGCAGTGGCCTGGTGCTGTGACGTGACGATGCCGGGCACCGGAACCGTACAGGTGTAGCGGCCGCGGTCGATGGTGGTGACCCACCCGAGGGTGGCGTCGCCGTGGTCCGGTCGTTCCTTGGTGCGCCGCCGGGAACCGCGCGGGTTCGGCCGTTCCCGGATGTCCGCCTCGTCGACGGCCCGGGCTCGGCGCGGGGGCGGGCTCACCGCTCGGCGACCGCCGTCATCGCCGACCACATCCCGGGGAAGTCCGGCATGGTCTTGCCGGTGGTGGAGATGTCGTCGACAACGATCCCCGGCACGCGAAGCCCCAACACCGCCCCGGTAGTGGCCATCCGGTGGTCCGCGTAGCTGCGGAAGGGGCCGCCGTGCAGCGGCCTCGGGTGGATCTCCAGCCCGTCCGGAAGGATCCGGACGTCACCACCCAGGTTCTTGATCTCGTCGGCCAGCGCTTGCAGCCGGTCGGTCTCGTGTCCTCTCAGGTGGCCGATGCCCCGGATCCGGGTCGGCCCTTCGGCGAGCGCTGCCAGCGCCGCGACGGTGGGCGCGATCTCCCCCGCGGCGGAGAGGTCGAGGTCGGCGCCGTAGATCGTGCCGTTGGAAGTGACGGTCAACCCACCCCGATCCAGCACGACATCGGCGCCCATCGCGTCGAGCACATCGCGGAACAGATCGCCCGCCTGTGTCGTGTACTGCGGCCAGCCGAGCACGCGCACCCGTCCGGCGGTCGCCAGCGCCGCCGCGAGGAACGGGCCGGCATTGGACAGGTCTGGTTCCACCTCGACGTCCAGTGCCCCGACCTCGCCGGGCTCGACTCGCCAGACGTCGGGCTGCCCGTCGTCGACGACCACCCCGACATCGCGGAGATTCTCGACTGTCATGTCGATGTGTGGCCGGCTGGGAACCGGCGCGCCGACGTGCCGCAGGGTCAACCCGTTGCGGCAGCGCGCCCCGATCAGCAGCAGCCCGGAGACGAACTGGCTGGACTCGGAGGCGTCGATCTCGATATCCCCACCGCTCAGGCCACCGCGAGGTGCGCCCACCGTCGCGGGCAGGAACCCCGCCGCCGCCTCGACGCTGGCCCCCATGGCCGCAAGCGCCCGCAGCAGCTGTGCCAGGGGACGCTGCCGGGCCCTCGGGTCGCCGTCGAAGCGGGCCGCGTGTGCCGTGGCGGCCGCGACCGGTGGCAGGAACCGCATGACCGTCCCCGCGAGGCCGCAGTCCACGCCCACCGGAACCTCGGAACCGGTGCCCTCCGGGATGGGGGCGACCTCCCAGTCGTCGCCCGCCAGTCGCAACTGAGCCGGGTCCCGCACCGGCACATCCGTGACCCGGGCGCCGAGCCGGGCGATGCCCGTGGCCATCAGAATCGTGTCGCGCGATCGCAGCGGCATCCGCAACCGTGAGGGCTGCGCTGCCAGGGCGGCGAGTGCCAGGTACCGGTTGGTCAATGACTTCGACCCCGGCAGTTGCAGTTCGACGTCGACCGGGCCGGTCGGGGTGGGCGCTCGCCAGCCGCGGATGAGTGGACCGGGCTCCCCGGCCCGGGCGGAGATGACGCTCACCCGTCCGAGGACGGCAGCTTCGCGGTCAGCGCTCGGCGGGCATTGCGAGTCTCGCGACGCGCCGCCTTGCCGGCCCGGCGGGCCGCCCGGCCCGCTCGATGGGAGGTGTCGCGGGCACGCCATCTCAGTCCGGGCCGCCCTTCGTGGTCGATGGCCGCCAGCAGCAACCCGCCCAGCAGACCGGCGTTCTTGAGGAACTGCACGCTGTCGTGCCCTCGGCGCGACGGGTCACCGGCCGCCCAGAACTGGTGACCGAAGACCGTGGTCGGAATCAGGCCGGCGGCCAGCACGGCGGCGCTGGCCCGCGGCGCGGTTTCGGTCACCAGGCCGACGCCCCCGGCAACCATGACGGCACCGTTGACCCGGATCAGCAGGATCGGGTCGTCGGGGATCCCGGTGCGCCGCGACAGCGCGTCGATGTAGGGCGCGGCGGCCTCGGCTCTGGCTTGTGGGCGGCGGATCTGATCGATGCCGGTCTGGATGAAGACGGCGCCCAGCAGGGCCCTGGCAACGTGTCGAAGCATGCTGCTCATCCTGTCAGTCACGGCGGCCCGCGGCACGCGCGAACGGCCTCCTCGGGCGAGATGTCGGTTCGGGCTGCCAAGCTGACGGGATGTGCGGCAGGTACGCGGCGGCGCGCGAGACGGAGGCCGTCGTCGCCGTGCTCAGCGACCTCGGCATCAGGATCGGTGAGGTGTCCGAGGAGGCCAGATCGGTCCCGCCGTCGTACAACGTGGCCCCGACCCGAGTCGGAGTGGTCGCGGTCGCGCCCAGGCCCGCTGGTGAGAACGCGGACTCGCCCGAAGCTCCTGGTTGGCGCATGGAGGCGTTGTCATGGGGCCTGGTGCCCTCCTGGGCGAAGGACACCAGAGGCGGCAGCCGGATGATCAACGCCAGGGTCGAGACATTGGCCGACAAGCCGGCATTCCGGGGCCTGTTGCGCAGCCGGCGGTGCCTCGTCCCGGCAGACGGCTGGTTCGAGTGGCAGGCGGCTCCCGGCAGCTCGAATCTCGCGAAGCAGCCCTTTCTCGTCCACCCCGTCGAGGACCCGCTGCTGATGTTCGCGGGCCTGTTCACCTGGTGGCGGGAGCGGGCCGGAGATCGTCGCGAGCCCGGCCCGTGGTTCGGCTCCTACACAGTCCTCACCACGGCGGCGGATCCCGAGCTCGCGTGGTTGCACGACCGCATGCCGGTGGCTCTGCCGCGCGACGCCTGGTCTGACTGGGTGCCCACCACGCCCGCGCCCGGCGAGCTGGACGACTCGGCTGCACGGCACTTGCTGGCAGACGCGCTCGCCGCCGGCCATCCGCGCCTGGGCTGGCACCCCGTGGACCGCCGGGTGGGCGCCGTGGCCAACGATGATCCGTCCCTGGTGCGACCCTGGGTGCCGGCGACGGAATGACACCTCGGTGGGCTGCGTTCGCACTGGCGTGATCGTCACAGCCCGCCCGGCAGCCGGCCGCATCGCGCCTGGTTCATCCTCGGCCACGAGCCGGCCGGGGGAGCCGCGCCGCGATTCCCGACGGCCCTCGTCCGCGGCCGGAGTGCGCCCGATAGCCTCGTGGGTGATGGACGAGGTAATGGACTCCCCACTGCGGTCTCCGGCAAGCGAGACTCTCGAGGAGCGGCGCGCCCGGTTCGAGGCGGACGCGTTGCCCTTCGTCGATCAGTTGTACTCCGCCGCGTTGCGGATGACTCGCAACCCCAGCGACGCCGAGGACCTGGTCCAGGAGGCGTTCGCCAAGGCGTTCGCCGCGTTCCAGCAGTACCAGCCGGGCACCAACCTCAAGGCGTGGCTATACCGGATCCTCACCAACGCCTATATCAACAGCTACCGAAAGAAGCAACGGGAGCCGCTGCAGTCACACTCCGAGGACATCGAGGACTGGCAGCTTGCCCGGGCCGAGTCGCACACCTCCACGGGACTTCGCTCGGCGGAGATGGATGCACTGGACCGGTTGCCTGACAGCGACGTGACACGTGCGCTGGCGCAGGTGGGGGAGGACTTCCGGCTGGCGGTCTACCTGGCGGACGTCGAAGGCTTCGCCTACAAGGAGATCGCCGAGATCATGGGCACGCCGATCGGGACCGTGATGTCCCGATTGCATCGCGGCAGGCGCCAGTTGCGAGACCTGCTGACCGACTACGCCCGTGAGCGCGGGTTCCGGATTCCTGGCGACATGACCGCTGACAGTGCCGACCTCGCCAGCGGCACGTCCGCGACGGCGGTGAACTCGTGAGTTGCGGCAACCCCCATGAGACCGACTGTTCGGAGGTCATGGACCGGCTCTTCGAGTACATCGACGGCGAAGTCGACCTGCCGACGGTCGAGAAGATCCGTGTTCACCTCGACGAATGCGCTCCGTGTCTGCGCGAGTACGACCTCGACACCGCGGTGAAGACCCTGGTTGCGCGGGCGGGCCGGTCCAGCGCGCCGGACGGGCTCCGGGAGCGGATCCTGCAGAAGATCACTGACTTGCGGGTCAGCCTGGACTGACGGCGCCGGCGCGGACTGCGCGCCGACGCCGGCACGTCAGGAGTTGGGCTTCTTGCCGTGATTGGCGCCACGGGTCTTGCGGGCGCGACGCTTGCGGGCACGCTTGCTCATGAGGTCCTCCGACCGGTAGACGATGATGGCTCGGCCCGGATGGCCACGGCCATCGTGCCAGACGGCCATTGCCGCGCCGCCCGACACCGACCATTGGAGACACTGTGAGTGAAGAGGTCAGGGCCGAGATGGTGGCCGCGGTGCTCATGGTGGAGGTCGAAGTCGGGGACGAGGTGGGTGCCGGCGCCACGTTGCTGCTGCTGGAATCCATGAAAATGGAGATCCCGGTGCTGTGCGAGCGCGCGGGCACCGTCTCCCGGGTCGACGTGAGCAGCGGAGACGTGGTTCAGGAGGGTGACCTGCTCGTGCTGCTGAGCTGAGGGCTCAAGCGCACCGGCGGGCCGGTCGATGCCGACACGGTGACGCCGACGCGACCCAGCATCATCCCGCTGCTCCAGGCGCTCGTGGACTTCCAGGGATCGGACCTGCACGTCAAGGTCGGCTCACCGCCCAGGCTGCGCGTGGACGGCCGGTTGCGCATGCTGCAGGCCGAGGCGTTGCGTCAGGAGGACACCGAGGCCATGGCGGCCGAGATCCTTCGCGAGGATCTGGTGGCGCAGTTCGCCGCCACCAACGAGGCCGACTTCGCCTACGCGATCTCGGGCATCGGGCGATTCCGGGTCAACGCCTTCCGGCAGCGCGGCAGCGTCGGTTTGGTGATCCGTCGCGTCGCCATCGGGGCGATGTCCTTGGGTGAGCTCGGCCTGCCCGAGGTGATCGGCCGGCTCGCCCTGGAACCTCGGGGCCTGGTGCTGGTCACCGGCCCGACCGGGTCGGGCAAGACCACCACGCTGGCCGCGATGATCGATCACATCAACAGCAACCGCGAGGTCCACGTGGTGACGATCGAAGACCCGATCGAGGTGATCCACGCCGACAGGATGGCGATGATCAACCAGCGCGAGGTGCCGCTGGACACTGCAACGTTCACCGTCGCGATGCGGGCGGCGATGCGCCAGGACCCGGACGTGATCCTCGTAGGGGAGATGCGCGACACCCAGACGGTGGAGGCGGCGCTGTCCGCGGCCGAGACCGGGCACTTCGTGATGTCGACGCTGCACACCGCCGATGCCGGGGAGACGGTGAACCGGATCATCGACTTCTTCCCCCCGCACGAGCAGAAGCAGGCCCGGCTGTCGCTGGCCTCGTCATTGCGTGGGATCGTCTGCCAGCGGCTGATCCCGCGGGCCGACGGCAACGGTCGGTGCGTCGTGATGGAGATCGCCGTCGTCACCGGCCGGATCTCCGAGGCGATCGCCGATCCCGACAAGACGGCGCAGATCACCGATATCATCAAGGAGGGCGACTTCTACGGTATGCAGACCTTCGATCAGCATCTGCTGCGCCTGATCGCCGCCGGCACGGTACGCCTGGAGGACGCCCATCATGCGGCCTCGAACCCGCATGACCTGCAGATCGAGTTGCGCAAGCTCGGGATCATCGCCTAGTCGGTCAGCGGGTTTCCGCAGGTCACGTCGATGAGATCCTGCAACGGTTGCCGGTCCTCCCGGTCGACGGTCACCTTCACGACTACCTGGTCCGCTCCCGCCACGGACACGTCGACCGGCAGCAGGTACCCGACCTTGTCCTCGGCCACCGCGTGCGGGTCGCATCGGGCGGCCAGCAGCGCGATCTGGGGGTCGGCGGACTGACCGGGTGCGACGGTGACCGGCAGCTGGTCCGTAGCGGGGCTGAAGAGCGTGGTGCCTCGGATCGGGCCCACTGTGACGGGTCCTGGCGCCGCGGCTGCCACCGCGATATGAAGCGTCGAGACACCGAGCGGTGTGGCACCGGGATCGGTCACGACCGTCCACGGCTGCGGCCAGTCGAGGGCGACGACAGACTTCACCGCCGTCACCTGGCATCCCCGAACGTGCAGCTCCGTCAATTGGCCAGGATCGACATCGGAGCTGATGCTGTCGGCCGCGCCGGCCAATGTCACCTCGACCCTGGCGGTGACGTCGTCGGCGGTACCGTCGCACACCGGCTCACCGAGCGGCACCGTCAGGTCCGCGGCGATGCCCGGCGCGATCCGGGCGTCTTTGTCGACCGGGGCGTCCGCGACGAAGGACGGGCTGTCGAAGCGGACCTCAGTCACCACGACCGGCTCGTCACCCATGTTGCGCACCTTGACCTGGATGTCATTGGTCGCCACGTCGGAGCGGTACTGGATGAGCGAGAACTCCAGCTCCGCGGTCTGGGACGCCGCTGCCGAGATCGACGGGGGAGCCGCGGGAGAGGTCCGACCCGTCGAACAGGCACCGGACAGCGCGATGACAAGCGAGAGCAGGATCGCCACAGGGGCCGAGGAGGTCATGATCCGAGGGTGCGCCGCTGCGGGTGCACCGTCTCGCCGCGAGCCAGCATCGCGACGAACTGCTCGATGCGTCTCGCGGCGCGCTCGATCTCCGCCAGTCCGGCCGGCCGCATCCGTCCCTCGTCGACGAGCCGGCTCACGATGTCCACGTTACGTCGCGACCAGGGGCTGCGGGCCCGTCGCGGCGTGAAGCGCTGCAGGTGCGTCGCGACGTCACGGCGCCTTCGCTGGCCGTCGATCCAGCCGGCGCACAGTGCCTCGTCGAGTGCCTGGTCGTAGGTGAGCGTCGTTGGGGCGGTGGCGCCCTTCTTGGCCAGCAGCAGCCAAACCCCTGTGGTCTCGTCGCCGTGCCGCATCAGCCACTGCCGCCAGGCCGCGGCGTCGTCGACCGTCAACTCCGGTTCATCCACCGCGACATCCTGCCCGAGCGGACCGGGGTCAGACCTGGGTGGCCGCCCATTCCGAAAGCCGCCGCTCGGCCTCCTCCGCAGTGACATCCTCGACCCGAGTCATGATCGCCCATCGGTGGCCGAACGGGTCGTAGATGGAGGCGAACCGGTCCCCGGTGACGAAGGTGGCGGGCTCTTCCCGTACGGTCGCGCCGCGGCGGACCGCCTCGGTGAACACCGCGTCCACGTTCGCGACGTAGAGGCAGGTGGACGCGCTGACCCGGTCGGCGTCCCGCGTCGGGGCGACCAGGCCGTACTGCTCGGCCGGGTCGCCCAGCTGCAGCCGACCCAGACCGAAGTCCAGCTCGGCGTGCGGCACCGTCCCGTCCGGCCCGTCCATCCGGCTGACGAGCCTGGCGCCGAAGACATCTCGATAGAAGTCGATCGCGTCGCGGGCTGGGGAGCACACGAGGAAGGGGGTCAGCGCGGTGTAACCGTCGGGTCGGCCGTCGTGAATCGTCATGTCGGAGAGTGTCCCTACGCTGAAGCCGTGACGTCTTGGACGAACGCGACCGCGCCGGAGGTCGCCGGTCGCGGTGTGCTCCGCCCGGCCGAGACAGCACGCCTGACCGACCTGCGACGCGAGTACCCGGTGGCGCCCGAGCTGCAGCCGTTCGTCGAGCGGTACTGGTCGGTGCGCTGGGACCTCGTCGGCCGTCCGGCGTTTCGTGCCGAGGTGCTGAGTCACGCCAGCGTCAACCTCTCGCTGGAGTCCGGAAGTCACCCCCGTTTCGGGGTCTGCCTGCCTGCCGCCCTGCTGCACGGGGTGGTCAGTCGGCGCTTCGCGCTGGACCTGGCCGGGTGGGGGCGCGTCACCGCCGTCAAGTTCCGGCCCGGGGGATTCACGGCGATGACCGGGCTACAGGTGCGGCGCGACACAGTCTGCCCGGCGCCGCTCGACGTCATCGCCGACCCGCCGAGCCTGGCCGGGGCTGTCCTGGCGGAGCAGTCGGATGCTCGCCGGGTTGCCCTTGTGGAGGGCGCGCTGCTGCCGCTGGCCCGCTCACCGTCGCCGGTCTACACCGACCTGCTCGACCTGATGGCCGACATGCAGCACAACCGGACGCTGCTCCGGGTCGAGCAGGTGGCGGCGACTGCGGGCCTGACCGTGCGTGCCCTGCAGCGCCTGTTCTCGCGCTACATCGGAGTCGGGCCCAAGGCTGTGCTGGCCAGGTACCGCTTACACGACGCGCTCACCTCGATGGACTCCGGTCAAGTCGACGACCTGGCGGATCTCGCCGCGTCAATGGGCTGGTTCGACCAGGCCCACTTCAGCCGCGACTTCCGTCGAGAGGTCGGCGTGACCCCGTCCTCGTACCTCTCACGAGTCATCGTGTGACTGTGGACGCCGAGGTGAGCTTCGTCGCGCACCGCCGCCCGCGCCGTTGCGGCCGTTCGTTACGGCGGCACAAGGCTATCGAGTGCCGGCCAATCCCACCGGGCTGCACCGCGGACTGCCGTCGCGTCACCTGACGCTGGTGCTGGAACTACGGGCTCCCCTGCGAGTCAGTGGCCTCGGATCGACGGTGACCTCCCACGCGGTCGCCGGCGGGCTTCACCTCGGTCCCGCGTTGATAGGAGCGAGCGACCCGCAGGAGGGTGTGCAATACGCGCTGTCACCGTTCGGTGCGCGTGCCTTGCTCGCGGTGTCCGCGGCGGGCCTTTCCGGGTTGGCGGTCCACCTGGTAGATCTCGTCGGCCCCCGAGGGGGAGACCTCATCGAACGGGTCCTGGCCGCTCGTGACTGGCCGGAACGTTTCCGGCTGCTGGATGCCTTCCTGTTGCATCGCCTCTCGACGGTGAGCGTGGCGGTGGCGCCCGAAGTGCGCCATGCGTGGGGGCTGATCGTCGCGAGTGGTGGACGCCGGCCGGTTTCCGCGATAGCGCACGAGGTGGGGTGGAGCCGTCGGCACCTGTCGGCCCGATTCCGCGAGGCGACTGGAGTCTGCCCCAAGCAAGCCGGGCGCATCGCCCGCTTCGAAGCGGCCCGGGCGCTGCTGCTCGACGCCGAGCGACCGCCGCTCGCCGATGTCGCCGCCAGGTGCGGCTTCGCCGACCAGCCGCACCTGGCACGGGAGTGGCTGGGTTTCGCCGGCTGTTCGGTCGGTACCTGGTTGCGGGAGGAACTCCCATTCCTTCAAGCCAGGCCGGCCTCCCACGGGGCAGGATCACCGCATGAGTGAGACAGATGCGAACGCGGAGATGGTCGCTGCGGTGCCCAGCGTGTGGCCGAGCGTGGGATTCACCGACGTCGAGGCGGGCGTCCGCTTCCTGACCGAGGGGCTGGGCTTCGTCCTGACCGCGATGCACCGCGACGCCTCCGACACCGTGGAGCACGCAGAAGCCAGATGGCCCGACGGCGGGGGCGTGATGTTCGGTTCCCGCGGGAAGCCGGGGGAGTGGGGCGGGCTCGGCCCACAGGGCGTCTACGTGGTCGCCGCCGAGCCGGCGACGGTGGATGCCACCTACGAGCGGGTGCGGTCGATGACCGGCGTCGAGGTGCTGCGGGAGCTGCACGACACCGACTACGGGTCCCATCAGTTCGACGTCCGCGACGCCGATGGCAATCTGTGGACGATGGGCACATACCGGGGGGCGTGACACGATCGCCGACAGAACCGCGGAGGGTGGATGACGTAGATGTCAGGACGGGTCAACCCGCTGGGCCAGCCGATCGGGGACCCCGTGCCGGGCTGGAGCCCCCGCCCCAGGCCGCCTCTGACGGCGATGACCGGGCGATGGTGCGACGTGGTGCCGCTGGACCCGCCGCGTCACGGCGCTGCGCTCTTCGAGGAGTTCCGCACGGCCCCTGACGAGGCGGGATGGACCTACCTCATGGCCTCGCCGCCGTCCCTGGGCGAGCGTCCCACCGACCGGGACGCCTACCTGGCGGCGCTGGCCGATGCGGTAGCTGCGCCTGATTCGATCTGCTGGGCGATCTGCGGCGCCGCCGCCGGTGTGCCGCTGGGGGTGGCCTCCTACCTGCGAATCGATCCGGTCAACGGGTCCATCGAGGTGGGCTCCATTCATCACGGGCCACGGCTGCAACGCACCCCGGCGGCGACCGAGGCGATGTACCTCATGATGGCGAGGGCCTTCGACGAACTCGGCTATCGACGCTATGAATGGAAGTGCGACAGCCGCAACGGGCCCTCTCGCGCGGCCGCCCGGCGCTTGGGCTTCACCTTCGAGGGGATCTTCCGGCAAGCCGTCGTCTACAAGGGCCGCAACCGCGACACGGCGTGGTACTCCATCCTGGACACGGAGTGGGCATCGTTGCGTGCGGCCTTCGAGGCGTGGTCGTCGCCGGACAACCTCGACGACTCTGGTCGCCAGCTCACGTCACTGGCCGCGGTCCGAGCCGATATCGGGCACCTGCGACAGGACTGAGCCGGTCGAGTCGACGCGTGGCACCGGCAGTCTCGCTATCACAGCTTGACCGATGGCACGCTGGCGTCGGATGGACTTCGGTGCGTTCTAGGGGGACGAGAGCCGAGCTGTCCGCAGGCGTGCTGTCCGAGGCGTTCGACGCGTGGTCCCAACCTTCTGCGGGATTGCCGTGGCGCCCGGGTCACACCAGCCAGTGGCTGCCGAATGACCACCGCCGTCCGGTGCCACGCGGCTAGGACGGACGGTTCCACACGGGGGGTGGTGGCGGGGGAGTGGCCGGTGCGTAGCCGGGCGTGGGGTAGCCCGGCGGTGGGTAGCCCGGCGGTGGGTGGCCCGGCGGTGGGTGGCCCGGCGGTGGGTAGTTGGTAGGGGGCGCGTACCAGGCTGCGGGCGGACTCGGCTGCCCTCGTGCCGGCTTGGCCAGCGCCCACGGCACCGTGAGTGCGCCCACCAGCAGTGCCGCGAGCAGCGAGCCCAGCGCTGTCCAGGTGGCCACCTGTGGGATCACGCTCGAATCAGCATCCGCGGCCGCGTCGCCGGTGTCCCCGACACCGCCGACGATCGGATCTCGAGCATCCCACGCGAACTCGGGGTCGGTGGCGTCGTAGACGATGTCCATCGTGGCGCCGAGCTGTGGGTCGCTCGTGCTGACCCACTCCGCGTAGGTCACGACGACCTCGTCCCGGTCATCGACGAAGCTGATGTCGACGAACAGCGGCATGCCGGGAAACGGGTCGTCGTCGATGTCGAGAATCTCGGCGCGGGCGTCGATCGGGTCGGTGGGCCCCAGGAGGATGTCGCCCACCCCGCTCGCGGAACCGACGGCAGCGATCACGCCCGCCACGAGGGCGACGACCAACAGCACTCCGGCCAGAATCGCGCCGCTGGCGATCCTCGCCGTCCGACTCATCCGTCCCCCTGGTGCGATGCGTGTCAGGTGAGGACATCATCCTTGATCACCCCGTCGCTGTCGACGATCTCCCCGCCGTCACAGCCGCGCGAAGTCTCGGATGTCGTCCTCGAAGTCCCGGGTCATGTCGACGGTGAGCGTCGGGCGGGTGGCCGCCACCACGTCCAGGAAGTCTCGGGTGCTGGCATCGACCCGGCTGCCCGTCTCCACCGTGCGTTCGAACATCCGCTGCGCGGTGGTCCGCGCGGTGTGGCCGATGTCTGCAGGTGTGAAGCCCGCCGTGGCGCGCACCAGATCCGCCAGTTCCACGCCTGCCTCGTCCGAGGCGCTCAGGTACCGGCGCCAGATGGCGGTGCGGGCCTCGGCATCGGGCGGGCCGATCGGCAGCACGAAGTCGAACCGGCCGTGACGCAGGAACGCCGGGTCGAGCACCCGCACTGAGTTGGTCGCGCACACCAGCAGTCGCCCGGCCCGCTCGCGGAAGCCCACGATGGCCTTGAGCAGCTCGTTGACGACCGGCGTCGATCCCAGGCCGGAACCTCTGTCGGCGGCCACCTCCTCGACCTCGTCGATGAACACCAGCACCCGATCGAGGTTTCCGACGTCCTCGAATGCGTCGCCCAGGCCCGCTGCGAGACCGCCGTCGGCCGACGCGAGCCGGGACGGGAACAGTTCGACGAACGGCCAGCCGAGCCGACTCGCGACGGCCTTGGCGAAGGTCGTCTTGCCCGTCCCCGGCGGACCGAACAGCACCACCGCTCGGGGTGGCTCCACACCGTGCTCGCGGGCCAGTTCGGGCCGGGCCAGGGGCAGCACGATGCGTCGCTCGATCAGGGCCTTCTCGGTGGTCATGCCCGCCACCTGATCCCACAGCCCGGCGGGGGGGACCGACCCGGCCAGCCGCGCCAGGCGGGTGGCGTCACCCGGTGTCACCGTCTCAAGCTTCTCGTGCAGGACCAGATTGGCCCGAGCGGTGAAGCCTGAGTTGGCGAACGCGCCGACAGCGGTCGGCCCCTGTGGCACCAGCGCGGTCAGCCGGCGGACGCCACTGGCCAGCAGCCGGTGTTCCAGCGCGGCGAGCAGGGCACTGCCGACGCCCTTACCCCGCCACTGCGGTGCCAGGGTGAGGCGCAGGATCCACGCGCGGGCGCCGTCGACGTGACTGACGGCCCACCCGATCACCTCGCCGCCGCTGACTGCCACCACGGTCGGGTGGCGATCCCGCACTGCTTCCACCACCTCGGACAGGTCGAAGACCGGCGTCTCGTCCCGCGGGGCAGCGGCGATGTCGATCTCCACCGCGCGACCGAGGTCCTCCGGCTCGAAATCGCGGACCTGCCACACACTCATTTGCCGCCTCCTCGGTATGAGCGGAGCGTAAGTCATGGTCAACTCGATCGAGTCCGAGGTCGTCCTGAGGACCTATCGTCGATCCGGTAGGTGGATCATCGATCGGTCGTCACTGCAGCAGGGCAGGGTGTGGGCTGCGCCCCGGCGAGACGTGGTCGGCCTGCTTTGACCGGGAGCGCTGCGCTGGGTACGCTTCATCGGTCGCCCGGCGTTCCGGGTGTTCGTGCATGCCCGTCGGACCCCGACAGGCCACGATCCCTACCCTCCCAAAGGGGACAGGCGCGTGGCGGCACACACGACACACCCGACCGCGTGGGTCGCGGATCGGTCGCAGGCGACCACACCTGACACGCCCAGCGATCATTGTCGAGAGGAACGAAGGACAGCGGTGCCCACGATTCAGCAACTGGTCCGCAAGGGCCGCCAGGCCAAGCCGGAGAAGAGCAAGACCCCGGCGCTCAAGGGGTCACCCCAGCGCCGTGGCGTCTGCACGCGCGTATATACGACGACGCCGAAGAAGCCCAACTCCGCGCTGCGCAAGGTCGCCCGCGTCAAGCTGAGCAACGGCATCGAGGTCACCGCCTACATCCCGGGCGTCGGGCACAACCTGCAGGAGCACTCGATGGTGCTGGTGCGTGGTGGCCGGGTGAAGGACCTGCCCGGCGTTCGATACAAGATCGTCCGCGGTTCACTGGACACCCAGGGTGTCAAGAACCGCAAGCAGGCACGCTCGCGTTACGGCGCGAAGAAGGAGAAGAGCTGATGCCCCGCAAGGGCCCCGCGCCGCGGCGACCGCTGGTCGTCGACCCGGTCTTCAACTCCCCGCTGGTCACGCAGCTGGTCAACAAGATCCTGCTCGACGGCAAGAAGTCGGTCGCCGAGCGGACCGTCTATGGCGCGCTGGAAGGCTGCCGGGCCAAGACCGGCAACGACCCCGTCATCACGCTCAAGCGGGCTCTGGACAACGTCAAGCCGGCGCTGGAGGTGCGCTCCCGCCGGGTCGGTGGGTCGACCTATCAGGTGCCGGTCGACGTCCGCCCGGCGCGCTCCACGACGCTCGCGCTGCGCTGGCTGGTCACCTACTCCCGCGCCCGCCGCGAGAAGACCATGACCGAGCGGCTGATGAACGAGCTGCTCGACGCCAGCAACGGCCTCGGTGCGGCGGTCAAGCGCCGCGAGGACATGCACAAGATGGCCGAGTCCAACAAGGCTTTCGCGCACTACCGCTGGTAGTCCGCTCATTCTTCGTTCCAACTGAGGACAGAAAGGTCTCATCGTGGCTCAGGACGTCCTGACGGACCTCACCAAGGTCCGCAACATCGGGATCATGGCGCACATCGACGCTGGCAAAACCACGACGACCGAGCGCATCCTGTTTTACACCGGTATCAACTACAAGATCGGTGAGGTTCACGACGGCGCCGCCACCATGGACTGGATGGAGCAGGAGCAGGAGCGGGGCATCACCATCACCTCCGCCGCCACCACCTGTTTCTGGCAGGGCACGCAGATCAACATCATCGACACGCCCGGTCACGTCGACTTCACGGTCGAGGTCGAGCGCTCACTGCGTGTCCTCGACGGCGCGGTCGCCGTTTTCGACGGCAAGGAGGGCGTGGAGCCGCAGTCGGAGACGGTCTGGCGCCAGGCCGACAAGTACGACGTGCCGCGCATCTGCTTCGTCAACAAGATGGACAAGCTCGGCGCCGACTTCTACTTCACGGTACGCACGATCATCGAGCGGCTCGGCGCCAAGCCGCTGCCGATCCAGCTGCCGATCGGGTCGGAATCCGAGTTCGTCGGCGTCGTCGACCTCGTCGAGAATCGCGCCTACACCTGGCGCGGGGACACCAAGAAGGGCGAGGACTACGCGACCGAAGAGGTCCCCCACGACATGGTCGACCAGGTCGCGGAATACCGCCAGGCGTTGATCGAGACGGTCGCGGACGCGGACGACGAGATCATGGAGCTCTACCTCGGTGGCGAGGAGCCGTCGGTCGCCCAGATCAAGGCCGCGATCCGCAAGATGACCGTGGCCAGCGAGATCTACCCCGTACTGTGCGGGTCGGCGTTCAAGAACAAGGGCGTGCAGCAGGTGCTCGACGCGGTGCTCGACTACCTGCCGACCCCGCTGGACGTCGGCTCGATCCACGGTCATGCCGTGAACCACGAGGAGACCCTCGTCGAACGCCCGCCGGCAGCCGACGCCCCGTTCTCGGCGCTGGCGTTCAAGATCGCCGCTCACCCGTTCTTCGGCAAGCTGACCTACGTCCGGGTCTACTCGGGCCGAGTCGACGCCGGCGCCCAGGTGGTCAACGCCACCAAGGGCAAGAAGGAGCGCATCGGGAAGCTGTTCCAGATGCACGCCAACAAGGAGAACCCGGTCGACGAGGCGCGCGCCGGCCACATCTACGCCATGATCGGCCTCAAGGACACGACCACCGGCGACACGCTGTGCGACCCGGCCAACCAGGTCGTGCTGGAGTCGATGACCTTCCCCGACCCGGTCATCAGCGTCGCCATCGAGCCGAAGACCAAGGGCGACCAGGAGAAACTGTCACTGGCCATCCAGCGGCTGGCCGACGAGGACCCGACGTTCCAGGTCGAGCTCGACCAGGACACCGGCCAGACGATCATCAAGGGAATGGGCGAGTTGCACCTCGACATCCTCGTCGACCGGATGCGCCGCGAGTTCCGGGTCGAGGCCAACGTCGGCAAGCCGCAGGTGGCCTACCGCGAGACGATCCGTCGCGCCGTCATCAAGCACGACTACACCCACAAGAAGCAGACGGGTGGCTCGGGGCAGTTCGCGAAGATCCAGTTCAACATCGAGCCGCTGACCGATGCCGAGGACGGCGTGACGTATGAGTTCAAGAACTCGGTCACCGGTGGCCGGGTGCCGCGCGAGTACATCCCGAGCGTCGACCACGGTTTCCAGGATGCGATGCAGGTCGGTGTGCTCGCCGGGTACCCGATGGTCGGGGTCAAGGCGACGCTGACCGACGGCTCCGCGCACGACGTCGACTCCTCCGAGCTCGCCTTCAAGATCGCGGGCACTGCCGGCTTCAAGGAGGCGGCGCGCCGAGCGGACCCCGTCCTGCTCGAACCGATCATGGCCGTCGAGGTCCGGACGCCCGAGGACTACATGGGCGACGTGATCGGCGACCTCAACAGCCGCCGTGGCCACATCCTGGCCATGGAGGACATCTCCGGCGCCAAGCTAGTCCGGGCGCAGGTGCCACTGTCGGAGATGTTCGGATACGTCGGCGACCTGCGGTCACGCACCCAGGGCCGGGCGATGTACAGCATGCAGTTCGACTCCTACGCCGAGGTCCCTCGGAACGTCGCGGACGAGATCGTCAAGAAGGTCCGCGGCGAGTAAACAGCTCGCGCACCACCCGCACCACACTCACGAGACAACCGGACAGACACCCGGCCAGCGAACCGGATACAACCACCAGGAGGACCCCCGTGGCGAAGGCGAAGTTCGAGCGGACCAAGCCGCACGTCAACATCGGCACCATCGGTCACATCGACCATGGCAAGACGACGCTGACCGCGGCGATCACCAAGGTGCTGCACGACAAGTACCCCACCCTAAACCAGGCGAGCCCGTTCGACTCGATCGACAAGGCTCCCGAGGAGCGCGAGCGCGGCATCACGATCTCGATCGCGCACGTCGAATACCAGACCGAGACCCGGCATTACGCGCACGTCGACTGCCCCGGTCACGCCGACTACATCAAGAACATGATCACCGGTGCGGCCCAGATGGACGGCGCGATCCTCGTGGTCGCCGCCACCGACGGCCCGATGCCGCAGACCAAGGAGCACGTGCTGCTCGCCCGCCAGGTCGGCGTGCCCTACATCGTCGTGGCACTGAACAAGGCCGACATGGTCGACGACGAGGAGATCCTCGAGCTCGTCGAGCTCGAGGTCCGCGAGCTGCTGTCGCACTATGAGTTCCCCGGCGACGACCTACCCGTGATCCGCGTCTCGGCGCTCAAGGCGCTCGAGGGCGACAAGGAGTGGGGCGACAAGCTGCTGGAGCTCATGGATGCGGTCGACACCGCGATCCCGGAGCCCGAGCGCGCCGTCGACCTGCCGTTCCTCATGCCGATCGAGGACGTCTTCACGATTACCGGTCGTGGCACGGTCGTCACCGGCCGCGTCGAGCGCGGCATCCTCAAGGTCAACGAGGAGGTCGAGATCGTCGGTATCAAGCCGACCTCCACCAAGACGACGGTCACCGGTGTCGAGATGTTCCGGAAGCTGCTCGACGAGGCCCGCGCGGGCGAGAACGTCGGCCTGCTGCTTCGCGGCATCAAGCGTGAGGACGTCGAGCGCGGCCAGGTCGTCGTGAAGCCGGGCTCGATCACGCCGCACACCGAGTTCGAGGCCACGGTCGTCATCCTGTCGAAGGACGAGGGTGGCCGTCACAACCCGTTCTACTCGAACTACCGGCCGCAGTTCTACTTCCGCACCACCGACGTCACCGGTGTCATCACGCTGCCTGAGGGCACCGAGATGGTCATGCCCGGCGACAACACCGAGATGACCGTCACCCTCATCCAGCCCATCGCCATGGAAGAGGGCCTCCGGTTCGCCATCCGCGAGGGTGGCCGGACCGTCGGCGCCGGCCGGGTCGTCAAGATCCTCAAGTGACCCGGACCCGGCCGGCCGCTCGACAGGGCGACCGGCCGGGCCCGTTCCATCGGAGTGGATCCGGCTCAGGATTTTGCTCAGCCCGGAGTCTCTGGCATTCTGTAGCGGTTGCCTGCGGGCGCGTGTGAGCCCGCACCACTTCCCTGAATCATCTCCCCACCGCTCGGGTCTGTCCACGGATCCGACACACCCGACCGCGTGGTTCGGCGTGAGCAGCACATCAGAGTCGAAGCGATCTCAGTAAACGACAGAGAGAAGGCAGTGGCATGGCGGGGCAGAAGATCCGCATCCGGCTCAAGGCCTATGACCACGAGGTCATCGATTCATCGGCGCGCAAGATCGTCGAGACCGTCACCCGGACCGGCGCCAGCGTCGCCGGCCCGGTTCCGCTGCCGACCGAGAAGAACGTCTACTGCGTGATCCGCAGCCCGCACAAGTACAAGGACAGCCGCGAGCATTTCGAGATGCGCACCCACAAGCGGCTCATCGACATCCTCGACCCGACGCCCAAGACGGTGGACTCGCTGATGCGGCTCGATCTGCCGGCAGGCGTCGACATCGAGATCAAGCTCTAGGGACTCATCGTGACCAACGACAGGCAGGTGCGTGCCCTCCTCGGGCACAAGCTGGGGATGACCCAGGTCTGGGACGAGAACAACCGGCTCGTCCCGGTGACCGTGGTATCCGCCGCCGGCAACGTCGTCACCGACGTCAAGGCCGCAGCGGAAGCGGGGTATTCGGCCGTCCAGCTGGCCTTCGGCGCGATCGATCCGCGCAAGGTCAACAAGCCCATGACGGGCCACTTCGAGCGGGCCGGGGTGCCGCCGCGGCGTCACCTGGTGGAGGTTCGAACCTCCGACGCCGCCGAGTTCAGCCTCGGTCAGGAGCTGTCGCTGGACACCTTCGCCGCCGGTGACGTCGTCGACGTGGTCGGCACCACCAAGGGCAAGGGGACTGCCGGCGTCATGAAGCGACACGGCTTCAAGGGCCTCGGCGCAGGCCACGGCGTGCAGCGTAAGCACCGCTCGCCCGGCTCCATCGGCGCGTGCGCCACCCCGGGCCGGGTCTTCAAGGGTGTGCGGATGGCCGGCCGGATGGGCGTGGACCGGCAGACCACGCAGAACCTGACGATCCAGGCGGTCGACACCGAGCGCGGCTACATCCTGGTCAAGGGCGCGGTGCCCGGTCCCCGCAACGGCGTCGTCCTGATCAAGACCGCTGCCAAGGGTCTGCCCGTGGCGGTGCGGTCATGAGCGACGACACGACCACGACGACGGCAAGTGCGACGGACCAGTCCGGGCGCGAGACGACCCTGACGCTGGCGGTGCGGGCCGGTGACGGCTCCGAGGCCGGGTCGGTGGACCTGCCGGCGACCGTGTTCGGCACTCAGACGAACGTCCCGCTGATCCACCAGGTCGTGGTTGCGCAGCTCGCGGCGGCGCGGCAGGGGACGCATTCGACCAAGACCCGTGGCGAGGTCAGCGGTGGCGGCAAGAAGCCGTATCGGCAGAAGGGCACCGGCCGTGCCCGGCAGGGCTCGACCCGGGCGCCGCAGTTCGTCGGCGGTGGCGTCGTCCACGGCCCGCAGCCGCGCAGCTACGTCCAGCGCACGCCCAAGAAGATGAAGGCCGCCGCTTTGCGCGGAGCGCTGTCAGACCGGGCCCGGCACGGCCGGATCCACGTCGTGGCCGAGCTGGGCATCGACGGCGCGCCCTCGACCAAGGCCGCGTCAAAGGTGCTGGCGGACATCGCCACCCGGCGCAACCTGCTGCTGGTCGTCTCGCGCACCGAGGACACGACGCAGAAGAGCGTACGCAACATCCCGGACCTGCACGTGCTCTGGCCCGACCAGCTCAACCCCTACGACGTGCTGTGCAGCGACGAGATCGTCTTCACCCGCGCGGCGCTGGAGGAGTTCCTCGCCCGGGCCGAGGTCGGTATCAGTCGTGGCCCGGTGAAGACCTCGGCAGGGGTCACCCTGGAGAAGGAGACGTCATGACCGTCGACCTGACCAAGGGCGGTGACGAGGTCGTGGGGCGCGAGCCCTACAACATCGGCAAAGATCCCCGCGACATCCTGATCAAGCCGGTCGTCAGCGAGAAGTCGTACAGCCTGCACGAAGAGGGCAAGTACACGTTCATCGTCGACCCGCGCGCCAACAAGACCGAGATCAAGATCGCCGTCGAGAAGATCTTCGGCGTCAAGGTCGCGCGCAACGGCGTCAACGTCATGAACCGGCCCGGCAAGACGCGTCGCACCAAGAGCGGCACCGGACGGCGCAAGGACACCAAGCGGGCCATCGTCACCCTCGCCGAGGGCACGATCGACATCTTCACCGGACCGGGGAGCTGAGCCGGACATGGGTATTCGAAAGTATTCCCCGACGACGCCGGGCCGGCGCGGCTCCTCCGTCGCCGACTTCGTGGAGATCACGCGGTCCACACCGGAGAAGTCGCTGCTGCGCCCGCTGACCAAGAACGGTGGCCGCAACAACACCGGGCGGGTTACGACACGCCACCAGGGCGGCGGCCACAAGCGTGCCTACCGACTCATCGACTTCCGTCGCCACGACAAGGACGGCGTCAACGCGAAGGTCGCCCATATCGAGTACGACCCCAACCGGACCGCCCGCATCGCGCTCCTGCACTACGTCGACGGCGAGAAGCGCTACATCCTCGCTCCGAACCGGCTCAAGCAGGGCGACGTCATCGAGAACGGCGCGGGCGCCGACATCAAGCCCGGCAACAGCCTCCCGCTGCGCAACATCCCGGTCGGCACCGTCATCCACGCCGTCGAGCTGAAGCCAGGCGGCGGCGCCAAGATCGCCCGCTCAGCCGGGACCAGCGTCCGCCTCGTCGCTCGGGAGGGCGGCAACGCACAACTGCGGATGCCGTCCGGCGAGATCCGCAACGTCGACGTCCGCTGCCGCGCCACGGTCGGCGAGGTCGGCAATGCCGAGCAGTCGAACATCAACTGGGGCAAGGCCGGCCGAATGCGCTGGAAGGGCAAGCGGCCCACGGTGCGAGGCGTCGCGATGAACCCGATCGACCACCCGCACGGTGGTGGTGAGGGCAAGACCTCCGGTGGCCGTCATCCGGTCAGTCCGTGGGGTCAGAAGGAGGGCCGCACCCGCCGGCCCAACAAGGAATCAGACCGTCAGATCGTCCGCCGCCGCTCTGCCGGCAAGAAGCGCTGAGAGGAGTCGACCCGATGCCGCGCAGCTTGAAGAAGGGGCCGTTCGTCGACGACCACCTCATGAAGAAGGTGGACGTCCAGAACGGCGCCAACACCAAGAACGTCATCAAGACCTGGTCACGCCGGTCCATGATCATCCCCGACATGCTCGGTCACACCATTGCTGTGCACGACGGCCGCAAGCACGTCCCGGTGTTCATCACCGAGGCGATGGTCGGCCACAAGCTTGGTGAGTTCGCGCCCACCCGAACCTTCCGTGGCCACGAGAAGGACGACCGGAAGGGCCGGCGCCGCTGATGGAAGCTCGTGCACAGGCGCGCTACGTGCGCGTCACCCCGATGAAGGCCCGACGGGTCATCGACCTCGTCCGCGGCAAGCCGGCGACCGCCGCGGTGGAGATCCTGCGGTTCGCGCCGCAGGCCGCCAGCGAGCCGGTCCGCAAGGTCGTCGAGAGCGCCATCGCCAACGCGCGGTTCGCCGCCGATGAGCTCAACGAGCGTTTCGACGAGGGATCGCTGGTCGTCAGCACCGCCTTCGTCGACGAGGGCCCCACTCTCAAGCGGTTCCAGCCGCGCGCGCAGGGCCGGGCCTTCCGGATCCGCAAGCGGACCAGCCACATCACGGTCGTCGTCTCGGCGCCGGAACGCGACGAGGTGGTGACCGCCCCAGCCAGGCGCGCCACCGGCGGCTCGGTCCGCTCAGCGAACAGGAGGGCCCGCTGATGGGTCAGAAGGTCAACCCCTTCGGGTTCCGGCTCGGCATCACCACCGAGCACCGTTCGCGATGGTTCGCGGACTCCACCTCCAAGGGCCAGCGCTACCGCGACTACGTGAACGAGGACGTCCAGATCCGGCGGCTCATGACCAAGGGCATGGACCGCGCGGGGATCAGCCGGGTGGAGATCGAGCGCACCCGCGACCGGGTCCGCGTCGACCTGCACACCGCGCGTCCCGGGATCGTCATCGGTCGCCGCGGCGCGGAGGCCGACCGGCTGCGCAGCGAGCTGGAGAAGCTGACCGGCAAGCAGGTCCAGCTGAACATCCTCGAGGTCAAGAACCCGGAGGCTGACGCGCAGCTCGTCGCGCTCGGCATTGCCGAGCAGCTGTCCAGCCGGGTGTCCTTCCGCCGGGCGATGCGCAAGGGCATGCAGTCAGCGCAACGGGCCGGCGCCAAGGGGATCCGGGTGCAGTGCTCGGGCCGCCTCGGCGGCGCGGAGATGAGCCGCTCGGAGTTCTACCGGGAGGGCCGGGTGCCGCTGCACACGCTGCGCGCCAACATCGACTACGGCTTCCAGGAGGCCCGGACCACCTTCGGGCGAATCGGCGTCAAGGTCTGGCTCTACCACGGCGACAAGACCGCACGCGAGCTGGCTCGCGAGCAGGCCAGTGCGCCGCAGCGCCCCCGCAGCGATCGCGACCGGGGTGAGCGTGGCGGCCGCGACGGCGGCGACCGCCGTCCGCCGCGTCGCCAGACCGATGGCGGCTCCGCAGCGCCGTCAGCCCCCTCGGCGGCCGCGAACGAGGCCGCGGCCGTTGCTGCCGTCGAAGCGGCGGCCGTGCAGGCCGCTGCCGACACGCCGACGAATCCGACGGAGGGCTGACGAGCATGCTCATCCCACGACGTGTCAAGCACCGCAAGCAGCATCACCCGTCCCGGCGCGGCAACGCCACCGGCGGCACGGCGGTGACCTTCGGCGACTACGGCCTGCAGGCCCTGGAGCACGGGTACGTCACCAACCGGCAGATCGAGTCCGCCCGTATCGCCATCACCCGTCACATCCGGCGCGGTGGCAAGGTGTGGATCAACATCTACCCGGACCGGCCCATTACCAAGAAGCCCGCGGAGACCCGGATGGGTTCGGGCAAGGGCTCGCCGGAGTGGTGGATCGCCAACGTCAAGCCGGGCCGGGTGATGTTCGAGCTGGCCTTCCCCAACGAGAAGGTCGCCCGCGACGCCCTGACCCGTGCCATGCACAAGATGCCGATGAAGTGCCGCATCGTGACCAGAGAGGGAGGCGAGGCCTGATGGCCATCGGAAGCGCCGACCTGTACTCGGCCAACCTGCGGACCTTCGACGACGACCGGCTGGTCGAGGAGCTGCGCAAGGCCAAGGAGGAACTGTTCAACCTGCGGTTCGCCTCGGCCACCGGCCAGCTGGAGAGCCACGGCAGGCTCAAGGCGGTCCGCCGGGACATCGCCCGGCTCTACACGATCATGCGCGAGCGCGAGCTCGGGATCAGCACCCAGGAGGTGGGCTCGTGAGCAGCACATCGAAGACCGCGACCGCCGAGACTGCGACCGACGAGACCGTGGCCGACGTCGCGGTCGAGACACCCGCGACCCCGGACCGTGCCGCCGGCGCGAAGGCCGAGGAGACGGTGCTCGGCACGACCAACCGCGCGTCGCTGTCGGCTGCCGAGGAAGACACGGCCGCTGAGGACCGCGGACACCGCAAGACCCGACGTGGTTTGGTGGTCAGCGACAAGATGACGAAGACCGTCGTCGTCACCGTCGAGGACCGGGTCAAGCACCCGCTGTACGGCAAGGTCCTGCGCCGGACCAGCCGGGTCAAGGCCCACGACGAGAACAGTGTGGCGGGCGTCGGCGACCTCGTCCTCATCATGGAGACCCGACCGCTGTCGGCCAGCAAGCGCTGGCGCGTGGTGGAGATCCTCGAGAAGGCCAAGTGAGTACGGAGATGACCCTCACATGATCCAGCAGGAATCGCGGCTGCGCGTCGCGGACAACACCGGTGCCAAGGAAATCCTGTGCATCCGGGTGCTGGGCGGCTCCGGCCGCCGCTACGCCGGCATCGGCGACATCATCGTCGCCGCGGTCAAGGACGCCATCCCCGGTGGCAACGTGAAGTCTGGCGACGTCGTCAAAGCCGTCATCGTGCGCACCGTCAAGGAGCGCCGTAGGCCGGACGGCTCGTACATCAAGTTCGACGAGAACGCCGCCGTGATCATCAAGCCGGACGGCGACCCCCGTGGTACCCGCATCTTCGGCCCGGTCGGCCGTGAGCTGCGGGACAAGAAGTTCATGAAGATCATCTCGTTGGCCCCGGAGGTGCTCTGAGATGGCCGTCAAGAAGCAACTGCCCAAGCCGGCCAAGCCGATCCGGATGCGCCTGAAGAAGGGTGACCTGGTGCAGGTCATCGCGGGCACCCGCGCCTCGCGCGGCGGTGACCGTGGCAAGACCGGCCGGGTCATCGCCATCAACGCGTTGACCAACCGGGTAACGGTGGAGGGCGTGAACCGCGTGACCAAGCACGTCAAGCCCGGTCAGAGCGCCTCGGGTGCCAACCGTGCCGGTGGCCTGGTCCACACCGAGGCCCCGATCCACGCCAGCAACGTGGCCCTGGTGGACCCCAAGACGAAGAAGCCGACCCGTATCGGGATCCGGCTGGAGACCGCCGAGCGGGGCGGCCGGGAGCGCACGGTCCGGGTGCGGATCGCCCGCGGCTCCGGTGAGGACATCTCATGACGACGACCGACGAGACCACCACCACTGCTACTTCGTCATACGCGCGCGTCCGGCCGCGCCTCAAGGTGCGCTACGCCGAGGAGATCGCGCCATCGCTGCGTGAGGACTTCTCCTACGGCAACGCGATGCAGACCCCGCGGCTGGTCAAGATCGTGGTGAACATGGGCGTCGGGGAGGCGGCCCGCGACTCCAAGCTCATCGAGGGCGCGATCCGCGATCTCGCCTCGATCACCGGCCAGAAGCCGCAGGTCACCCGGGCTCGCAAGTCCATCGCCCAGTTCAAGCTGCGCGAGGGCATGCCGATCGGTGCCCACGTCACGCTGCGCGGTGACCGGATGTGGGAGTTCCTCGACCGGCTGCTGTCCGTGGCGCTGCCCCGGATCCGGGACTTCCGCGGCCTGTCGCCCAAGCAGTTCGACGGGCGCGGCAACTACACCTTTGGACTGACCGAGCAGTCGATGTTCCACGAGATCGACCAGGACCGTATCGACCGGGTCCGCGGCATGGACATCACGGTCGTGACCACTGCCACCACCAACGACGAGGGCCGCAGCCTGCTCCGCAAGCTGGGCTTCCCCTTCAAGGAGAGCTGAGCGAGAGATGGCGAAGACCGCCCTCAAGGAGAAGGCCAAGCGCAAGCCCAAGTTCGCCGTTCGCGGCTACACGCGCTGCCAGCGCTGTGGTCGGCCGCACGCGGTGTACCGCAAGTTCGGCCTGTGCCGGATCTGCCTGCGCGAGATGGCGCATCGTGGCGAACTGCCCGGTGTCACGAAGAGTAGTTGGTGATCACATGACAATGACCGACCCGATCGCGGACATGTTGACGCGGTTGCGCAATGCGAATTCCGCGTACCACGACAGTGTCGCCATGCCCTACAGCAAGCTCAAGGTCAACATCGCCGAGATCCTCAAGCAGGAGGGCTACATCGCCTCCTTCACGGTGGCCGACGCGGAAGTGGGCCGGACCCTGGAGATCGCGCTGAAGTTCGGTCCCTCGCGGGAGCGTTCCATCGCCGGGCTTCGGCGGGTCAGCAAGCCAGGGCTGCGGGTGTACGCGAAGTCGACCAATCTGCCGCGCGTCCTGGGTGGCCTCGGCATCGCCATCCTGTCCACCTCGACCGGCCTGCTGACAGACAAGCAGGCCGCCAAGCGAGGGGTGGGCGGGGAAGTCCTCGCCTACGTCTGGTGAGAGGAGAAGCCTGATGTCTCGAATCGGACGCATGCCCGTCGCCATCCCCGGTGGCGTCAGTATCGACCTGGACGGCCGTGAGGTCGTCGTCAAGGGCCCCAGGGGCTCGTTGCGGCACACCGTCGCGGAGCCCATCACCGTGGCGGCGCAGGACGGCGCACTGACCGTGGCGCGGCCCAACGACGAGCGGATGTCGAAGTCGCTGCACGGCCTGACCCGCACCCTCATCGCCAACATGGTGATCGGCGTCAACACCGGCTACGAGCGCAAGCTCGAGATCCACGGCACCGGTTACCGCGTCATCGCCCGCGGCTCCAACCTGGAGTTCGCGCTCGGGTTCAGCCACCCCGTGATCGTCGAACCGCCGGCGGGGATCTCCTTCACCGTCGAGAACCCCACCCGGTTCTCGGTGAAGGGCATCGACAAGCAGCAGGTCGGAGAGGTCGCGGCCAACATCCGCAAGATCCGCCCGCCGGAGCCCTACAAGGGCAAGGGCGTGCGCTACGAGGGCGAAGTGGTCCGCCGCAAGGCCGGGAAGGCTGGTAAGAAGTAATGCCCACCGTTGTCGAACGCAGCTCCCGCCACGGCGGGCGCAGCCGGATCGCTGCCCGGTCCCGCCGCCACGCCCGGGTACGCAAGCACGTCACCGGAACGCAGACCCGGCCCCGGCTGGTCGTCACGCGGTCCCTGCGGCACATCGTCGCCCAGGTCGTCGACGAC